>CAZEFM010000040.1:25948-31528 GCA_964511575.1 uncultured Phycisphaeraceae bacterium | reverse complement strand
GGACTGGCAGGTGCCCGACTGGATCGTCGTCCCCGGCGGCAACCTGGGCAACTGCTCGGCGTTCGGCAAGGCGTTCCAGGAACTGCGCGAGCTGGAGCTGATCGACCGCATTCCGCGATTGGCGGTGATTCAGGCAACGGGTGCCAACCCGCTGCACCAACTGGTGAACGATCGCGGGTTGACCTGGAACGACGGGCGGGTGGACTACAACACCGTGGCCGCGCTCTATCAGGAGATGGACAACGCCGACACCCACGCCAGCACGATCGCCAGCGCGATCGAGATCGGCCGCCCCGTCAACCTCCCCAAGGCACTGCGAGCGCTGTACCTGATGAACGGCGTGGTGCGACAGGTCGACGACGACACCATCATGGAACACAAGGCGATGGTCGGCCGCTACGGTTTCGGCTGCGAACCGGCGAGCGCCGCTTCCGTCGCCGGGGCGCACCAACTCATCAACGAAGGCGTGATCGGTCCCGATGAACGGGTCGTGTGCATTCTCACCGGACACGAACTCAAAGACCCCGACGCGACCGTGAAGTACCACACCGGCATCGATGTTAAAGCGGTGCAGGACATCGCGCCGCGCAGTAAACCCACCGGCTGCATGGCCAACGAACCCATTCAGGTGGCGGACGACCTGGACGCAATTCTGCGGGCGATTACGGAATGAATGAAATAATCACGAAGCAATTATCAATTTGCAGTTGGCAGTGAAGAAGGCATAAAGCCAGCGCGGCAGCTACTTCGCACTTGGGCATTGCCCATTCAATTGCCAAATGACCATTGATTATTGCTTAGTGATTATTCTCCCGTTCTATGGTTATCCTCCCAACGCTCGCTGCTCCGGCGGCAGGTCGGGATTGGGGCGGTAGAGGAGCATGGTGCGGCCAAGGATGCCGACCAGATCCGCCTCCGTCGCCTGACAGATCATGTCAGCCAGTTCCTTGCGTTCCTCGCCGCGCAGCTCGGTGAAGCGCAGCTTGACCAGCTCCTGCCGCTTGAACAGCGTGTCGAGGTTGGCGAGGAAGCCTTCGCTCAGGCCTGCCTGGCCGAGGCGTACATCGTCGTCTTTGGTCTGGCCCAGGGCTTTGAGCCGGCGTTTGTCCTGTCCTGTGATTGGCATGGTGAGGGATGATAGCGTGATGGCGCGTCTCCGGCACGTCATGGTTGCGGGTATGCGTTGCCGTCGCAACGTTCCATCGATTCGCAAAATCCTGCTGCGTGGGTGATGTCGTTCGTGTAGACTCCCACGCCTATGGAACACCTGATCCCGCCGGAATGGTTTGTCGGTCTGCCCTGGTGGTCGCTGCTGCTGATTGCCGTGGCGAGTTTGTTTGCGCTGGCGAAGGGGGCGGACTGGCTGGTGGAGGGTGCATCGTCGCTGGCGCATCGGCTGGGCATGCCCAAGGTGATCATCGGTGCGACGATCGTGTCGCTGGGCACGACCAGCCCCGAGTGTGCCGTGTCGGTCATGGCGGCCTGGAAAGGCGAGCCGGGGCTGGCGCTGGGCAACGCAGTGGGCTCGATCATCGCCGACGCGGCACTGATCTTCGGGCTCGGCTGCGTCATCGCAACGCTGCCCGCCGATCGCTTCGTCCTGCAGCGGCAGGGCTGGGTGCAGTTCGGTTCGGGCGTGCTGCTCGCGGTGTTGTGCTACCTCGCGTTTTTCACGCAGGGAGATGAGGCGACGCTCGATCGTTGGGTGGGCGTGCTGTTTCTCGCTCTGCTGGCGGTGTACATGTACATGAGCGTGCGCTGGGCGAAGCAGCACCCGTCGGGCGAGCCGTTCATCACCACCGAGGATGTGCAGGAAACGACGCCGATCACGCCGCTGCCCGAACACGCTGAACGCTCCGTGCCGGCGACGGTCGGCGCGATGCTCCTGGGGTTGGTGGTGGTCATCGTGTCGAGCCACGTGCTGATTTCCGCGGTGTCGGAGTTGGCGCTTCAGTGGGGCGTGCCGAAGGTGGTCATCGCGGGAACGCTGGTGGCGTTGGGCACGTCGCTGCCGGAACTGGTGGTGGGCATGGCGTCGATTCGCAAGGGTCACCCCGAGCTGCTCGTGGGGAACGTGATCGGGGCGGACATTCTGAACGTGCTGTTCGTGACCGGTGCCGCCGCCGTCGCCGCCCCGCTGCCGATCGTTGAGCCGCACGCGGATGTGGTCGTCTCGCGCATCTTCCTCTACCTGCACCTGCCGGTGATGCTGCTGGTGCTGCTGATCTTTCGCATTTACATCTTCGATGCCGTGAAGCGCGGGCATTTCCAAAGGTGGTTCGGCTACCCGTTTCTGGCGATCTACGCGTTTTATGCGATCGCGCAGTATTACCTGTCGCGCGAAGGCGGGACGTTGCCGGGAATGTGATGCGGGTGATATTCCGAGAGTTTTTTCCGCAGCGATGCCTTACTGGGGTGCGCCGACGTTCATCTTGATGCGGTACAGTTCCCCGCCCGCCGTGATGTATAGCTCGCGACGGTTGGGCCCGCCGAACGCGCAGTTGGTGGGATGACTGGGCACCGCGATGGTGGTGAGGTGCTCGCCTTTGGCGTTCCAGATCATGATGCCGTTGGGACAGGCGGCGTAAACATTGCCCTGCGCGTCGATGGTCATGCCATCCGGCCCGCCGCGCTGCCGCTCATCCCCCGTGGTGGCGAACAGGCGTTTGTCGGCAAGCGAGCCGTCGCCCTGCACGGCATAGGCGTAGATGCGTCTGGCGCCGTGATCAGCGACGTAGAGCGTGTCACCCGCGGGGCTGAGGACGAGGCCGTTGGGTCGCACCAGGTCATCAATCACGCGCACAAGCTGTTGATGTTGATCGAGGTAGTATACGCCTTCGACCCGCATTTCCATGTCGTCGCGGTTGCCGTAGCGTGGATCGGTGAAGTAGATGCCGCCGTGCTCATCGATCGCCAGATCGTTGGGGCTGTTGAGGCGTTTGCCTTCGTACGTTTCGGCAAGGACGGTGACCCCGCCGTCGCCGTCGTAGCGTACGAGTTGTCGTGCGGTGCCCTGGCAGGCGATGAGTTTTCCCTCGGCATCGAACATGAGGCCGTTGGCGCCGCCGGTGTTCTCGTATTCGAGCGTGACGGTATCACGGGGCACGCTGTAGCGGTGGATGCGGTTGTTGGGAATGTCAGTGAACCAGACATCGCCGTGCTCATCGGCGGCGGGGCCTTCGGTGAAGCGATGGCCCTGCGCCACTTTTTCAATGGTCGCACCGGGAGCGATGAGCGTCGGCTGCTCCTGCGCGACGACGGGGTGGAACGCCGCCGCGGCGAGGATGGACGCGACAATGCCGACCGCTGCCATGCCGTTCGTTCGCCAATTCATGATGGACCCCTTTTGCCGCTGCCGTTACCATCAACGCGGATCGCACAGCAGGAAACATGAACCGCCATGCTGAAGATCATAACCATTGCGGCAGCATTTCTCGCGGGAATCGGCGCGGCTGCGGGCATTTGGCTGCTTTGGCCGCACCTGCCGGTGGGGAAGGATCACGCCCCGCCACCCCCTGCGATGGTGCAGCGCGTCCGCATTGAATTGCAGAAGTACGTGGATGCCGAAGTCGAAGGCAGCCGCCTCAACGTGCCCAAACGCCCAAGCCTGTTCAATCTCGACACGCCGGACTACTTTCTGGAACTGCAGTTGCGGGGTGACGCGGTGATCCGAACCATCACCCACGTCGATACGCCGGTGGGCAACGGCATCGAATGGCAGTTGAGCGAGCCGATTCGCCTGGAGGATATCTACGAGGTGCGTCTCTACGACGCTGGCGTAGTGCGCAACGCGCTGGTCGATCGCGTGACCGTGAACCGCAAGCGCTACGAGGAAGGGCAGTTGTTCAACTTCCATCTGTTGGCGGACCTGCCCGCCGCGGCCACGCCTTCCGCTCCGCCCACTGGTAACGATGCCGCACCCGTGCCGGTTGAGTCCGCGCCTTGACCGCCACGCCGCTCCACATCACGCTTCGTCCAGCCACGTGCCCGGAAATCATCGCACTGCGGCAGGAAGTGCTGCGACCCGGATTGCCAATCGACACGGCACGGTTCGACGGCGACGAGGCAGACGACACCTTCCACTTCGGCGCATTCGATGAAACCGGGCGGAATATCGGCTGCGTCACGCTGCTGCATCGCCCACTGGACGGACGCGACGCCTATCAACTGCGCGGCATGGCGACGGCGCCGAGCCATCGCGGCAAGGCGATCGGCACGGCACTCCTGCAACTGGCGCAAACCCACATCCGCCAACACACCAACGTCCGACTTCTCTGGTGCAACGCCCGCGTGTCGGCGACAGGGTTTTACCTCAGGCACGGCTGGCGCATCGAAGGCGAGCCGTTCGGCCTGCCGCACGCCGGGCAGCACTATCGTATGACGATGGCGCTGGTATGCTGACATTGTTGCGCGTGAACATCCCGGGGATAGCCATCCCCGGACTTTACGTTGGAGGTGCGGCATGCGTGTGTTGATTCTCTTGCTCGCTTCACTGGCGCTGGTGGCTTGTCAACAGACACCCACCATGCAAACACCAACACCTCTCGCCCGCGCCCATGCCCACAACGACTACAACCATGCCAGGCCGCTGCTCGATGCGCTTGACCACGGCTTCTGCTCCGTCGAAGCGGACATTTTCCTTGTCGATGGCCAACTGCTCGTCGCTCACGATCTCGAGGATGTGCGACCTGACCGCACGCTGCAGGCGCTCTACCTCGAACCCCTGCGGCAACGGGCGCGGCAGTTCAACGGCCGCATCTATCCCAACGGCCCAACATTTACCCTGCTCATCGATGTGAAGTCGCATGGCGAGCGCACGTTTCCCGTGCTCAGGCGTGTGCTGGAGGAGTACAGCGACATCATCGATGTGTGGGATGCGGATGGTGCACCGCCGCGTGAGTCCGCAGCGGTGGTGGCAATCATCTCCGGTGCTCGGCCGCGCGATCTGATGCTGCGACAGGAGCGTTACATCGCGCGGTACGACGGCCGCATGCGCGATCTGAACAGCGACCTTCCGCCACACTTCATGCCGCTGGTGAGCGACAGTTGGTGGTCGCACTTCAACTGGCTGGGCCTGACGGAAATGCCCGCCGAGGAGCGTCAGAAGCTGCGCGACATGGTCCGCCGCGCCCACGAGAAAGGCTACCGCGTCCGCTTCTGGGCGACGCCTGAACTGGAAACCGTCTGGCAGGAACTGCTCGACGCCGAGGTCGACCTCATCAACACCGACAACCTCCCCAGGCTGCAGGCGTTTTTGCTGCAACAGGAGATGTCGCAACAATAAACCCGCAGATGAAGTTCTATCAGCGACGAACGCTTAACCCGCGTTCTCCGCACCATGCGGATGTGCCGCTCATTTGGCGAGTCTTCGCATCAGCTCGCCGTGTTTTCCGTACACATCGCGGACGTGGCGATCCAGCCGCTCGGTGTCACGCCCCGGGGCGAATCTCGCATGCAGATAGTGGACGTATGCCGACAGAGAAAGGTTGAGCCGTGCAGCTTCCTCTTCCAACTGTGCGCGGAGTGTGCCGATAGCTGAAGAAATCCAGACATCGGCTCCCGCCTGCCCCGGCGAAGTTT
>CAZEFM010000040.1:0-25848 GCA_964511575.1 uncultured Phycisphaeraceae bacterium | reverse complement strand
GTGCCGATAGCTGAAGAAATCCAGACATCGGCTCCCGCCTGCCCCGGCGAAGTTTCTATAATCGCCGCATTGCCGGTCGGTTGGCGGTCGGTTTGAGGTATGGAACGATCATGAAAATCACGCTCCCGGATGGAAGTGTCAAGGAATATGCCGGCCCGGTCACGGCGGCGCAGGTGGCGGCGGATATCGGCGCGGGGCTCGCCAAGGCGGCAATCGGCGCCAAGGTCGACGGCCAGCTCTGGGACCTGCATCGGCCCATCGAGCGCGACGCCTCGCTCGCCATCATCACCCGCCCGCGCACCGACAAAAAGGGATTGAGCAAGGAGCACGACCCGGACGCCCTCTACCTGCTGCGCCACTCCACCGCCCACGTCATGGCCGAGGCCATCCAACGACTCTGGCCCGAGGCGCAGCTCGCCTACGGCCCGCCGCTGGAGAACGGCTTCTATTACGACATCGCGCTGGACACCCCCATCAGCAGCGACGACTTCCCGCGCATCGAGGAAGAGATGCGCAAAATCATCGCCGAAGGCCGACCGTTTACGCGGTATGAGTTGGCACCGACCCAAGGCATGCGCAAGCTCGAAGCTGAGGGCAACAAGTACAAGATCGACAACGCGCAACGCGCCCTGGAAGGCGGGGCGGCGACACTCTCGTGGTATGTGACGGGCGAGTTCAATCCGCAATCCGAAATCCAGAGTCCGCAATGGGAAGACCTGTGCATGGGGCCGCACGTGCCGGACACCAGTGTCATCGGCGCGTTCAAGGTCATGAGCATCGCGTCATCGCACTGGCACGGCGATGTCGACAGCGACCGCTTCCAGCGCGTCTACGGCACGGCGTTCTTCACACAGGCTGATCTCGATCAATACCTCGCTCAACTTGAAGAAGCCAAAGCGCGCGACCACCGAACGATCGGCCAGAAACTCGGCCTCTTCGCTATCGATGAGCAGGTGGGGCAGGGTTTGATTCTCTGGAAGCCGCGTGGTGCGATGGTGCGCTCGCTGCTGCAGGATTTTCTGCAGCAGGAACTGCTGCGCCGTGGGTATGACGTGGTCTACACGCCGCACATCGGCAAGATCGATCTGTACAAGACCAGCGGGCATTACCCGTACTATTCGGATTCGCAGTTCCCGCCGATCAAAATGCGCGACAGCGATGAGGAGTACCTCCTCAAGCCGATGAACTGTCCGCATCACATCAAGATCTACGCCAGTGAGCCGCACAGCTATCGCGATCTGCCGATCCGGCTGGCGGAGTTCGGCACGGTGTATCGCTTCGAGCAGTCGGGCGAACTCACCGGCATGACCCGCGTGCGCGGCTTCACGCAGGACGATGCCCACATCTTCTGCACGCATGAACAGGTGAAGGACGAGTTCCGCCAGACGATCGAGCTGGTGCAGTTCGTGTTTCAGACGTTCGGCTTCGCGGATGTGTCGATCCGCCTGTCGCTGCACGACCCGACGAGCGACAAGTTCGCGGGCGACCCGGCCGTGTGGGAACGCGCGGAGAACGAACTGCGCGAGGTGCTGCGCGCGATGGAGGTGAACTTCACCGAGGAGCGCGGGGAGGCGGCATTCTACGGGCCCAAGGTCGACTTCATCGTTCGCGACGTCATCGGCCGCAAGTGGCAGCTCGGCACCGTGCAGCTCGACTACACCCTGCCCGAACGGTTCCGGATCGAGTACATCGCACCGGACAACACGCGGCAGCGGCCGGTCATGATCCACCGCGCGCCGTTCGGATCGATGGAACGTTTCATGGCGATCCTGATCGAGCACTACGCCGGCGCGTTCCCGTTGTGGGTCTCGCCCGAACAGGTGCGCGTCCTGCCGGTGAGCGACAAATTCAGCGACTACGGCCGGGAGGTGCTCGCGGCGTTGAAGGCAGCGGGGTTCCGCGCGACGCTGGACGACTCCAACGACCGCGTCAACGCCAAGATCAAGGTGGCGCAGGAGTTGAAGGTGAACTACATGCTGGTGGTGGGCGGCCGGGACCGCGACGCCGGCACCGTCAGCATCCGCGACCGCTCCCGAGGCGACCTGGGCGCGCTGCCGTTGGCATCGTTCATCGAGCAGGCGAAGAACGAAGTTGCGACTCACGGCGCACAGATGGTCACCGTCTGAACCCCGGGGCTGCCATCGCCGGGGCGGAGCGATCGCACCGCCCCTCCCCGGTGTGGTTTTTGCTCGCAATGTGCTCAGACGGCCGATAGCATCAACGCCTCCGCGAGCGCATGGTGTGCCACGGCACAGGCAGGACAAGGCTTCGTTCCATGGATGAACAGGTGGATACGATCAAACGGGCGGCCAAGCAGCCCGAACGGGTGCTACGGGTCATCATTGCTGGCTTCGGTCCTGTGGGACGCGCCATCGCCCAGAAACTCGACGAAGCCAACGTCGATATCGTCGTCATCGAAACCAACGAAGCGACCATCGCCCGCCAGCGCCAACTGGCACGGGAGATGGTGCATGGCGACGTCGCCGACCGACAGGTGCTTCTGGACGCGGGCATCCGGGAAGCCGATGCGCTGATCCTGACCATTCCCAATGAGGAGGCGGCGGTACGTGCCTGCGAACTGGCGCGGGAGTTGTCCCCCGACATCTACATCGCGGCCCGGACCAGCTATCTGAGCAAGGGTCTGCTCGCCACGCAGGCGGGTGCCGACGAAGTCATCGTCGAAGAGGTCGTCACCGCCGAGGCGATGCAGCAGGCGGTGATGCGCCACCTGCTGGGCGCGGGTGAGCCGGCCAAGTAGTGTTGCCCCGCCCTCGACCGCGCCACGTTGCGGCGGTCCACCCTCCACCGCGATGCTATGATTTGCTTTCATGCACGTTGCCCTGATTGCCAACACGGCCTGGCTGGATGAGGAGTTGGCGGTGTTCCGCCATCTTGTTGTCGGTCTGCTTGATGAGCAGGTGCGCGTCGCCCAGGTGGTGCCCACGGGGTTATCCGAGGAGGAATCGATCGCGTTCGGCGAGCGAATCACGTGGACCGACAGCTCGTGGAACTATCTGCGTCGTCGCCGCATCCGCATGCTTGCCGACGCGCTGGAGGAGTTGGGGGTGAACCTGGTGCATGCGCTGGATGGGCGCATGTGGGAAGGCGCATTGGACCTGGCACAGGCGTTGAACGTGGCGGCGGTGTTTACCGCGAACTCGGCGATGGATGTGACGCAGGCCCGACGGCTCGCCCGACAGCTCGACCCGTCGCGCACCGCTTTCGCCGCCGGCACCCAACCATTGGCACAGGCGATCGAGCGCGAAGTCGCCGAAACACAGGTGCTGGTCGAATACATTCCACCCGGCGTGATCGTGCCGGATGGCGGCATGGATCAGCGTCTGGAGCAGGCAGCGGAACAGGCAGCCGAGTCATCGCCTTCCGACACCCATCCGCTTTGTGCCGTCATCACAGGCAACGGCCGATACGATGACGATTACGAAGCGCTCTGTGCCGCGTTGGCGTCAATCCTCAAGGAGCATCCGCAGTCACAGTTCTTCCTCGATGGCATGGGCGATGAACAGCACCAGCTCTGGCAGGCGGCACAGCGGCACAACCTGCTGGCGAACCTGTCGTTCGTGCCACGGCGTCTGGGGCACCGCGAATTGCTGTTGCGTGCGGATCTGTTGCTGCAGCCGCAGGCGCTGGGACGAACACGCAGCATCACGCTGCAGGCGATGGCAGCAGGCAAACCGGTCATCGCGCGCAACGACCCGTGGTTGGATTACCTCATTGACGACACCACCGCGTGGGTGATTGACGATGCCGCGCCCGAACCCTGGGTCGCCGCCCTTCGACGTGCCTTCGAGCACCCGGAGCAGGCCCGGCAGCTCGGCCGATCGGCGCGGCAATGGATTCGACACAACCGCCCCGTCTCCCGCCACGTCGACCACACCCGGATGCTCTACCACCGCGTTACCGGCGAAGGCATCAAGTTCCCCGGGTGAACTCGCAGCGGCGCTCGACATGCATCAGGCGCGCATCTTCTGATCAATGCTTTCGGACATGGCGTAGCCGACGAACGTTTTGGGGAATGGCGATCCAGAACGTCGCACCGCCGCCCGGCGTGTCATCAACCCACACCCGGCCGCGATGCGCCTCGGCAGCGCGTTTGACGATCGCCAGCCCCACGCCCGTGCCGTCCTCATCGCTGGTGAGGCGATTGAAGATCTGGAAGATCGTCTCGCGGTGTTCGGGCGGAACACCCGGGCCGCGGTCACGCACAAAGAAGCACACCTCATCCCGGCTTTGCGTGCTGCCGATGGTGATCATGCCCACACCGTGCTCGGACCGGCCGTGCTTCAGCGCGTTGGTGATGAGGTTGTCCACCGCAGCCGCCAGTCGCCCCGGATCGCCCCAGACGCGCGGCAGCGGCTGAATCACATGGATGCGAACGCCCGCCGCTTCCGCCTCGGCGGCGTGCGCCTCCACCAGCGTGCGCACCAGAATATCCATGTCCACCGGCTCAGGATCGAACGTCGCAAATCGCGCGCGACTGTGTTTGAGCAGATCATCAATGATCCGCTTCATCATCTTCGCACTGCGCTTGAGCTGCTCGATCGACTTGTTGATCGCCACACAATCATTCGACTCGGCTGCGCGCTGCAGCGCATCGCACGTCCAGTCGATCACCAGCAGCGGGTTCTTCAGGTCGTGCGACACCGCGGAGACGAACTGCTCCATTTCATCGTTGGTGTGGCGAAGACCTTCATTGGCGCGCTCCAGTTCATCGGCGGTGCGCGCCCGTTCATCGGCAAACAACTGAACCGCAGCATGATGGCGCAGGTACAAGTGCACCACCGCCGGCAGGAGCAGCGAAACCAGCAGCCCCAGACTCAGCACCACCCAAGGCAGCGGCGCCCAGTGCAGGTCCCGCGCAAACGCCTCGCTCGGCACACTCAGCACCTGCCAGCGACGCCCGCCGAACTCCAGCGACTGCTCGATGATCATGTCGTCGTCAACCTGAGCGAGCAGGTCGGCGTCCGCGCCGCGCTGAAACACCACCTGCCGCTCGCCGTTGCGGTCGACGTCGTACACCACAACGTGCAGATTCTCCGGCAAAAGCCCTGCACCGAGCCATTCATCCAACGCCGCCTGCGTGCGCACCCCCACCGACACCGTGCCGCGAAACGCTTCGGCGCGCTGCAACGGCGTCACTTCCTCCGTCATGTAAATCGGCAAATCAAAGATCGGGACAAACACCACGATCCCCACCCAGCCATCATCCCCTTCCCCGTCGCGCGACATGTACAAAGGACGCGTCAACGATGCCTCGCCCGATGCCACCGCGTGCCACACCGCTTCCGGGCGTCGGGCACGCGACAGCACATCCGTTCCCACCGCATCCGTAAACCTCGGCGCGCTGGTGTGACGCGTCACCAGGTAATGCGATCGCTCAACCGAGGGAACGACCTTCTCCTCCGCGTCCAGCATTGAAATGTCTTCGATGGAATAGCCATCGGCTCGAATGGCCTCGACAAGTGGCTCACGCTCGCTGTGCGGTATCCATTGCGCCCACGAAATCGCGTAGAAAGCCGGATGCCGCTGCCCGATCAGCGTTGCGTACTGCTGAAACATCTCACGGGAGATCTGGGGATCCACCCGAATGACATCGGCAAGCCCTTCGATGGCTTCGATGCTTTCGATCAGGCCGAGGCGAATCAGCCCGAGTTGATCGACCGCTTCCGCCTGAAGCCGCGACTCGGCGACGCGCTCCTCCAGCCGATGGGTATAGGAAAACGCCCCCAGCGTCAGCGTCAATGCGCCCAACGCCAGACCGATCACAATCATCCAGTGTCTGCGGATGCCGTTTTCTGCCATGGCCTGCTGATCGCCCGCATCTGAGACTACTCAGATGTCTGTTTACTGCGTTCGGCGAGTCCTTCATCATAGCGCGTCAGGGCGCGCCGATCAGCAGGTTGTCGATCAACCGTACCGCCCCCACGCGCCCGGCAACAAGCGCGACAACACCTTCGGTCAATTGCGGACTGATGCTGTCCAACGGGGCAAGCGTCTGCGGGTGGCGGATCACGGCGTAATCCACATCCACCTGATGCGCGACGAGCGCGTTGTGCATCGCACGCTCCACCACAGCCGGGTCGGTCTCCCCGGCTTCCTCAATCAGCAGCTTCGCTTCAATCAGCGACTTGTACAATCCCAGCGCGTGCGTGCGTTCCTGCGGGGTGAGGTAAACGTTACGGCTGGACATCGCAAGACCATCCGACTCACGCACCGTCCCATGCCGCACCACTTCAACAGGCACGTTCAGGTCGCGCACGAACGCATCGATCACCCGCCACTGCTGGTAATCCTTCTGGCCGAACACGGCAAGATCGGGCTCAATGATGTTGAAGAGTTTGGCCACCACGCGACACACGCCGTTGAAATGGCCGGGTCTGAACGCACCTTCGAGGTCACCCGTAAGGCTGGGCACCGTCAGATCGCTCGCCACCGTGTCGGCGGGGTACATCTGCGTCACCGTCGGGGCGAACACCACGGACACGCCCGACTCGCGACATCGCGCCAGATCATCGTCCACCGGCCGGGGATACCGGTCGAAATCCTCGTGCACGCCGAACTGCGTCGGGTTCACGAAGATGCTTACGACGACGTGATCCGCCCGCTCCCGCGCTGCATCAACGAGTGCCAGATGCCCCGCGTGCAATGCCCCCATCGTCGGCACCAGCGCCACCCGCCCCCGCAGGTCGCTGCGCACCTCGCGCATCTGTTCGATCGTCTGTACAACCTGCATTACGCCCCCTGTTCCTCACCCATTTCCGGCGCGCGGTACGTCCGCTTCATCAGAAACAACCCGAACTCATAAAGCAGGCACATCGGCACCGCCAGCACGATCATGCTCAACGGGTCGGCTGGCGTCAGCACCGCCGACAGAGCGAACATGATGAAGACGGCATACTTGCGTGATGCGGATAACAGCGTCGGATCGATCAATCCCGTCCACCCCGCCACCGTCATGATGACGGGCAACTGGAACCCCGCAAGGATGCCCACCGTGATGTACATCACGAAGCTGATGTACTCCTGCAGCGTGATCAAAGGGTGCACCGACCCACTCGACTCGGGGCGAAAAACAACCAATCCCTTGGCGGTCTGCAGCTTGAGTGTGTGTTCCAGGCGGTTGTACCACAGGTCGCCCTCGACGGGGCTGACCGGGTCCTTCTCCACCATTGGCATGCGCCAGATGTCACTGTCTTGAGCCGTGATCGCAGGCGGTTCGGGGTCGATCACCTCCGTCGTCCCAAAGAGCGCATCGAACGACAGCAACTCCGTCAGCCGATCCATCACGCCGGGTTCCTGCCCGCCTGCTTCGGGGTAGCTGGCGGCGAAGCTCAGGAAGAACGCCAGGCACACCGGCAGCATGAAGTAGTACATGAAGCCGATGCCCAGCAGCGTCATGGTCGTGCTGAAGGGCGCAATGAGGTAGATCACCCGCCGTTCGTGGGCGTAAAGCCCCGCCGACACGAACTTCCAGATCTGGTACACCACCCAGGGCAGCGCCAGTACCGCCGCGGCGAGCAGGCTCACCTTCATGTAGATCGCAAACGGCGCGGTGACGCCCGTCGTGATCGTGCCGGGCGACATCCCCAGCACCACCTGCGCCCGATGCAGCGGCAGTTGCAGCCAGTTGATGATTTCGCGGCCGTAGACGAACGTCAGCAGCGCCGCCACACCCACGCCGATCAGCGCCAGGATCAGCCGGTGGCGCAGTTCCTCCAGGTGGTCGCCGAAGCTCATGCGCACATCATCGGGGTGAAGGTTCTTGCGCGAAGACTTGGCGGCAGGTTGTTCCAGCGAGGTCGGCATGGTCATCTCGTCAAGCGGCACATGGCACGCCATGGGGGTGGCGAACTTATATCAGCAGCATCGCATCGCCATACGAATAGAAGCGATACCGCTGCGCCACGGCGGTCTGATAGTAGCGTCTGAGCCGGTCGATGCCGACACCTGGCAGCGCCGCCACCAATGCCAGCAGGGTCGACCGCGGCAGGTGGAAGTTGGTCATCAGCGCATCGGTGTACCGGAACGGGTGGGCCGAACCGTTCGCCGACGGGGTGATGAACAGTTGCGTCTGCATTGTGACCGGTCGCAGCGGGTCGGGCAGCACCGGCGGCAGCGACTCCAGAGCACGCACCGTCGTGGTGCCCACCGCGATGATGCGGCCACCCGACTGGCGGGTCTGCCCCAACTTCACCAGCGTCTCCATCGGTACGCTCATCCACTCGCGGTGGATCGGATGATCTTCCACCCGGGCGGTGCGGATCGGAGCGAACGTGCCCAGACCCACGTGCAGCGTCACCGTCCCACGGTCCACCCCCATCGCGTCGAGGCGGGCCAGGAGTTCGGGCGTGAAGTGCAGTCCGGCTGTGGGAGCCGCCACCGAACCGGGCTGGGAGGCGTAGACGGTGTTGTACCGTTCGGTATCACTTGGCTGCACCTCGGGTTGCGCCATCGCCCGCCTGGCCTTGCGAATGTAGGGCGGCAGCGGCGGACGACCGACACGCTGCAGGATGGCAACCGCATCGCCCTGCCCATGCACCGCCGCCCGCCATGCACCGCCGGTCAGCCGTTCCACCAGTTCCAGTTCTGTCCCGTCAGGCAGGCCGATCCGCTCCCCCTCCCGCAGGGAGCCGCGGCTTTCCAGCATCACCTGCCAGTGCGCGGAGCCTTCTCCCTCAGCATCGCCCAGATACAGCCCCGTCACCCGGCCGCCGGTTCCAATCCGCACACCTTCCAGATAGGCAGGCAGAACCTTGCTGGCGTTGACGACCAGCAGATCGCCCGGCCGCAACAAGGCAGGCAGATCCACCACCCGCCGGTGCTCCAGCCGATCCGACTCGCGGTGCACCACCAGCAGCCGGGCGTGGTCCCGCTGCGCCAACGGTTCGGTGGCGATCAGCTCGGGGGGCAGGTCGTAATCCAGTTCTTCAATCTTCATCGGGTCTCAAAGGATAGTGCGCCGGGAGCGGAAAGCGAGAGCCGACCGGCACGGGGTGCCCTGCTGCCGCTCCGACGGCCCCCGCCTGCCGTATCGAGGTCCGTTCACATGTTGTCCGCAGGCAGCACGGCATTCGGGGCGGTGTTGCGTGGGAGCGACATGCCGTCATAACCGTTACAGGCCGCGCGGCCGGAAATGAGGGGTTAAGTCCCACAGAAATCCATGGTTAGAGAACCGAATGTTGCCTTCTGGCATCGTGGCGCGGGCTGTGTTGAACCGTTTCGTGGCAGGGGAACACCACTGTTCCAAGGTTCGCGAAAAGAGGAGACCGCCCGTGATAGCTTCCATCGGTTCAAGCATGCCCATGTCCAACCTCGCCTTCGGCAGCGGTATCGGTTCGGCAGGCCAGCTCGGTGAAGCGGGTGGCGCATCGAATGGCGCGGCGGCGTCCGTCGGCTGCACCAACGGTCAGCACAGTGCTCGCAAGGTCGTCATGGACACCCAGGCGACCAGCGTCCTGAGCTCCTTCCAGGCAGGCATGGCCGGCGAGGACACCCTCAAGATGATGATGGCGCTGATCATCCTCGACGCCCTCTTCGGTGAGCAGGACAAGGACAAGGAAGATCCCAATGCGGCCGCGCTGGCGCTCCTCGGCGCCGCGGCGGGCAGCGCTAGCGGTGGATTCCTCGCCGTCTACACCTGCATCAGCCAGGCCGACAGCGACATGGTCGCGGCCATGAACCAGTCGCTCGCCGGTACCGCAGGCTACGTCCCCGCCCCCAACGCCGCCGCCGGCGGTTCCATCAACCTCGTGGCGTGATCGCATCCGATATCCGCAACCCGAACTCCCCGAAGTCGAGGCCGCCATGCAGCTCAAATCGGTTCGCAGTCTGACGATCACAACGCTGATGAAGCACCTGTTCAGCACGCACCGACCGTGCGAGCTCAAGGCGGCGTTTCCCCGGCGAGCAATGCGGATCGAACGGGTGGTGGAGGAACGAACGTTCCGTGTGCTGCCGGATCGTCGACCCGTTCATGTCGAGAACGACGGGTTTGACACGTGCGAGCCCAAGGCCTGGCCGTATGACACCGCCCTGCCGTCGGGACTGCCACCGATCCCGGAGCTTCCCGTGGCGCGACCCGATCTCGCACCGCACCGTGTCAAGCTTCCACCGGAGCGGCCGCTGATCAGCGACACGAGCGTTGATGTGCTGATCTGAGGCGTGGCAGCCGATTGCCGACTGGCGATGCGGATTGTTCGTTTGGGGGATGATCCGTGTTATTCGTGCTATCCGTGGTGAGAACGTTCCATGGCTTTTCATCGCAACCTGCTCATTGTGCTGGCTCACGGTCTTCGCGCTGACGCGGCGGGGAACAGCAGGGCGTGGCCCATCTGCACGCCCAACATGGACAAGCTCATCCAACGCGGGCTCAAGCTGGTCGCTTCCAGCGCTTCGCCGGTCGATCCCGGCGGCATGATCAGCCTGCTCACCGGCCTGCACGCCCGGCAGCACGGCCACGTCGACGAAAGCGCCGCCACCATCACCTGCGACGGCTGGCCGGGCCTGCTCAAAGCACAGGGATATCACGTCGCCGGCGTCGGCTGCGTCAACGCCATTGAACACGTCCTGGATGAACGCGTTGTCGTCGATCCCGTCGAGGTGCTCGAATCGGCACACTGCAACTACCTCACCGCATCGGCGGCAAGCGGCATGCGCACCGCGCTGGTGCAGCAGCGCCGTCAGCGACTGCGCTACGGGCCGTTCCACCCCGACCGATTGCTGATGGAGCCGGATGAAGACATCGACGGGTTCATCAGCGTGCAGGCCCGCCGCATGCTGACGCACATGCCCAGCGATAAGCCATGGGCGCTGATCGTGGCGTACAGCGGCCCGGGGAACGAACTGCCCCCGCCCACGCTTTATCAGGATGTCGTCGCGCCGGAGCTGCTTGAAGAAGGCTTCGTCCCCGCCAACTTCACCGAACTGGATGCGCTGGCGGAGCTTGATTATCCGCGCGTCATGCTGCAACGGCTGGAGCCGCAACAGATCGCGCGCATTCGAGCCGATTACCTCGGGCGCGTGAGCCTGATCGACTACGGCATCGGCCGCATGATGTCATCCGTCGCCGAACGCGAGGACAACGAGCGCACCTGGTGCGTCGTCGCATCGGATCGCGGGATGCTGCTGGGCGAGCACGGCCTGGTGGGACATCGCTCCTTCCTTGCCGGCGCGGTCGAGGTGCCCGTCATCATCACCCCGCCCTTCCGCACCCGGTGCGAGATCCCCGACTGGCTCATCAGCAACGTCGACGTCGCTGCGACGATCGCCACACTGGGCGGCTGCGACCTGCCCCCCTACATGACCGGCCGCTCACTCCTGCCCCTTCTCGCCGGCGAATCGATCACGCTTGAACGCCCCCACACCGGCGTGCTCAGCGAGTTCGGTCAGCGTCTCATGCTCGAAACCGAACGCTACAAGATCATCCTCAACACCGAGACCCACCGCATCCTCGGACTTTACGATCTGCTCAACGACCCTGATGAGAAGACCAACCTTCTCAAAACCATGACCGGCCGCAACGTCACCGATGCCCTCCGCTGGCGCCTCGGCGACACCCTCATGCCCCTCCGCGCCGCCCCGCAGCGGTTTTGACCACGGATAACACGGATAGGACGGATTAAGACAGGGAGGTGACGGGCTTTTATGCTTCACGAAGAACTGAGCGGTGAAATCATCGGCGCAGCGATGAGAGTACTGAATACGCTGCGACCGGGACTTCTCGAACTACCGCGATGGACTCGTGGGAAAACTGATTCCCGATCTGATCGTTGACAACACGGTCATCGTCGATCCAAAGGTAGTCACCCCGTTAACCGATGACCACCGCGCCCAGATGCTCGGCTATCTTTCGATCACCCAGCTACGCCTCGCACTACTGCTCAATGTCAAACAGGAGCAAACTTCAGTGGGAGCGCATCGTCCGCTGAATGCTTTGCCTTCATCCGTGTTATCCGTGGTCAACCTCCTGATACCTCCCCCGCACCGCTTTGATGCGGCGGTTGGTGGCGAGGTGGGTGAGGATATGGTGCAATGTTTCGACCTGATCCTCCGCCCCGATCGCCTGAGCGAGTTGCTCCAGCGTGTACGATTCAAACGCGTGATTGCGCAGGTGCTCCGTGGCTTTGCGCTGCAGCACCAGCACCGCCTCGGCGGCTTTCTTGCCCGCTTCCACGCCCGGCTGATGGTACGCGTTGATGTTCACCAGTGACGCATAGAAGCCCACCGCCCGCTCATACAGCGCAATCAGCGCGCCGAGCGTGCGGGCATCCAGCCGGTTCAGCGTGATCGTCATCGATTCGCGGCCGTTCTCGTACAGCGCTTCGCGCGTGCCCTGCCAGAACCCCACGAGATAGTCGCCACTGGTTGTGTCGGGGTCGACCGTGACGCCGACTTCATCCACTTTCGTCGCGCTCTTCGATGGTGCTTTGAACGTGTCCTGCAGCACAACGATGAACGTGGCGAAGAAGTTGTTCACCCCTTCGCGCAACTGCTGCACGTAGGCGTGCTGATCGGTCGAGCCCTTGTTGCCATACACCGCGATGCCCTGGTGAACGATGGCACCATCGAGGTCGCGTTCCTTGCCCAGCGACTCCATTACCAGTTGCTGCAGATAGCGCGACATGAGCAGCAGGCGATCCTTGTAAGGAAGGATGACCATGTCCTTCTCGCCGCGCCCACCCGTGGCGTGGTACCACATCAGCGCGAGGAGCGCCGCGGGGTTCTTCAATGTCTCATGCTTGCGGGTAATGGCGTCCATGGCGGCTGCGCCATCGAGCAGCGCCTGCACATCCAGCCCCTGCAGCGCCGCGGGCAGCAAACCCACCGCGCTCATCACGCTGGTGCGGCCGCCCACCCAGTCCCACATGGGAAACCGCGCCAGCCACTGCTCCTTCTCAGCGACCTGGTCCAACGCGCTGCCTTCGCCCGTCACCGCCACCGCCTGTTTGGCGAAATCGAGCCCGCGGCACTTGAAGACCCACTGCGTCTGCAGCATGCCGTTGCGTGTCTCTTTTGTGCCGCCGGACTTGGAGATCACCACCACGAGCGTGGTTTTCAGCCTTGCCCCAAGCGCCGCGAACACCCGAGCGAAGCCGTCCGGGTCGGTGTTGTCGAAGAAATGGATGCGCATCCGGTCGCGCTTGCCCGTCACACCCCCCGCGCCACCCAACGCATCGGCGACAAGCTGCGGCCCCAACGCGCTTCCCCCGATGCCGATCAGCAGCACATCCGTGAACCGCCGACCTTCAGGCGTTACGACCTTCCCTGCGTGCACATCCGCGGCGAACCGCACCACGGCATCGCGCGTCTCGGTGATCGCCCGGGCAATCTCCTCGTTCGGCGCCAACTGCGGGGCGCGCAACCAGTAGTGCCCGACCATGCGCTGCTCGTCCGGGTTGGCAATCGTGCCGCGCTCCAGTTCATCCATCGCCGCGTACGCTCGGCTCATCGGCGCGCGCATCGCATCGAAAAAATCATCGGCGAAGTTCATGCGCGAGATGTCGAGGCTGATGCCCAGTCGTCCCGTCTCACAGAGATACCGGTTGTACCGGCGCCACAGTTGCGTGCGGTCCATGCTGCTTCCCTGATGCCGAGGCGCTGTGCCTCGAAGTCGATGTGCTTACTCGTACTGCACCACGCTCGTGCCGCGAACGGGCTGACGGCGGGACAACTGCACCGTGATACGATGCCGCTCGTTCGTCGAAGGATCAAACAACTCCGCATGCACCAGCGGCTGCGAGCGGTCCGGCGCGAGCAACCCCGCCACCGGATAGGTGCGCCCGTGCTGATCCACAAAGTTGTTCAGGTCGAACGCGTTGTCGACGCCGATGGCAATATGATCCGCCACACCCACCCACTGTTCGTTGAGCCAGAGCTGCATGCCTCGGTAGCTTCGCGGCGTGCGGTTGGCGAGTTGAATCCGGCTGCCCGAACGAACCACCACGATGTCCAAATCGTCGCCCCGGGGCGCATCCGTCGGATAGCGCAGCTCCGCCAGTGGCGCCAGCGCTTCGTCCGCCATGCGCGGTCCGCGGCCGGCACAGGCGGTGAACGCCAACGCCAGCGTCAGCCCCGTCACGATGCGTGCGGAGGTGCGGAGCGTCGCCTTGATTCGGTCAATCGTCATGCTCGGTTCGTCCTTGATCCTGCTGATTCGGGTCGATCCGCCTCGCGGCGTTCGGCCCCCTATAATCCTGCCCATGGCGCTGATCGGCAACCTCACTCTCGACGCTCCTTTTTTCCAGGCGGGACTGGCCGGCTACTCCGACGCCGCCATGCGCCTCGTGGCGCGACGTCACGGCGCACCCTATTGCATCACCGAGGCGATGCTCGACCAGTTCCTCATCGCCGGGGGCAAAGGGCTCAAAGCCGCCGAACTTGACGAAGCCGACCACCCCATTGCGGGCCAGCTCATGGGGTCTCACCCCGCCGACATCGCCGCAGGCGCGAAGATTCTCGTCAGCCTCGGCTACGATGTCATCGATGTCAATCTCGCCTGTCCGGTGAAGAAGATCAAGAAAAAGAGCCGCGGCGGGCATCTGCTGTCCGTCCCCGAGGAAGCCATCGCCATTCTCGATGCGGTACGGCAGGCGGTCGACCCGGCGGTGCCTTGCACGGTCAAGCTTCGCCGCGGCAGCGACGACTCCGCCGACGCGGAGCGCAACTTCCACCGCATCTTCGAGAAGGTCATCGAGCTGGGCTACGCCGCCGCTGTCGTTCACGGCCGAACCGTCGAACAGAAATACATCGGCCCCAGCCAATGGGCGTTTCTGCGGCAGCTCAGCGACACGTATGGCCTGGATGCACGCACCGCGACGGGCAACCCGCCACTGCTCCTGGGCGGCTCGGGCGACATCTGGTCCGCACAGGACATCTTCCGCATGATCGAAGAGACCGGCGTCGGGCTCGTCAGCGTGGCGCGCGGCTGCATCGGCAACCCGTGGATCTTCGAACAGGCCCGCGCCATCATGCGAGGCGATCATGATGCCGCCACCCGACCCCCCACCATCGCCCAGCAGCGGAACGTTCTGCTTGAACACTTCGAGCTGTCGGTGAAACTCCACGGCGAACGTGCGGCAGGCATGATGATGCGGAAGTTCGGCATCCGCTTCAGCCGTCACCACCCCCAGCGCGACGCAATCCGACAGCGCTTCATCGCCGTTAAATCCCTCGCCGACTGGCACGCGGTGCTCCGCGATCACTACACCCACGATGGCCCGGGCGTTCCCATCCACGACGCCCTGCCCGATGAAGCGCTCAATAGCTGCACCGCCTGACGCGGCAGGCGTGCCTTACTTCTTCGCCCACATCTCCACCACGCGCGTCACCAGCCGCACGCCGTAACCCGTCGGGCCCTTGGCGTACAGCGGCGTGTCGCTCTTCGCATCGGCGGTCCCGGCAATGTCGATGTGCGCCCAGGGGAGTTCGCCGATCTTCTTCGGGTCACCGCCCGGCGTGGCGAAATAGCTCAAAAAGGCTGCACCCTGGATCGGATGCGCCCCACGCTCCGCACCGGAGTTCACGATGTCGCTGTGCAGACCCTTCATCATGTCGCGGTGCTCATCCCACAGAGGCAGCTCCCACAACCGTTCGCCCGAAGCGTCGGCCGCGTTGAAGAGGTGCGACCGCAGCGCCGCATCGCCGCAGAACAGCCCCGCACACACCGACCCCAGCGCCACGACCACCCCGCCGGTCAGTGTCGCCATGTCGATCACCGCCGCCGGCTTGTACGTCTTGCAGCCGTACGCCAGCGCATCGGCGAGCACGAGCCGCCCCTCGGCATCCGTGTTGGTCACCTCCACTGTCACGCCGTTGACCATCGTGATGATGTCGTTGGGTCGAAACGCGGTGGTGTCCACCATGTTCTCCGCCGCCGCCACGATGCCGACAACCGGCTGATCCAGCTTCAGCGAGGCGATCGCCTGCATCGCACCGATCACCGCCATGCCGCCGCACTTGTCATACTTCATCCCCAGCATGCCGTTGTTGATCTTCAGCGAGTAGCCGCCGGTGTCGAACGTGATCGCCTTGCCCACGAGGAGGATCGGGTCCGCCGGCTTGCCTCGGCCGCGTGCCTTGCCCTTGTAGGACATCACGATCATCGCCGGGGGGGTCGAGCCCGCCTGCCCCACCGCCGTCAGGCCGCCCATCCCCAGTTCCTTGGCGCGCTTGGCGTCGATCACCGTGCATTGAAGCCCCAGCTTTCGGCTCATCGATTTGCAGTAATCCGCGATGTAGCGCGGGTTCGCCACGTTCGGAGGCGTGGCGGCAAGCTCACGGGCAGTGTTCACCGCGTGCCCCACCGTCACCCCCGCATCAAAACCCGCCGACAGCTCGCCGGGCAGGTGCACCGTCAGCTTCGTTGGGCGATCCTTCCCGTTGTTGCTCTTGCTCACCGCGCCTTTGAAACGGTCAAAATCAAAACGGGCGATTTCCATTCCCTCGCCCAATGCCCGGCCGATCTCCGCCGCGTTCAGCGATCGCTTCCCCGCTTCCGCCAGGCCCGGCTGCACATCAGGCGAGACGCTGCTCAGCCGCGCACTCCACGCTGCCTTGATCAGCCCCGCCCCGGCAATGCGAACCACATCGCCCGTGAACTTCTCCTTCGCCCCCAGCCCCAGCACGTACAGCCGCTCCACCCCTTCGCTCGGGTACAGGCAGGTCACCGCCCCCTTGCCGAGGCTCAGCTCGCTCCGCTTCACCGCAGCCGACAACGCGCCGCCCACCCGCTTGTCCAGCGCCGCGTACCCTTCGGGCAGCTTCTTCGTCTGATCGAACAGCGCCACCGCCACTGCATCGGTACCGTCCCGCTTCGCCCGCGCCGCCTGCACACTGCCGTACATCATTGGTTGATGCCCCAAATTGGTAAAGAAGATCGAACTTGGCTTCATCCTACAAAAAATTGGCGCTTTCACCGGGACGATGACCTTCCTTTGACTCATCACGCGCAAAAAACAACCGAGCGAGTTGCCTCGCCCGGCTGCGTAAGAATCTTCGGGATGGATGATCGTGAGACGATCAGGCCTTGCGGCGCTTCATCCAACGGCGACTGCCGATGCCACCCAGCAGCGTCAGGCCCGCCCAGGCCGCGGCCGGCAACGGAACCACGTTCGCCTGCAGGTTGCCTTCGTACATGTGACCGTAGTTGCCTTGAGCATCGTAGAGGTTGGCGCCGAACCACATGGTCAGCACCGAGCTCAGATCGTTCGGCGCGCCGTTGGTGTCTGCGCCCCAGAACTCATCGCCATCTTCGAACGCGATCGTCACGGTGAAGCGGATCGCTTCCAGTTCCTCCTGGGTCAGGTCCAGCGCGATGCCTTCCTCGTGCGCGAACCAGGGGAAATCCAACGTGTTTGCATCGGCCGGAGGGTTGCTCCACGGCCAGGTGTGGTAGCCGGTTGTCCAACCCGTCGGGGCCGTCACGCTCACCCATTCGAACGGCTTGAAGTCTTCACCCCAGTTGATGCCGTTGCCGTCCAAGCCCCACAGGTTGAACGAATTGAGGGTGTAACCCTCGGACACCATGTCGCTCCAACGCTGGTTGAACGCATCGTGCTGGCTTTCGACGAAGGTCCGCGCGCCGCTGTTCGCATTGGTGCCGTTACGCAGCAGGCGGGCGCCATCAAAGAGCCCGTTGTCAGCCGCCGACGAGCCGTCCGCGCCGTTGACGAACACGTTGTTCAGGATGTCCGCTGCGGTGAACTCGTAGGTGTAGGTCGCCGCCTGCGTTTCACCGACCATCAGACCGCCGGCCGCAAGCACCGCCGCCACACCCGTGGCCTTCAGATTCAAACCAAAACCCATCATCGTCTCCTTTCTCGTGTGCTCCATGGCACATTGACGCTCGGCAGCTTCGATGCCGCACCACGCGACCGAGGGACTACCGTGCCGGCGGGGTCACCAATGACCACGCCCGTTTCTTCCAATGGTTCCGTCAGGATCCCTCCCCTCGCAAGGCGGGATACATCGCTGGGCAGCGACCACTTCGGATCGCCATTCTCTCTTGACACGGAAAATCTATCACACCGCCAGCGACAAGCAAAACCTCCGGGGCAGATTTGTCCGGTTTTTTATCCATCTCACCGCCAAACGCGCAAGCAGGGTAATATGGGCAACTTAATTGTCGTCGAAGCCCACGCGCACGACTCCCTGGAACACCCCGCCACTCACCCGGGAACACCGCTGCCGGACGAGTTGCCCGGCTTGACCTCGCGGGGATGTGCGGGGAAACTGCGTGGGCATTTGGGCAAGTTGGACAGGCAAGACGATCAGGAGATTCCGCTGATGAGCCGCTTCTGGAATGTTCGGGGCGTGGCGACGCTGTGGTCGGGATGGACCGCCGCTGTCGTCGTGTCGCTGATGCTGGTTCTGCCCGCAGCGGGGCAGGATGTGCCTTACGTCGGCATCGTCACCGAGGCCAACGTCGAAGTCCGCGCCGGCGCCGCCAAGAACTTCTATGTCGTCAACCGCCTGGACAAGGGCACCATCGTCCGTGTGGAGGATGTTTTCTCCGGCTGGGTGATGATCGAGCCCCCCGAAGGCACCTACAGCATCATCACCAAGGCCCACGTGGACGCCAAGGGTGACGGCCGAACGGGTGTGGTGAACACCGAACGGGCCGTGGTCCGGGCGGCGGGTTTGGATGTGCCGGTGCGCGACTGGTTCCGCACCCATGCCTACCTCAAGATGGGCGACACGGTGCAGATCGTCGGCGAGGTGGACAGCTTCTATAAGATCGTTTCGCCGAAGAACGCGTGGGTTTATCTCGCGCCGGGCACGGTCCGCCGCGCCACGGCCGCCGAGATCCGCCAGGCGGGTGGCGTTGAGCCTGAGCCCGCCCCCGAGCCGGTGCGGCCGCAGCCGGAGCCCGTCCAGCCGCGCCCCGTGCCGGTGACCCCTGTTGAGCCGGTGCGCCCCACGCCGATGCCCGAGCCGACCCCGACACCGGAAGCGGAGCCCGCGACGCCCGAGACGCCAACCCCCGCCCCGGTTGAGGAGGAAGCGGCCCCGCAGCCCACCGAACCGGCTGAACCGACCACTCCGGCTACGCCAACCACCCCGGTCGAGCCGACCACACCCACCACCCCCGCGGCTCAGGATTCGCCCAAAGCCAACGACCTGCCCCGGGCAACGTCGCCGGCGGTGCGGGCGGCTGAGCAGCGGTTCGCCGAAGCCAGCACCCGGGAGCTCGTGGAGCAGCCGATCGATGAACTCATCGCCGAGTATCGCAAGCTGCGCGGCGAGGAACTGCCCGCACTGGACCGGCATATCGTCAATACCCGCCTGGCGCAGCTTGAGCGGAACAAGGCGGTAGCCGACATTCTCAAGAAGGGCAACCAGCTCAAGGAAGAGATGGCGTCGCGCCCCAAGGTGGATGTGAAGGCGCTGGAGCGGCAGGCGATGCGGGCCGGGGGATACGCCGCCATGGGCAAGCTCGCCGCCAGCACCGTGTATGATGGTGAAGGACTGCCCCGGCTCTACCGGCTGGTGGACGGCGGCAGTGGACGGACCCTGGCGTACGTTCGGCCGGGGCCCAACGTCGATGCCCGAATGATGGGCAAACTGGTAGGCATTTACGGCGAGATGCGGTACGATCCTGCCTTAAAGCTGAATTTGATCGACGTACAGGAGATGGAGGTGCTCGAAGCGCAGGGCCAACCCACCCCGTGAGCGTTGTGGATCGTGGAACCCCGAGGTGCAACACCTCGACCACGACGGGGAAGCAACGACATGCGGTGGACTTCGGCGGCGCTTTGACGAGATCGACCCGACAAACGGTTCCGGGGGACCCCAGATCGGGCCGATTGGACGACGTGTTTCTACAATGATGCGGCGTGGCGACACGGAGGAACCGCGCCATAGCCTCGCGGCGCACGGAACGTGACGCCTCAGGGTATCGCCCTCGCCCGGCGACGCTCCGGGCTCACCGACCCGCCCGACGGATCGGGCCCGCCTGTGAACCAGACCGCCGTGAACGTCTCCCCGGCGTTGCACGACGGCCGTATTCGCGTGTCCATGGTTGTTTACGAACTATCCTGCCCAGCCTGCAAACGCGTGATGCGCGGCCCGTTCGTCCGCATCGGCGCGGTGGTCGACTGCGAAGGTTGCCGCAGAAGGTTCGTCGTCCACGCCGACCTCATCCGACGGCAGGTCAACAACGCGACCGGCGAGGCGCTGCAGCGGTTGTACGCCGAGTTCGCCTGTCCCGCCGCACCCATGCCCCATCTCACCGCCCGCAACGGCGCCAACGGATCGAACGGCCACACGGAGCCGGCCGGTCACGCCACCACCGCCGCCACGGCGACGAGCGCTCCCGAACCGCGCCCCGCAGTTCCCGCTGCCGCGCCGGAAGATGACGCCGCCGCCTCGGTCGCCAGTCTCGCCGCCGAGTTCCGCCGCCAACGCAGACGCATGCGCACCGTACGCAACCGCAATCGCAAGCGGCAGATGCTCGCCGGCGTCGCCATGGCGGTGGCGATCGCGCTGCTCATCGCCGTGCTCATCCTGCTCAGTCAGGCCGATGGCCCGGACACGACCGGCGGGGAAGGCGTACAATCAGCGGTCAGCACCAGCGAGTAGCGCCCGCCGCGCCCCTGTTTCGGCCGTCACCGTCAACCCCGTCACGCGCCCATGCTCTTTTTCCCTATCCGCACCGATCGCCGCCAGCGCATCACACCATGGGTCAACTACACCCTCGTCGCGGTCAACGTCATCATCTTCATCGCCACCACCCGACAAATCACCCAGGCAAGCTACGCCATGTACGACGGCGTGCCCCTGGAATACGTCCTGCAACGATTCCCCGTCCTCAACTACTACCTCTGGCCTGAAGACCCACAGCTCTACCAGTTCATCACCTACCAGTTCCTCCACGGCGACTGGATGCATCTCGTCGGCAACATGATCTTCCTTTACGTGTTCGGCAACGCGCTGGAAGACCGCTTTGGACGGGTGGGTTATCTGGCGTTCTACCTCGCTGGAGGGATATTCGCCGGCCTGGGACATGCTGCCGTCGAAATCGCGCCCGTGATCGGCGCCAGCGGGTCCATCGCAGGCGTGACCGGCGCGTACCTGGCACTGTTCCCACTGGTCAACGTCACCATCTTCTATTGGTTCTACTTCTACGTGGGCACGTTCGAGATCTCCAGCATCGTGCTCATCGTCTTCCAGATCATCCAGAACATCTTCATGCACATGCTCGGCGCGGGCGGTGTGGCGTACCTGGCGCACCTGTCGGGGTATGGCTACGGCTTCCTGATCGGCATGTCGATGTTATGGGTGCGCCTGCTCCCGCGCGAACCGTACGACCTGCCCGCCCTGATCGCCCATCGCCGCCGAAGAGCGCAGTTCCGCGACCTGACGCAGCGGCGTGGCTACCAGCCGTGGGATCGACCGCACGTGGGCGATCCGCCCCGCCGTGGCGCTTCGCCCGCACTGTCCGCGCGTGAACAGGAAATCATGCAGATGCGTGCCCGGATCTATGATGCGCTCAACGCGCACGATCTGGACGCCGCCGCCGGGTACTACAGCCAACTGCTGGAGCTCGACCCCCGCCAATCCCTCAGTCAGCAGAGCCAGCTCGACATCGCCAACCACCTCATGTCCATGGGGCGATACGCGCTGGCGGCACGGGCATACGAACTGTTCCTGCAGGTCTATCGCAACTATCCGCAGCGTGAACAGGTCGAACTGATTCTCGCCCTGGTCTACGCCCGCTACCTCCAGCAGGGCAGCCGCGCCAAGGAACTGCTCACCAACGCCCTGCCCCGCCTGCACGACCCCGACCAGCGAGCGCTGGCGCAATCGGTCATGGCGGAAATGGGGTGAGGGGAAGGCACGAAGGCACACCGCACGGAGGCACGCAGGCGTTTGTTTTTGGTCGGTTTCCGGTGCGCGTTATCGCCGCGTGCTAAATGCCTTTCCCCTTCGTGCCTCTCTCTCCCCCCATTTTGCCCTCCCGTCATCATTCCCTACAATGGCCCAATTCGACCGGGGAGGCGGGGGGAGCGTCACAACACTACCCTTTTGAAGATGCGTTTTGTGGAGGTTATTCAGCGATGAGTGCGAACATCGTGCGCGGCAATGCTGTCATCGGCCAGTCGGGTGGTCCCACGGCCGTCATCAACCAGTCGCTCGTCGGCGTCGTCGAAAAGCTGCGCCAGCATGCGGAAGTGGAACACATCTACGGCGCGGTGCACGGGGTGCGCGGCATCGTCAACGAACAGTTCATCGACCTCAAGGCAATCAGTCAGGACAAGCTCGACCGCGTCGCCCAAACGCCGTCGGCTGCGCTCGGCTCCAGCCGCGACAAGCCCGATGCCGAATACTGCCAGCGCATTTTCCAGGCGCTCGAAAAGCGAAATGTCCGCTACTTCTTCTACATCGGCGGCAACGACAGCTCCGACACCTGCCGCATCGTCAACGAACTGTCGAACCAGAGCGGATACGAGCTGCGCTGCTTCCACGTGCCCAAGACCATCGACAACGACCTGATGTGCAACGACCACACGCCGGGCTTCGGCTCCGCCGCCAAGTTCGTCGCGCACGCGGTGATGGGTGACAACCTCGACAACCGCGCTCTGCCGGGCATCAAGATCGACGTCGTCATGGGACGGCACGCCGGCTTCCTCACCGCCGCGAGCGTGCTCGCCCGGCAGAACGACGACGATGGCCCGCACCTGATCTACGTGCCCGAAGTCGCCTTCGATGAAGACAAGTTCATCGCGGATGTCGACCGCATTTACAGCAGGCAGGGCCGCTGCCTCATCGTCGTGAGCGAAGGCATTCACGACAAGGATGGCACGCCGATGGTCGTGAAGCTCGCCGAGGAAATCGAAAAGGATGCGCACGGCAACGTGCAGCTTTCCGGCACCGGCGCGCTGGGCGACTTCCTCGCCGCATCGATCAAGAACAAGCTCTCGGGCAAGCTGCGCGTCCGCGCCGACACGTTCGGCTACATGCAGCGATCGTTCGCGGGCTGCGTGTCGGCAACGGATGCCGCCGAAGCGCGGGCGGCCGGCCGCAAGGCCGCGGAACTGGCGATGTCGGGCGATATCGACGGCTCCGTCGCCATCAAGCGCGTGTCCAACGTCCCGTATCAGGTGAGCTTCGAACGCGTCAACCTTGCCGACGTCGCCGCCAAAACCCGACACATGGACCCCGCCCACATCATCGACGACAACAACATCGCCCCTGCCTTTGTCGATTACGTTCGACCGCTCGTGGGCGAGCTGCCTGTGGTGGAACTGCTCAAGTAACGCCACGCAACATCATCAAACAGCGACGGGGAGGCATGGCGGTGCTCGCGCTCAACCTTGTGTTGAAGCGCGTTCCTCCGCGGTGCCTCCCCCGCTTTATTGGATTGTCCACTTCGGTTCGCCAAGGATCGGCCGCAACTGCTGCTGATGCTGATCAAGCAGCGTCTGCGCTTCATCGCGCGTGACGCCACGCTTCGCCATGACAAGCGCGAGTTTCACCCTGCCCTGCGCTTCATCGAGCAATCGCAGCGCGGCTTCGCGGTCAAGGTCGCACTGCTCTTCGAGAATCCGTGCCGCCCGATCGCGCAGCTTGGCATTGGTCGCGCGCACATCGACCATGAGGTTGCCCCACACCTTGCCGCGCTGCACCATCGTCGCAGTGCTGATCATGTTCAACGCCATCTTCGTGGCGGTGCCCGCTTTCATCCGCGTTGAACCGGTGATCACCTCCGCCCCAACCGGCAGCTCAATCACCGCATCCACCTTGCGCAGGACACCGGCTGCGGGCTCCGGCAAATCCGCCAACGGCACGCACATCAGCATCGCCACCTTCGCACCGCGAGACTGAGCGATCTGCAAACCACCCCAGACGTAAGACGTCGTCCCCCCGGCCGCGATGCCCAGCACCGTGTCGTTCACCCCCACCGCCAGCGCTTCAAGCGCCTCCCGAGCGCCATGCGGGTCATCTTCCATGCCCTCGCTGCTGCGCCGAAGCGCCGCATCCCCCCCGGCAATCACCCCCACCACCTCGTTCGGATCGCAATGAAACGTCGGCGGACACTCCGCGGCATCCAGCACCCCCAGCCGACCGCTCGTTCCCGCACCGAGGTAAATCAACCTGCCGCCCTGCTTCAGCGACCGCGTGGCAAGCGTCACCACCTGCGCAATCGCATCGAGTGCCGTGCGAACAACTCCCGCGATGGATGCATCCGCATCGTTGATCACCTCGAGCACTTCACGCACCGACATCGCATCGATCGCGCGCGATGCGGGCAACCGCTGCTCCGTAAGCAGCGAACGGCGATCCGGCGGCGGGGTGGTATCGTGCGACATGCGCGATAGCTTAGTGCATGCGACGCCGATCCACAGCGCCCCCCGCCACATGCACGCTCCACCAAAACAAAACGGGGCGGGCACGCCTCAGTGGCGCGCCCGCCCCGGGTCAGGGGTTCAATGGATGGTCGCGTCTTACTTGATGAAGAGCATTTCCTGATACGTCGGCAGCGGCCACAGATCGTCCGCCACGATGCCCTCCAGCTCATCGGCGAAGCCACGCACCTTCTCGATCGCCGGCTTCACCGTGCAGCAGAAGTGACGCGCCTCTTCCACAAGGTCGTGGTGCTCTTCCTTCGACACGCGGTCGAGCTCGACAATGCTGTCCTGCAGGCCCTTGACCAGCGCCGTAACCTTGTCCAGCGTGTCGGTGTCGAACGTGTAGCCCACCGCCTTGAGGTTGGCACACGTGCTCGCCAGTTCGCCCTGGTAACGGATGGCGGCCGGGAAGATCTGCGTCCGCGCCATCTCCACGGTCAGCAGGCTTTCCACGCGGATCGCCTTGCAGTACTGCTCCAGATAGATGTCGCGGCGGCTTTCCAGTTCGCGGCGGGAAAGCACGTTGTACCGCTCGAACACCTCGATGATCTCCGGCGAACCAAGCACCGGCAGCGCCTCGGCCGTCGTCTTGAGGTTCGGCAGGCCGCGCCGCGCCGCTTCCTCGTGCCACTCCTGCGAGTAGCCGTCGCCGTTGAACACGATCGCGTCGTGCTCCTGCACGATCTTCTGCAGCACCTTCTGCACCGCCTTGTTGAACTTGTCCTTCTCCACGCCGTTGCCCGCCAGTTCACTTTCCAACTGCGTGGCAATGTAGTCCAGCGAGTCGGCGACGATCGTGTTCAACGCGACCATCGGCCCCGCCAGCGACTGCGCCGAACCCACCGCGCGGAACTCGAACTTGTTGCCCGTGAACGCGAACGGGCTGGTGCGGTTGCGGTCGCCGGCATGACGCGGCAGCGGCGGCAGCGTGTCCACCCCAACCGTCAGCGTCCCCGCAGCCTTCGAGCTTTCGACCTTGCCCTTCTTGATCTGCTCGAACACATCCGTGAGCTGATCGCCGAGGACGATCGAGATGATCGCGGGCGGCGCTTCGTTGGCGCCCAGGCGATGGTCGTTGCCTGCATGGGCGATCACCGCACGCAGCAGGTGGGCGTACTTGTGCACCGCACGAATCACCGCCGCGCAGAACACCAGGAACTGCGCGTTCTCGTGAGGCGTGTCGCCCGGCTCCAGCAGGTTGCCCTGCGTCGCATTGCCCAGCGACCAGTTCAGGTGCTTGCCCGAACCGTTCACACCCGCGAACGGCTTCTCGTGCAGCAGACACTCCATGCCATACTTCTGCGCCACCCGACGCAACGTCATCATCACCAACTGCTGGTGGTCGGCCGCAACGTTGGCGTTCTCGTACACCGGCGCGATCTCGTACTGCGCCGGGGCGACTTCGTTGTGACGCGTCTTGACCGGAACGCCCAGCTTGTACAGCTCACGCTCCGTCTCCAGCATGCACGCCAGCACCCGCTCG
>CAZEFM010000039.1:0-31897 GCA_964511575.1 uncultured Phycisphaeraceae bacterium | reverse complement strand
GTTGAGGGGGAGGGGGGTGACATTTGGGTTCAAGGTTGCGGAGGGGTCGTGGTTCGCTGAAGCGACCACGCCAGGGGGAGGCTGAGGGGATGGAGGATTGGGAACCTTGAACTTTGAACCTTGAACTTTGAACTGACTGGGTCTGTGCGTGATTGGTTGCGCGTTGGCGCTTGTCCGGGTAGGATATTTATTGTTCTTTCCGGAATAGGGTGGGTCGCCGGGGCGTTGTCCGGCTGGTTCGAGGATCGCCTGAACCCGGATTAAAACCAAAGGGCGTTGATGTGACGCCTTCACCTGGAAACGAAAGGGTTTTTGCATGTTGACGAAGATGCTCAAGCGCGCGACGGCGGGTTTCATGGTGCTGGGGCTGCCCGCGATGGTGTTCGCGGCTGGCGAAGGGTGGACGGACAACGTCGACCAGGCGATGGCGACGGCGCAGTCGGAGCAGAAGGATCTGCTGATGGACTTCACCGGCTCGGACTGGTGCGGCTGGTGCATTCGTCTGAACAACGAAGTGTTCAGCCAGGATGAGTTCAAGAGCAAGGCGCCCGAGAGCTTCGTGCTGGTGGAACTGGACTTCCCGCAGAGCAAGCCACAGACCGACGAGTTGAAGCGGCAGAACGCTCAGTGGCGTGACAAGTTCGGCGTTCGGGGCTATCCGACGATCATGCTGACGGACGCGAAGGGCGTTCCGTATGCTCAGACGGGTTATCGTCAGGGTGGCGCTGAGGCGTACGTGAAGCACCTGGAGGAGCTGCGTGCCAAGCGTGTGGCTCGTGATGAGGCGTTTGCGAAGGCGGAGAAGGCGAGCGGTCTGGAGAAGGCGAAGCTGCTGGATCAGGGGCTCAGCGCGTTGGAGCCGAACGTGCTTCGCTTCTATGAGGCTGAAGTGAACGCGATCATGGAGCTGGATGCGAAGAACGAAGCGGGTTTGAAGGACAAGTATCAGGCGGTGATCGATGCGAAGGAAGCGGCGAAGCGTGAAGCGGAGCTGCGTGCGTTCCTTCAGCCGCTGCAGCGTATGATCAACGCGGGCGATCACGCCGGTGCGTTGAAGCGCGTGGATGAGGCGATCGAGAAGTTCAAGCCGACCAACGAGATGCTGCTGAACCTGCAGATGGCGAAGGTTCAGATCAACATGGCGGCGGGCAATGCGACGGCAGCCCTGGCGGAAGTGGACAAGGCGATCGAGATTGCGCCGGAGAATGTCAAGGGTCAGTTGCAGCAGGTTCGCCAGCGCATCGAGCAGGCGTCTGCGCAGCAGTGATGCGGGGATGATGGTGAAAAGAAGACAGCCGCGGTTTGAACGCCGCGGCTGTTTTTGTTTTTGGGTTGTGGGACGTGGTTCGCTGAAGCGACCACGCCGATTTTGGCCCGTTGACGTGGTTCGCTGAAGCGACCACGGCGGGAAGGGCGGGTCAGGCTTCGAGGGTGCGGAGGCTCAGGTTCATTTCGCCGAGCTTTTCCTTGATTTCTTCGAGGCTGGTGGAGCCGAAGTTCTTGACGCCCATGAGTTCCGCCTCGGTTCGCATGACCAGGTCGCCCAGCGTGTTGATGTTGAGCAGGCTCAGGGCCTTGCGGGCACGGACGGAGAGGTTGAGTTCGTTGACGGAACGCTCGAGCACGGACTGGTCCGCGCCGGTTTCGGTGCGGATCTGGTCGTAGACGCGCTGCTTGGCTTGCTGCTGCTGCTGTTCGACCGCCTGTCCGAGTCGCAGGCCGCGCTGGGCGAGCATGGACTTGATTTCCTCGAGGCTTGCTTCGCCGAAGTTCTTGAAGCCGCGCAGCTCCGCCTCGGTGACGCGCAGGAGGTCGGCGAGGGTGCGGATGTTCATTTTCCGCAGGGCGTTGCGGGTTCGGACGGACAGCTCGAAGTCGGTGACGGGGGTGTCGAGCATGGCCGACTGTTTGTCGAGTCGCTTTTCGGTTTCGTCGTCGATGACCATGCCTCGTGCGGCGGTGATGTCCTTGATAAAGAGCCGCGCCCGGGGATGGTTGGGATCGGTGGCGAGGACCTGCCGGATGCAGCGTTCCGCCTGAGCGTACTGACCTCGGTCCTCATAGAGGATGGCGAGGTTGAGCAGGGCGTTGATGGAGGGCGAGGGCTGCTGCACGCACTGTTCGTAGAGGTGCAGTGCCTCTTCCTCTTCGCCGACGAGGTCGAGGTTGTAGGCGAGGCGGAAGCAGACTTCAGCGTTGTCGGGATCTGCGGTGAAAGCGGCTTCGTAATCGCGGATGGCCGCCTCGCGGTCGCCGGCTTCCTCGGCCTTTCGGCCTGACGCCAGGTACTTCTCCGCGGCAGCGGTGTCCTTGATGTGATCGTTGTCCAACAGCACGCCACTGGATGACTGGTTCATGTCTGGTGCTAACCTCGCTTGCTGGCTTGGGTTGTCCGGCGAATGGTCGCCTTGGAACGTAGAACCCATTACGGTACTCTGTTGACGGGGGTGTGGCAAGCGGTGCGAGTTGCGAATCAGGGAATGGCTGATGCCTGACATCGGCTGAACCGGGTGAGTGATGGGCGGGTCTCGGCTCGATCGCGGAAGGTGGGGGCGAACGGCGCTATCGCTTGGGCAGACCGATTTCCCCTAGAGGCGGCAGGTGACGCGGCGATTCCATCGGACGTCGGCTGTTGCGGAGCCGAACAACGAGGACACGACATGCGAAGCGTGGCAGTGGTGTTGGCGGTGGCGATGTTGGGCGTTTGGGTGCCCGGCGCGCTGGCGTGCAAGTATTCGGTGCGCGATGTGGGTTTCGTGGATCTGGACGGGCCGACGTATCGGCTGTTGATCTGCGTGGACAAGTCGACCTCGGCGGAGCTTGCCCAGACGCTGCGTCATATTGCGGGAGCGACGTTTGTGGACACAAACGTGCAGGCGGAGGTGGTGGATGTTTCGGAGGCGGAGGAAGCCGAGAAGCAGTTGATCGCGGGGTTTCATCTGAGCCGTTACCCGGCGGCGATTCTGGTGTCGCCGGACGGCAGGCGTGCGATTCAGGTACCGCTGCCAACGATTGATGGGGCGTCGGGCAAGCTTTCGCCGGACGATGAGGATGCGATGTGGGGGGCGATGGAGGGGGTGGTGATTTCGCCGCGACGGCACGAGATCATGGGGCACGTGCTTGAGGCGCACAGCGTGGTGCTGGTGATCGAAGGGAAGGATGCGGCGGCGAACGAGCGGGCGAAGCGTGTGGCGGAGGGGGCGGCGGCGGAGATCGGGGCGTCGCTGGAGCGGATGGCCAAGCCGGTGGAGCGCGGTCCGCAGGTGCTGACGGTGACGGCGAACCAGTTGGAACAGGAGCGGGTGCTGCTGTGGTCGCTGGGGCTGGATGTGGATGGCGGCAGAGACATTAACGCCGAAGCGGTGGCGGGGGGTGATGATGCGCACATCGCGGTGGTGTTTGGTCGGTTGCGGAAGCTGGGGTCGCTCCTGAGTGGGCCGGGCATGACGCAGACGCAGTTGCAGATGAACCTGTCTTACATCGGGGAGGATTGCGAGTGCGAGCTGGACCGCAGCTGGATGCAGGGGACGATGACGCCGCACCGCTGGGACAGCGGGATGCAGGCGGCAGCGTATCAGGTGCTGCATTTCGATGCGGAAGATGCGCTGGTGAAGACGGAGATCAGCCGGATTCTCGCCCGTGGTCCCATGACGGGCGGCACGGGGCATGCGCCCTCGCAGGCAGCAGCGGCGGGCGATGCGCTGTTGGGGTATTCGGAGCTGGTGATCGGCGAGTCGGGCGTCGAGGCAGGGGTGGGCGAGACGGGTGTGCCCCACGAGGTGGCGGTGGCGCAGGTGGATGAGTTTCTGGCGTCGCTTCCGCCGGCGCCGGGCGCACCGCCTTTGACGGTGGCGAGTCGTGGGGGTGGAGGGCCGGTGCTGGATGCGACATCCATCGCGACGGTGCTGGGCGCGTTGGCGGCGGTGTCGGTGGTGGGGGGCGTGGTTGTGCTGATGAAGGCCCGGAAGGCGGCGTGAATGATCAGCACCGCAGTGATGATTGTCCGTGAGGTGCTGCATGCCAAGGTGAACTTCGCGCTGAGCACGGCGGCGACGAGTGTGGCGGTGGCGCTGTGCGTGGCGCTGGCGATGACGAGCGAGGCATCGCAGCGCGAAACCCGGCGGGTAACACGCGATCTGGGATTCAACCTGCGGATCATCCCGCGGGAAGCGGACGAATTTGATTTCTATAACCGCGGCTACTCGGAGCACACAATGCCCGAGTCGTTCGTCGCGCGCATGGCGGAGCATGAGAACCTGTCGTATGAGCACCTGGTCGCCACGCTGCAGCAGCGGGTGGAGATTCGCGGGGTGAGCGTGATCCTCGTCGGGGTGGCGCCTTCGATATCCGGCGAGGGCAAGAAGCCGATGCAGTACGAAATCCCGCAGGGCGAGGTGCAGGTGGGTTACCAGGTGGGGCAGAAACTGGGGCTGAAGCGGGGGGATACGCTGGAGATCAACGGCGTGCGGTTGAAGGTGTCGCGTATCGCGTTCGAAAAGGGCGACATTGATGATGTGATCATCACGGGGCGGCTGAGCGATGTGCAGGCGGCGCTCAACCTGCCCGGCCGCATCAATGAGATCAAGGCGATTGATTGTTTGTGTCTGACGGCGGATGAGGATCCGGTGCGGATCCTGCGCGATGAGTTGGAGGCGCTTCTGCCGGAGGCGAAGGTGTTTTTGCAGAGCACCAAGTCGGATGCTCGGGCGAAGCAACGTCGGATGGTGGAGTCGTACGCGGCGTTCACGACGCCGGTGATTCTGCTGGCGAGTGGCGGGCTGGTGATGGTGTTGTCGATGCTGAACGTTCGCCAGCGGACGGTGGAGATCGGGTTGCTTCGGGCGCTGGGATACGGGCCCGTGCGGATCGGCGCGCTGGTATTGGGGCGAGCGGTGCTGGTGGGGTTGGTTGGCGCGGGGGTGGGATATGGTGTGGGCACGTGGCTTGCAGTTTCGTTTGGGCCTGCCATTTTTCAGGTGACGGGCGGTGCGATTGAGGCGTCGCCGATGCTGTTGGTATTGGCATTGGGCGCAGCACCGCTGTTCACTGCGGTGGCGAGCGTGATGCCGGCGGTCGCGGCGGTGGCGCAGGATCCGGCTGAGACACTGCGTGCGGACTAAGGTTGACGCCGCAACGGTCCGTTCATGGATGCAACGATGATCGCGTTGGATGATGTATCAAAGGTGTACCGTGGGCCGCGTGGCGAGGTGGTGGGGCTGGCCGACGTGTCGCTGCATCTTGCGGCGGGGACATTTGCGGCGGTACGCGGCCCCAGCGGATGCGGCAAGAGCACACTGCTGATGATGCTCGGCGGGATGTTGCGGCCGACGCGCGGGGTGGTGCGCGTGGCGGGGCAGGATCTGTATGCGATGGATGCGGGGCAGCGGTCGCGCTTTCGTGGCGAGCAGATCGGATTTGTGTTTCAGATGTTTCATCTGGTGCCTTACCTGAACGTGTTGGACAACGTGCTGCTGGGCGCGCGGGTGACGGGGGCGGACCGCGCGGAGGCGATGCGGCTGCTTGAACGGCTGGGGTTGTCGGATCGTTTGCGGCACAAGCCTTCGGAACTGAGCATTGGCGAGAAGCAGCGTGCGGCGATCGCGCGGGCGATGATCAACCAGCCGAAGCTGATCCTCGCCGATGAGCCGACGGGCAATCTTGATCCGGACAATGCGCGGCAGGTGTTCGAGATTCTGCGGGAGTATCACCAGGCGGGCGGCACGCTGGTGGTGGTGACGCACGGCGACATGGCGGATGGGTTTGCGGATCGAGTGATTCGTATAAAAAATGGGCGGGTGGTGGAACCGGTGGGGGTGATTGGGGAGTAGGAGGAGGAGCGGAGAGCGACGAGCGTGGGGCGTGGTGGGTTGGGGTTGGAGTGTGCGAATGGAATGTCGAATCAGCGATTCGGTGCTGGCGTGGGTGTTAATCGTCGTGGCGGCGGTTGGCGGCGCTTACGGCGACGACTGGCCGACGTACAACCGGGACGCGGCGCGCAGCGCGGTGACGCCGGAGCAGTTGTCGCATGAGTTGCGTGAAACGTGGGTGGTGCGATCGCCTCATCCGCCTCAGGTCGCCTGGCCCGGACCGGCGAAGTGGGACGGGTGGAACAAGGTGTACGACCTGAAGGACCGCACCAACTTTGATGCGGCGTTTCCGGTGGTGGTGGCGGGTGATCTCGCCTACTACGGCTCCAACGTGGACGACAAGGTTTATTGCCTCGATGTTGCGACGGGTGAGCAGCGTTGGGTGTTTTATACGGAAGGGCCGGTGCGTCTGGCGCCAACGGTGGCGGATGGTCGCGTGTATGTCGGCAGCGATGACGGGTATGTCTATTGTCTCGATGCAGTGACGGGGGCTTTGCAGTGGAAGCATCGTCCGGGGCCGGAGGAGCGGCGGGTCATCGGCAACGGTCGGATGATCAGCGTTTGGCCGGTGCGCACAGGGGTGGTGGTGATGGATGGGGTGGCGTATGCGTGTGCGGGGGTGTTTCCATCCGAGACGGTTTACCTTTGCGCGATGGACGCGGCGACGGGGCGGCGACTCTGGAAGACGGGCATGGAGGATCTGCCCGCGCAGGGGTATCTGCTTGCTTCGTCCACGCGGTTGTATGTCACCACAGGCCGCAACCGTCCGGTTGTATTCAACCGGGAGAACGGCGAGCGCATTTTTCAGGTGTCCGGGGGCGGGGGTGGGACGTATGCCCTGCTCACCGGTGACACGCTCATATATGGGCCGGGCAAAACGGGGGAGATGTCGCTCACGGGTGAACAGCAGCGCGATCAGCTCGCCAGCTTTCCGGGCAATCACATGATTGTTGCCGGGCCGATGTCTTACCTGCAGACGGATACGAAGCTCACGGCACTGGATCGCGCGAAGTACATCGAGTTGCACGTGCAGCGGCGTACGGCCACGACACACCTCAACCAGCTATCCGAACGCATCCGCAAGGAAAGTGCGCGGCTGTCGCAGGAGGAGGTGCGGGAACTGCGATCGCGCATGATGCAGCTCAGCGCGCAGGTGGATGCGCTGAGCGAGCAGATGAACGCGTGCTATTTGTGGGAGCTGCCCACATCGCATGCTCATGCGCTGATTCTGGCGGGGCGGACGCTGTATGCCGGCGGCGCGGGCAGTGTGATTGGTGTGGACGTTGAGACCGGGCAGGAGGTGTGGCGCGGTGAGGTGGAGGGCAACGCGTTCAGTTTGAGCGCGGCGAACGGGCGGTTGTATGTGAGCACCGACCGTGGAACGATTCACTGCTTTGCGGCGCCTTGATGCCGTACCACGATCCAAGGACGACACGGATGATGTGGCGATCGATGCTGATGGTGATGTGGGCGGTGGCACTGGCGGGGACGGCGTCGGCGCAGGTCGTGCGGCCGGCCGTTGCCTGGACATTTTCAGACAGCACGCTGGACGGTAAGCGGTTTACACCCCAGGCGGGGCGATGGGTGGGCACGCTGCGCGGCGAGCCGCAGTTTGTGGGCGAAGGGTTGCAGGCGGTGGTGCTGGACGGCCGCAACCACAGCATTCAGGTCACCGACAACATCGCGGCGGTGCCACTGCCGATGGAATCGCTGACACTCGAAGCGTGGGTGATGGTACGGCGCGCGCAGCCCTGGGGCGGGATCATCAGCGCCATCCGCGACAACGGCCAGGATGAACGCGGGTTTCTGCTGGGTTTTCGTCAGGATCGCTTCACGCTTGGGCTGGCGAGCGAAGCGACGCAGCGGCTGACGTATCTGGATGCGGACAAGCCTTTTGATCTGGATCAGTGGCACCATGTCGTGGGGACGTACGATGGTCAGACAATGACGCTGTACGTCGACGGCCGGGTGGCGGGGACATCGCAGGAACAGTCCGGTGTGGTGCGTGCGGTGAAGGTGGGATGGCTGGAACTGGGGTCGTTTCGCGATGACGATGAGTTCTTCCCGATGCGGGGGATGCTGCACGAGGCGGCGATCTATGACGGCGTGATGAGCGAGTCGCAGATCAGGCGGCGGTATGCAGCCAAGCGTGACCGTCTGCCGTCGGTGCAACTGCTGGAGGCGCAGACACCGTTGAAGGTGAACGGGCCTTTTGCGCAGTTCGTCTCGCGTGACCGGGTGGAGATTCGCTGGCACACGGATGAGCCGATGGGGTCGGTGCTGGATTTCGGGCCTTCGACGGATAAGTTCAAGCGTTACGTTCACGCTCAGCCGAAGGTGTCGCATCGGTTCGTGCTTGATCTGCCGGTGGAAGATCGTCAGGAAGTGTATCGGTATCGCATCGCGCAGCTTCGCGCGGGTGGCGGGGAGGCACAGACGCCGGTGTACACGTTTGAGACGGCGTTCAACTACACGTTGCCGCCGCGTCTGGATCGCCCATCGCCTTACCCGGATGATGGCAAGGGTACGCTGTATGGGAAGGCGGCGCAGCAGGTACTGGACACGGCGAACATCACGCAGGGGTATTGCCTGGTGCTCGGCGCGGAGGAGGGGCGGCTGGCGTATGAGCTGGCAATGCGCAGCGATCTGAAGATCATCGCGGTGGAGTCGGATGAGGCGAAGGTGCAGGCGGCGCGTCGCGCGTTGGATGCGGCGGGGTTGTATGGCACGCGGGTGAGCGTGCTGCACGTGCCGTTGGGCGATGATGCGCGCCTGCCGTTTGGGCCGTACTTCGCGAATCTGATTGTGAGCGAGTCGATGCTGGTGCATGGCGTGCTGCCCTGCTCGGCGGCGGAGATGTACCGGGTGCTTCGACCGTTCGGTGGGATGGCGTACCTGGGGCAGGCGGCGGGGGCGAGCGGGCCGTCGCGGTTGACAACGGGACGGCTGGCGCAGTGGTTGCACGAGGTGGACCTCACGCAGGGGCAGAGCCGGTGGATCGAGACGGACGGTGTGTTCTGGATGCATCGTCGCGGCGTGCTGCCGGGTGCGGGCGACTGGTCGCATCAGTATGCCGGCGCGGACAACGCGGCATCGGGCAACGAGGAGCACGTGGATGATGATCTGCGTGTGTTGTGGTGGGGCAGGCCCGGTCCACGACCGATGCCCGACCGTGGCGCGCGCAATCCCGCGCCGCTCTTCACCGCAGGTCATCTATATGTGCAGGGCAATCGCATTCTTTTCGGGATGGATGGCTACAACGGCACGGTGCGCTGGGCGGTGCAGATGCCGGAGGTTCGCCGGGCGAACATGATCCGCGACTGCAGCAACATGGCGGCGGCGTCGGATCATCTGTATTTGGCGGGCGGGCCGCGCGTCTTTGCGTTGCAGGCGATGACCGGGGCGATCGATCGCACGTTTGCCGTGCCGGCGGCGGAAGGCACGGATGACGCCGAGGCGCTGCCGCTGGATTGGGGCTACGTGGGCGTGGTGGGGGACACGCTTCTGGGCAGCGGCACGGTGCGCGGCGGGGCGTATCTGGGGGACGGCGGCGAGTGGTACAACGATGATGCGCCGGACCAGATCGGCAAAGTGACGAGCGAAAACCTCTTCGCCTACGACCGCAAGACCGGCACACTCAAGTGGCGGTATGAACGAGGTGTGATCGTCAACGCGACCATCACGGTGCACCGCGACACGGTTTACTTTCTCGAGACGCGCGACCCGGCGATGAAGCCACGCCTCACCGGACGGTTCGAGGGCAATTTGCCCGAGTCGATGCACCTGGTGGCGCTGGACCTGGCGACGGGACGGGAGAAGTGGGCGCGGCAGGCGGATGTGAGTATGTTCCGCTACATGGCGTACGTTGTGGCGGGACAGGGTGCGGTCGTGGCGGCGGGGTCGGACGGCCAGCGCGTGTATCATCTGCAGGCCTTCGCCGATGAAACGGGCGAGCCGTTGTGGCAGTACGACACCGCGACGCGCAAGCGGCACCACAGCGGCTGGCTGGACCATCCCGTGGTGGTGGGGCAGCGTCTTTTCGCCAATCGCCACACGTTCGACCTGTGCACCGGCGAGGTGCTGCACATCAACGAGTGGGATTTTCACGGCTGCGGCGTGATGACCGCGTCGAACCAGACGATGTTCCAGCGTTTGAGCTTCCACGGCATGTGGGATTTGAACACGGGCAAGCGCAAGGAACTCCTTGGCATTCGCACCGGTTGCTGGCTGGGGCTGCTGCCGGCCGGAGGGATGCTGCTGGCGCCGGAGTCCAGCGCGGGCTGTTCCTGCACGCACGCGATTCAGACCACCGTCAGCTTCATTCCGCGAAAGCTCGATCAACGGCGCGGCAGGTAAAGCCCGTTAACGAAGCGATGGCAGGCGGGCAGCAATGAAGCGGTTGCTCTGTGTCGCCGTTGGGGGACAATGGAGGACGCGATTCGCTGTCATGAATCTTTGTCGGTGGTGTGGGGAACGGCATGCGTCCTGGTTTGATGAGCAACGCGCGGGTGTTGACGGTCGTGTCGCTGATGGCGACGACGGTGTTGATTGCGCTGCTCATCTGGAATCCTTTGGCGAGTTCGGCGCGCAGTGAAACATCGTTGACGGTTTACTGTGCTGCGGGTGTTCGCCGACCGGTGGAGGAGATCGCCCGCGCGTACCGTGAGCTGACCGGCGTGGAGGTGCAACTGCAGTATGCCAGCAGTGCCGCCTTGCTGGCGCAGATGGAGGTGAACCCCGTCGGCGATCTGTACATCCCGGGGGACGATGCTTTTGTTGAACTGGCACGCGGAAAAAATCTGGTGCGTGAGGTGATGCCGCTGGCGCGGTTCAGCCTGGTGCTTGCCGTTGTGCCGGGCAACCCGAAGAACATTCGCTCGCTCGCTGACCTGCAGCGTGAGGATGTGAAGCTTTGCATCGGCAACGACACGACGGCGGTGGGGCGGATGACGGCCACGGTGCTGCGGGATGCGGGGCTCGACGCGGATGTGCTGCAACGGGCCAAAGCGGTGAAGCCAACGGTGACGGAAGTCGCCGCCGACATTCAAATGGGCGCGGTCGATGCCGGTTTCATCTGGAGCGCGGTGGCGAAGGAACGCGGACTGGAGATCGTCGAACTGCCCGAACTTGCCGACGTCACCGCGACGATTCCCGTGATGGTCATGGCGAACTCGAAGCAACCGGCCGCGGCATTGCGATTTGCCCGTTATCTCGCGGCGACCGACAAGGGGCAACTCGTCTTCGCATCGCATCACTACGACCCGCTGGGCGTGGAGCCCTGGGCGATGCGGCCGTCGATCACGCTGTTCAGCGGCGGCGTGAATCGTGTCGCGATCGAAAAGACCGTCGCCGAGTTTCAGCAGCGCGAAGGCGTGGACGTCAACGTGGTCTACAACGGTTGCGGCGTGCTGGTGGGCATGATGAAGGCGGGCGAGCAGCCCGATGCGTATTTCGCCTGTGATGTATCGTTTGCTGAAGAGGTACGCGACCGCTTTCTTGCGTTCACCAACGTGTCGAGTACGCCGATGGTCATACTGGTGCGCAGGGGTAACCCGCTGGGAATCGAATCACTGGCGGATCTGACAAAGCCGGGCGTTCGCGTCGGCCGGGCGGATGAGCAGCTCAGCGCCCTTGGCGCGTTGACGAAGCGGCTGTTGATCAGCGCTGACCTGTACGAAGGTGTGCGGAACAACACGCGGGTGACCTCGCCCACCGCGGATTTCCTCGTCAATCAGCTCAGCACCTCGCAGCAGCTCGATGCGGTGATTGTGTATGAGGCGAACTGTACGTACGTGCGCAACAGCCTCACGATCGTGCCGATCGATCATGCCCAGGCGCTGGCGATGCAGCCGATCGCGGCGGGCCGGGACACCAGGTATCCGTTGATCACCGAACGGTTGATCGCCGCCATTCATTCGGACGTGTCGCGGCATCGCTTCGAAGCGTCGGGTTTCACATTCAATGGTGATGGCGGGGCGGTGGAGCAGTCCGCTCCATGAGTGTGCATCCGTCCACGGCTCCTGAGGAATCATCCACCGCTGCGCCGCCGCGCCACCGGGTGCGTTCGGATCGGCCGTTCTATATCTGCTTCGGCCTGCTGGGCGGGTTTTACGTGCTGCTGATCGTGCTGATGCTCATCGCCGACGCGTCGCGCGTGATCTACGACCCGAACCTGCAGCGCTGGACCTCGCCGATGACAGTACTGGCGGCGCTGGGCACGCCCCAGATCCGCTATGCCATCTGGCTGAGCATGATCTCGTGCACGCTGACGACGATCTTCTCGTTATGGGTGGCGGTGCCGATCGGTTATTTGATGTCGCGTCACACGTTTCGCGGCAAGGCGGTGGTGGATGCGGTGCTGGACATTCCCATCGTGTTGCCGCCACTGGTGCTGGGGTTGAGTCTTTTGATCTTGTTTCAGTTTGCGCCGTTTCGCTGGGTGAGCGATCACGTGGTGTACGAGATTCCCAGCGTGATATTGGCGCAGTTCATGGTGGCGTGCGCGTTTGCGGTGCGCACGATGCGGGCAACGTTCGATCAGATTCCCGCGCGACAGGAGCAGGTGGCGCTGACGCTGGGCTGCAGTCGAAGCCAGGCGTTTTTCAGCGTGGTGCTGCCCGAGGCGCGGCGAGGAATGCTCACGGCGGCGACGCTCGCCTGGGCGCGGTCGCTCGGCGAGTTCGGGCCCATTCTCATCTTTGCCGGTTCCACGCGCATGCGCACCGAAGTGCTGCCCACCACGGTGTTCCTTGAGATGCAGGCGGGCAACCTCGCCGGGGCGCTGGCGGTGTCGCTGCTGATGGTGGTGGCGGCCGTGGTGGTGCTGGTCCTGGCGCGGGCGTTCGGGTTGCGGCGAGGCATGGTGTAAATGCGAAACAAAGGACGCAGACATTGATCGCGGTCAGCAACATCACCGTGCGGGTGGGAGATTTCGCGCTGCGCGATGTCACCTTCGCGGTACCCGCCAAGGGGTATGGCATCCTCATGGGCCGCACGGGGTGCGGCAAAACGACCTTGCTGGAAGCGATCTGCGGCCTCAAACCCATCACGTCGGGCAGCGTGCACCTTGACGGCGTCGACGTGACGAGGCTCAAACCAGCCGAACGCGGCATCGGCTACGTTCCGCAGGATGGGGCGCTCTTCGACACCATGACGGTGCGCGATCACCTTGCTTTTGCGCTGCATGTGCGACAGTGGTCACGCCGCGACATCGAAGCGCGCGTGGGGGAGATGGCGGAACTGCTCAACATCGGGCATCTGCTCGATCGCCTGCCGCCGGGGCTCAGCGGTGGGGAGCGGCAGCGCGTGGCGCTCGGACGAGCGCTGTCGTTTCGACCACGTGTGTTGTGCCTCGATGAGCCACTCAGCGCGCTCGATGATGAAACGCGCTATCAGATGTACGACCTGCTGCAGCGCGCTCAACGGCACGAACACGTCACCGCGCTGCACGTGACCCACAATCAGGAAGATGCCGACCGTCTTGCGGATACGCTGCTGCGGCTCGATGATGGCGTCGTCGTCGAACAGCCCTGCCACGCGGAACGATTGTCAAGAGAGCAGATATGAACGACTGGAAGCGTCTGACGGATGAAGAGCGAGCCATCTACGAATGGCAGATGTGGGTGAAGGACTTCGGCGAAACGGGACAGGAGAAGCTCAAGAACGCATCGGTCATGGTGTCGCGGTTGGGCGGGCTCGGCGGCGTGGTGGCCTATGAACTGGCCGCGGCAGGAGTGGGGCAGCTCGTTCTGGCGCACGGCGGGAACGTCAAGCCCAGCGATCTCAACCGCCAGTTGCTCATGACGCACGACTGGCTGGGCAAGCCACGCATCGAATCGGCGGTGAAACGGCTGCGCGACCTCAACCCGCGCCTGAACACCATCGCCGTCGGTGAAAACGTCAGCGACGCCAACGCGGCCGAACTGGTCGCTCAGGCGGATGTGGTGGTCGACTGCGCCCCGCTGTTTGAGGAGCGGTACGCCATGAACCGGGCGGCCGTGGCACAGGGCAAACCGATGATCGAATGCGCCATGTACGACACGGAGGCGACGATCACCACGATTGTGCCGGGACGCACGCCCTGTCTGGCGTGTATCTGCCCCGAGACGCCGCCCACGTGGAAGCGGCAGTTCCCCGTGTTCGGTGCGGTGTCGGGCACGGTCGGGTGTCTGGCGGCGATGGAAGTGATCAAGCTGATCGCGGGTTTCGGCGAGCCGCTGCTGGGCCGGATGATGCGGCTGGACCTGCGTCGGATGACGATGCAGACGCTGAAACTGTGGCGGGATCCGCACTGCAGCGTCTGCGCCGGGGTGCAGCCGAAGTGAAGCCCGCCACACTGCGGGTTTCACGGGGGGATGTCGCTTGCCGGGGGAGCAGTTCGTAAGGGCGTTCGCTCTTTGCCTTGCATCGCGTTCAACTTTGCTGTTAGAGTAACCAGCGCCCCTGTTGAAAGTTAAGGAACTTGCCTATGAAGCGCGCGACGCTGTTCGTCTGTCTTTTGGGGCTTCTGAACATTTCCACACCACTTGCGGGGGCGGAAGAGGGTTTCGAGCCGCTGTTCAACGGAACGGACCTCACCGGCTGGGATGCCGATGAACGTTTCTGGTCCGTGCGTGATGGCACGATCACCGCGCAATCCACGCCGGAGAACCCGTGCAACGCCAACACCTTTGCCATCTGGAAGGGCGGTGAGGTGGCCGACTTCGAGTTGCGGCTTCAATACCGCATCGTCGGCGGCAACTCGGGCGTGCAGTACCGCAGCAAACGCTTCGATGGCTTCAACGTCGGCGGGTACCAGGCTGACATCGAAGCGGGCACGACATACTCCGGCATCCTTTATGAGGAGCGCGGCCGGGGCATCCTCGCCCAACGTGGTGAACGCGTCGTGGTGCAACCCAACGGTGAGCGGCAGGTACAGCGCTTCGCCGCGGGTGATGAACTGCAGAAAGCCATTCATCAGGAAACATGGAACGATTACACCATCATCGCCCAGGGCAATCGTCTGCAGCACCTCATCAACGGCAAGCTGATGAGCGAGGTGGTCGACAACCAGGCGGACAAGGCTGCGCGTTCGGGCGTTCTCGCGCTGCAGATTCACGCCGGCCCGCCGATGACCGTGCAGTTCCGCAACATCCGCATCAAGCATCTGGCGGCTGACGCGGCGGCGGTGGACGACGATGCGGCATCCAACGCGGTGGTGGATGCGCGGACGAACGATCCGCAGTGGATCTGGGCCGATGCGAACCCGCAGGACAACGACAAAGTCTTCTTCCGCCGCGCGTTTACGATGGATGATGACGTGCTTGCCGCCATGCTGACGGGCACGTGCGACAACACGATGGATGTGTTTCTCAACGGCAAGCACGTCGCCACGGGAACGGACTGGCGGCAGCCGATCGGGATCAATGTGACCAAGGCGCTGCGACGGGGGCGCAACGTGCTGGCCGTGGTGGGGCGGAACGCGGGCGGTCCCGCGGGGCTGACGCTCAAGCTGGAGATGACCCGGGCGGATCGCAGTCGTGTCGCGGTGATTACCGATGAGGCGTGGTTGACATCGCGCGCGGAGGTGTCGGGCTGGTCGGAGCCGAGCTTTGTACCCGAGGGTTGGACGCGGGCGCACGCCTTCGGCAAGGTGGGCACGGCGCCGTGGGGCGAGCTGCCGCGCGGCCGCGGTGGCGCGCCGAGTGTCGCCACACCCGCCGAAGACCTGAAACTTCTCGACGGCTTCAAGGCTGAGTTGCTCTACACCGTGCCGCTTGCCACGCAGGGGTCGTGGGTGTCGCTTGCCGTCGATCCGAAGAACCGCCTCTACACCAGTGACCAGCACGGCCCGCTCTATCGCGTCACCGTGCATGAGGACGATGTCACCGTCGAGAAGGTGAACGTCGACATCGGCAACGCGCAGGGGATGCTCTGGGCTTACGACAGCCTCTACGTCATGGTCGCGGAAGGCAAAGGCACGGGCATGTATCGCCTGCGTGACACCGATGGCGATGACCAGCTCGACACGAAGGAACTGTTGCTCTCGGTTAGATCGGGCGGAGAGCACGGGCCGCACGCGATTGTGCAGGGGCCAGATGGATTGATCTACATTATGGCGGGAAACCACGTGCCTCCGCCGCAGAAGATGGCTGAGGACTCGCCGCTGCGGCGCTGGGGGGAGGACCAGTTGCTGCCGCGCCTGCCCGATGGCAACGGTCACGCCACCAACGTAATGGCGCCGGGCGGGTGGATCGCCGTGACCGATGAGAACGGCAGCTCGTTCCGTCTGCTCGCCGGTGGATTGCGCAACGCTTACGACTTTTCGTTCAACCGCGATGGCGAGATCTTCACCTTCGACTCGGACATGGAGTGGGACACCGGAACGCCCTGGTATCGCCCCACACGCGTCAATCACATGGTGAGCGGCGCGGACTTCGGCTGGCGCTTCGGCACCGGTAAATGGCCAGCCTACTACCCCGACAGCGTCGGCGCGGTGGTCGACATCGGCCTGAGTTCGCCCACCGGCACCACGTTCGGCTACGGTGCGAAGTTCCCCGCGAAGTATCAGGACGCCCTCTTCATTCAGGACTGGTCCTACGGCAAAATCTACGCGGTGCACCTGCAACCCAATGGCGCAACCTACACCGGTGCCTTTGAGGTGTTCCTCGAAGGCAAGCCGCTGCCCGTCACCGACATCGTCATCGGCCGCGATGGTGCGATGTACTTCACGATCGGCGGGCGCAAAACACAGTCGGCGCTCTACCGCGTCACCTATGTGGGCGATGAATCCACTGCGTCCATCGATAGTGACAAACCGACAGGCGATACCGCGGCTCAGGAGGCGCGACAACTGCGCCGCAAGCTTGAGGCGTACCACGGCAAGCCCGACAGCAATGCGGTCGACTTTGCCTGGCCCCACCTCAACAGCCCGGATCGTGCGATCCGATACGCCGCCCGTGTCGTTATCGAGCATCAGGATGTCAACGCATGGGCCGACCGCGCCCTGGCGGAATCGCACGTGAACGCATCGATTCAGGCATTGCTGGCGCTGGCACGGTGCGGCGAGGCAGCGCATCTGCCCAAGCTGCTGGCGAGCCTCGACCGGCTGCCCCTGGCGCGGCTCACCGAGGAGCAGATGCTCGATGCGCTGCGGGTGTATGGTCTGGCGTTCATTCGACTGGGGCGCCCCGATGCGGGAACCGCCAGCGCACTGGTCAGCAAATTCGATGAGCTGTTCCCCAGCCGCAGCGACTGGATCAATCGTGAACTGGCACGGCTGCTCGTTTACCTCGAATCACCCTCCATTGCCTCCAAGGCGATGAAGCTGCTGGAGGAAGCACGCACGCAGGAGGATTACATCTACTACATCTTCGTGCTGCATTCGCTCAGGAACGGTTGGACGACGGAGCTGCGCGAGCAGTACTTCCGCTGGATCAACCTCGCATCAACGAAGTTCAAGGGCGGCAGCAGCTTTGCGAATTTCATGCGCAACATCAAGAACGAAGCGGTCAAGCGGCTGAGCGATGAGGAGAAGGCAGCGCTCGAGCAGGTGCTCAACGATCCGGTGCAGGTGGTGCAGATCGAGATGGGCCCGCCGCGCCAGTTCGTGCACAACTGGCAGATGGACGACATTGAGCCGCTGCTGTCGATGACCACGCAGGGCCGATCATTTGAAAGCGGCAAGGCGGCGTTCGCCGCGGCGAGCTGCATCCAGTGTCACCGCTTCGCGGGTGACGGCGGCAGCACTGGGCAGGACCTGACCGGCGTGGGAGGACGATTCAGCCCGCGCGACCTGCTCGAGTCGATCATCCACCCCTCGCGCGTGATTTCCGATCAGTACGCCGACACCGCCATCCACACCGTGGACGGCGAGCTGATCGTCGGCCGCATCGAAGCAGAGGACGACACGCGCGTGGTGGTGCGAGCCCATCCCCTCATCGAGGAAACCACGGAGGTGCGCAAGGAGGACATCGTCAAGCGTGAGCTGTCGAAGGTGTCCAAGATGCCGCAGGGGCTGCTCAACGTGCTGACAAAGGAAGAAGTGCTCGACCTGATCGCCTACCTCCGCTCCGGCGGCAACCCCGACGACCCCGCCTTCCGGTAACGGTGCGGGGCGCGGTTCAACGTCAGGAAGCCAAGACACAAAGAAGCCACGGTGGGAAAAGATAGTGGTGCGGCGCGGTATTACCTGAGTACCACGCTCGCACCACTATCTTGGCTTCTTGGTCACTTGGCGTCCTGGCGTTAAAAACCCCATGTGATGACTCACACATGCAGCACGGCTTTGATCACGCCGGTTTCGGGTTTGGTGTAGCGGGGGAAGTCGGCAATCAGTTCATCAAACGCGCTGTGGTGAGTAATCCAGGGTGTCGTGTCGAACCTGCCCGACTCGATCAGGCCGATGATGTGCTCGAACTCGTTCGGCAGGGCGTTGCGCGAAGCGTAAAGCGTCATCTCGCGTCGGTGAAAGAGCGGGTCGGGGAACGTAATGTCCGCGGTGACGATGCCGACGTACACGAGCTTGCCCGTGTGGGCGACGTATTCGAACGCTGCACACATCGAACGCGGGCTGCCGGTACAGTCGAAGACGACCGTGGGCAGTTCGCCATCGGTCAGCGCTTCGATTTCCCTGAGCGCATCGGGGCCGCCCTTCACCGTGTGATTGACGCCGATGGTGCGACGGCAGAAGTCCAGCCGCATCTCGTTGAGGTCCAGCACGATGACGGTCGCGCCGGCGAGTTGGGCGAATTGCATCACGCCCAGCCCGATCGGTCCCGCGCCGATCACCAGCACATTTTCGCCCCGCTGAATGTCCGCACGGTTCACCGCGTGCAGTCCGATCGCCAGTGTCTCCACCAGCGCGAGCTGTTCGTAGCTCAGCGACGCTGATCGGTGCAGCTTGTCGGCACGCAGCGTGATGTAAGGCCGCATCCCGCCGTCGCGATGCACGCCCAGCACTTCGGTATGCATGCAGCAGTTGCCCCGTCCGCGTCGACAGGCAATGCACTTGCCGCAGTTCATGTAAGGCTCGACCACGCATCGATCGCCCGCCTTCACGTTCGTCACCCCCTCGCCCACTTCCACCACCTCCACGCCAAGCTCATGTCCCAGCACACGCGGGTAGCTGAAGAACGGCTGGTTGCCTGCAAACGCGTGCAGGTCCGTGCCGCAGATCCCCACACGGTGCACCTGCACCAGCACCTCGCCCGCCGCGGGCTTCGCCGGTTCGTCCATCTCGATCCGCTTGAAACTGCCCGGTTCTTCCAGAAGAATCGCTCGCATGATGTGTGTCCTCAAGTAAAGCCCGGGAATAGCCGTCCCCGGTTCATTTCCTAGTTATTCTCCGGCCGCCCCTCGATATGCGCCCAGTTGCGAATCGGCGACAGAATCGCCTCCACCTCGCTCAGCAGCGTTTCGTCGATCGGCTGATTCGCCCAATCGACCCACTTGCGCACGTTGTCCGGGTTGGCCGACCCGATGATCGTCGTGGCGATGTCGGTGTTGCGGATGGAATACTGCACCGCGAGCTGCGCGATGTCCACGCCGCGCGAAGCGCAATGCTCCGCCGCCTTGCGACACGCCGCACGCACATCTTCGGTCGCCTTGTGCCAGGGCGGCAGCGGCGCGTTGGTCAGCAGCCGCGCCGCAAACGGCGCTGCGTTCATGATCCCCACACCCTTCGCCTTGAGCATCGGAATCAGGTCCGCCAGTTGCTGATTCTGAAGCGTGTAGTGGTTGTACGACAGGATCACGTCCAGGTCGGCGTGCTGCAGGACATATTCGAAGATCTTCATCGGGTAACCCGAGATGCCCACGAATCGCACCTTGCCCTGCTCCTGCACCTTCCGCAAGGCAGGCAGCGTCTCTTCCACGATCTGCGACATGTCCACGTATTCGATGTCGTGGCACAGCATGATGTCCAGATGATCCACCCCCATGCGGTGCAGGCTGACATCCACGCTCTCCACCACGCGCTTGGCGGAGAAGTCGAAGTGGTTCCCGTCATAGCGTCCCAGCTTGCTGCCCAGGATGTAGCTGTCACGCGGCACGCCCCGCAGCGCCACCCCCAGCAGCACTTCGCTCATCCCCCGGCCATAGTAGGGCGAGGTGTCGATGAAGTTCATCCCCAGATCGAGCGCGACGTGCACCGACCGCAGCGCCTCGCTCAGATCCACCTGGCGAAACTCCTGCCCCAGCGAGGACGCCCCGAAGCTCAGGATCGGCAGTTGCAGCCCCGTCTTGCCCAGCTCGCGTGTCTGCATGAAACCTCCTCAATTGGTCTCTGACTCGGGGCGATGGCCCCTGCGGACGTGCCCCCACGCCCCACGATCGCGGCATTCTACCTTTTTGTCTGACCTGCCGTTTGCTGGTAACCTGCCCGGCTCAACTGCTACCAGGAGTCGCCTTATGGGTCTGATGGACGGGAAACGCGGAATCATCTTCGGTATCGCCAACGATCGCAGCTATGCCTGGCACATTACGCGGTCGCTCATCGAGCACGGCGCGGAATGCCTCTTCACGCACCTGCCGGGCGACAAGATGCAACGCCGTGCCGCCGGTGCCATCAAGGAACTGGGCGTCGAGAACCCCTGGCTCGTCCCCTGCGACGTCAGCTCCGACGAGGACCTGGACAACGTCTTCAACAAGCTGCAGGCGGACTTCGGCACGATCGACTTCATCGTCCACTCCGTCGCCTTTGCCGACCGCGCGTTTCTGGACATCGGCAAGTTCCACACGACCACCCGGCAGGCCTGGGCGCAGGCGCTGGACATCAGCGCCTACTCCCTCGTCGCCATGGCGCAGCGCGCCGCCGGCATCATGCCCAACGGCGGGTCGATCATCTCCATGACCTACTATGGCGGGGAGAAGGTGATCCCGGGCTACAACATCATGGGCATCGCCAAGGCCGCCCTGGAACACTCCACGCGCTACCTCGCCGCCGAACTCGGTGAAAAGAACATCCGCGTCAACACCATCTCCGGCGGGCCGCTGCGAACCCTCGCCGCCTCTGCCGTCGGTGGCATTCAGGAAATGTTCGAGCATCAGGAACGAAAGGCGTCGCTGCGGCGTAACATCGAGGGGAGCGAAGTCGGCAACACCGCCGTCTACCTCCTCAGCGATCTGTCCAGTGCCGTCACCGGCGAAACCATCCACGTGGACGCGGGCTTCAGCATCATCGGCCTCTGATCCGATGCCACACGCCAGACGCCCGCCGGGAACCGCATGAGCAAGCGTTCGCCAAGTGGGCCGTCCCAAACCCGGGGCGCAGCGATTCAGCCGCTGCCCCGTGCCCATCCTGCGCCCGCCGTACCGGATGTCTCAGGGGCAGTGCCGCCCGTGCCGTGGTGGATGCCGATCGTTCTTCTGCTCGCCGGGGCGGCCGTCTACCTCAACAGCCTCACCGCGCCGTTCATCCTCGATGACGACCAGATCCTCCTCGCCCTGGCCGACCTGCGCGATGGGGAACTGGCGAACTTCCTCCTGTCCACCCGACGCGTGCTTGTCCACCTGACGATGTGGCTCAACCACCGCATCGGGGGAACCGACCCGCTGGGTTACCACCTCTTCAACACCGGCGTCCACCTCGTCGCCGGGCTGGCGCTCTTCGGCATCGTTCGCCGGACACTCCACCTGCCGCTGCTGCGCGACCGGTTCGCCCCGACCGCCAACCTGCTCGCCTTCGCCACGGCACTGCTGTGGCTCGTCCACCCGCTCAACACGCAGGCCGTCACCTACACCATCCAGCGCAGTGAATCGATGATGGGTGTGTTCTTCCTGCTCACCGTCTACGCTGCGATTCGGCATCTGGAAGCATCCCGCGCCGGGCTTTGGTTCATCATCGCGACGGTTTGCAGTGTTGCGGGCATGCTCTCGAAGGAGGTCATGGTCGCTGCGCCGGTGCTTATCGTCCTCTACGACTGGTGCTTCACCCGTGAGCCGATCGCGGCGTTGCTGCGCCGTCGCGGCCTTCTTTACGCGGTGCTGTTCGCCACCATCGCCGTCCTGCTGATCCCGCAACCTCACGCCGCCGCTTCCGCTGGGTTCGCATACGAATCGCTCACACCCTGGCAGTACGCCCTCACACAGCCGCTGATCGTCCTCAAATACCTCAAGCTCAGCGTTTGGCCGCACCCGCTGGTCCTCGACCACATGCACCCGGCGCAGCACACGCTGTTCGATCGTGCCAATGTTCCGTGGGCGATCTCGTTGATCCAGCTCGTCGCTCCGATCGTCATCGTGCTCGCCATGGCCGCCGTTACCGTCCACGGCCTCGTCCGTCGCCGCACATGGGTGTTCCTTCCCGCATGGTTCTTCATCATCCTCGCACCCACATCCAGCATCCTGCCCATCGCCGACATCATGGTTGAGCACCGTATGTACCTGTCGCTCATTGCGGTGGTGTTCGGCCTCCTCCTTATCGTGCATACATTCCTGCACCGCCGCGCGAACGCCACGCCAAGGACATTCGCCATCGCGCTGATCGTTCCCGCCCTTGTTCTGTCGGGCATGACGATCAACCGCAACAACGACTACCGGTCCCGTCTCACCATCTGGCAGACCGTTGTCGATCGTCGGCCTCACAACCCGCGTGGTTGGCACCACCTCGGCTCCGCCTGGTTTGCCGCCGGCGACTTCAACCGTGCCTACGAATGCTGGCGTCGTACCGTTGAACTGGGGCCGCGTTCGTTCCCGGAAGCGTATCTCAACCTCGCGCGCATCGAGCTGGATCGCGGCGATCCCGTTGCTGCCATCGACTGGCTCGACCGCGCGCTGACCATCAAACCGGATGATCTGGACTTCCACGTCGCGCTGGGCATCGCGCAGATGGCGCAGAACAATCGGGACGCCGCGGTCGCTGCGTTCGAGCATGTGCTGCGTGATGACACCGTTCGGCCGACCGATCCCCGCCGTGCCCGCGCCCGTGCCGCCAACGCGCTGGCGGGCATCCACATCCGTGAACGCAACTTCGACGCCGCGGAACAGTCCCTCGAACAGGCGCTCACCTTTGATCCGCAGCTCGTCGATGCCCACGTCAATCGCGGCACGATGCTCGCCATGAACAACCGCTTCGCCGAAGCGATCGAAGCATGGCGTGGTGCCCTGGCGATCGATCCCGATCGTGTCGATGTTTACACGCACCTGGGGGAGGTGCATCTCATTCAGGGCGATTACGACCAGGCCGAAACGTTTCTGTTCCAGGCGCTGGAGTTGAATGCGCATCACGCGCCAGCCGTTGAAAAGCTCATTCAGTTGAGTTTCGCCCACGCTCAGCGAGCCCGGTTCCCGCGTGCCACCCAGCTGCTGCAAACCGCCATCGCGATCATTCAGAGTTGGCAGGGCGATCCGCGCCGCTGGCAGGAACTGGTGCCGGTGCTCGAAGCGTTCCGCGAAAAGCGATTGCCGGGAACGGGGCAGGGCGACAGTCACTGAGGTGCTCACCCTCAGTTGCGCGAATCTCCCGTCCTGCTCGATTCGCGCAACACCTGCTTCGCCGTCTCCCGCACCAGGGGATGTTCCTGCTCATCCGCCGCCAGCGCTTCGATACGTTGACGCAGTGACGGCACATCTCGCTGCCGCAACACGTTCCCGGCCGCGATCAGCGCATTGCGTTTGATCATCTCCAGCTTCATCCGTTTGAGTGCCGACCCCTGGAACGTTCGCTGGCGATCGTCAGCCGACCATCCCAGCAGTTCCAGCAGGTTCAAACCCGCGGCGATAGTGTTGCGTGGCTCGTAGGCCGGGTGAAGATCGGTGCCGGATGCGGCGTCGTGCGCTTCGGTTTCGCGGTTGTGCGGGCACACCTCCTGGCACACATCGCAGCCCGCCACCCACTCGCCCATCGCCTCGTGCAGCGATGCATCGATCAGCGATCGGTGCTCCAGCGTCAGATAGCTGATGCACCGGCTCGCATCCATGTGGTACCCCTCCGGGGCGATGCACCGTGTCGGGCAGGCGTCGATGCACCGGGTGCAACTGCCGCAATGATCCGTGCCGACCCGCAGCGGCCGGGGATACCCCGCCTCCGCCGAGGTCTCGATCGCCAGCGTCGTCACGATCTCGCCCAGTAGCAGATACGACCCCAGCGTCGGGTGAATCGCCAGCGTGTGCTTGCCGATCCACCCCAGCCCGGCCCGCGTGGCGTGCTCCCGCTCCAATACCGGCGCGGTGTCCACCGTCACTTTGTACGCCTCACCTTCGAACCGATCGCGCAGCGCATCGGCGAGCCGGAACAGCCGCTTCTTCATCACCTTGTGGTAGTCATCGCCCCAGGCGTACCGCGCCACCCGACCGGCCGGTGCATCGTTCGATCCCCCAGCCGTCGGCCGCGACCGGGCGTACCGGTCCGCCACGCTCACCACGCTCCGCGCCCCGGGCAGCAGTACCGTCGGATCGATCCGCTCGGCCACGTGCTGGGCCAGATACCCCATTTCCCCGTGCAACCCGCGTCCCAGCCACTCGCGCAGAAAGGGCCCGTGCGACGTCGCCTCCGCCCGCGCCACACCCACCAGCGCAAAGCCCAACGGCTCCGCCAGCGCCTGCAACGCCCGCAACGACAACGCCCACGGCTCATCCATCGCCGTAAGTCTATCCGCGGCCGGTCCCTTGCGGCTTGCGGAGCCGCTATCCGTCCCGACCGACCGCTGACCTCCGTCCTCCGCCCTCTTCCCCGGTCCCCCGACTCGCCACACCGGTACCCACCGATTACAATCCCCGAACCATGAGCGCAACCGATACGCAGACCGAGCAGACGTACATCATCCCCGGCCCTGACGCCCCCGGCAGCCGCGTGCCGCTGGGCGGGCCCCACAGCAACGGCGACGCCATCCACCTGTCCGACAACCCCGTCGAACAGGCGGACGTTCAGACCGAGGAGATGCTCGTCAACATGGGGCCGCAGCACCCCTCGACCCACGGCGTGCTGCGTGTCGTCCTGCGTACCGACGGCGAAATGGTGCTCGAAGCCATTCCCCACCTGGGCTACCTGCACCGCTGCGCCGAGAAAATCGGCGAAAACGTCGCGTACTACCAGTATATCCCGTACACCGACCGAATGGACTACCTCGCCGGCATGAACGAGAACTGGGCGTTCTGCCGTGCCGCCGAGAAGCTGGCGGGTATCGAGCTGCCCCGACGGGCCGAGTTCATCCGCATCATCATCTGCGAACTCAACCGCATTGCCTCCCACCTGGTCTCGTTCGGGACGTATGGCCTGGACCTCGGCGCCTTCACGCCGTTCCTCTACGCCTTCCGTGAACGCGAGTACATCCTCGACCTCTTCGAAATGGTGTGCGGTGCGCGGCTGACCTACAGCTACCTCACCATCGGCGGGTCCACCCACGACCTGCCCGCGGGGTACCTCGAAAAAATCGGTGAGTTCCTCGATTACTTCGAGCCCAAGGTCCGCGAGTACCACGACCTGCTCTCGTACAACCACATCTTCATCAAGCGCACCGCCAACGTCGGCGTCATCACCAAGGAAATGGCGATCGACTACGCACTCACCGGCCCGGTAATCCGAGGCAGCGGCATTCCCTACGACCTGCGTCGCGACAACCCCTACAGCCTCTACAACGAGCTGGACTTCGATGTGATCGTCGGCAAGGGCGAAATGGGCACGGTGGGTGACTGCTGGGACCGCTACATCGTGCGCATGAAGGAGATGATCGAGTCCTGCAAGATCATCCGCCAGTGCATCAAGATGATTCCCCCGGCTGGCGACGGCGAAGGGGCTTACCGCGTCAAGATGCCGCGTGCTTTCAAGCCTGATCCGGGCGAGGTGTACGTGGAAACGGAAAACCCGCGCGGCATCCTGGGCTTCTATCTGGAAAGCCAGGGCGGCCCCATGCCGTACCGCTGCAAGGCCCGCGCCGCGACGTTCTGCAACCTCAGCGTCACCAACGCCCTGTGCCGCAACGTCCTGCTCGCCGACGTCCCCGCCATTATCGGCTCCATCGACATCGTCATGGGCCAGGTGGACCGGTAGACGCCGGCGGGTTCGCGAAATCGCCGCTTGCGGCTTCGCGCAGCCGTCCGAACAATCGAAGACCCCACTTGTCAAGCCGCGCCGCGCGAAGCCGCAAGCGGCATTATGAACGGGGAAACTCATGTCGCGTCCGATCGTGATCGCCTATCACCTGATCTGGACCGCTACGGCTGGTGGCTCCCGAACGATCCTCGTGGTAATGACGTGCGCCGCACCGTGAAGTACGTCGAAGACAACCCCCGTCACGCTCGGCTGCCCGATCAGCAGTGGGACTTCGTGACGCCTTACGATGGCTGGCCGCTGCACCCGGGGCGCAGCCCCAACTCACCGTACGCGAAAAGGCTGCGGGCGGCAGGACGGTATCCGCGATGATGGGCACGGCGAGAACGATCGAGCGGTCGCGCGAAGCCGCAAACGGCGGGGATGCGCAGCCGCCTGCGGCTTCGCGAAGCAATACAACCATGTTGATCTGGCACATCTTCGCTGCGTTCGTCGTTCTGACAGTGGCGCCGATTGTCGTGGCGAGTTCGATCATGGGAGGTTTCAACGCCGATCTGCGGTCGCTCGAGCAATGCGTCCAGATGTACCAATGGGAGCACGGCGCCTACCCCACGACCGATGCAGAGTCGACCTGGTATGAAAAGATCAAGAGTTCCAAGTCTTTCCATTCCGAGTTTTTGCACGAATCGCCGGAGGGGCTGCCGCTGGATCCGATTTACCACTCACCGATCATTCTGATGTTACCGACGGTGCCAAATGAGCCGCCTTTCCTTCGGGTCTTGGGTCCGAATGGTGTTGACGATGGCGGAGCGCTGGATGATTGGGATAGTCATCGCGGTCCGAACATGGGGTACTGGTACAAGAAGGACTGGCCGGGGAGACAGCGTCAGGCGATCGCGGCAACGGCGGCGACCATCGTTGTGATGGTCACCATCCTTGTGACGGTGCGGAACCGTCGTTGGGCATTGATGCTGGCGTGCGTTCTCGGCACACAGGTCCTCTACATGCTCGCACCGTTGCATGCGGCCAGCACAATCTACAAACCACCTACTATCCAATGGCAAATCTTTGTGTTCCATGCATTGACGTTGGCGTCGGCGCTGAGTGTGCTGAACCTCGTCGGCTACTACGTGTTTCTATGGTTGCGGCCGCGGGAGGTTGATCCGGCGATCTGTCGTGGGTGTGGGTACGACCTGCGCGGGACACTTGCGGCGAATCGGGCGGAGTGTCCCGAGTGCGGGTTACGGGTGGGCAGTGTGCCGTTTCGTGATCGCCGAGCGCGGTGAGGCGGCCTCCCGGCGCGGGGGGCGCGCGGGGGTGCGGGGGCCGGGGATGTCGTAAGTTCTGTCGCTGTCACGGGTCTGGAGGGGACGGAGCCCGGGGCGGCGATCAGGGTCGCGAATTGAAAAAGTGGCAAAAAATCGGTCGGTCATTCTGACCTGATGTGCCTGTATTGCCGATTGTAACGGTCAAGGCGCGCTTATCGGTGCGCGACGATCGGGGTGACCAGAGCGGGCGCGGTCGGTGGCTGTGCCCGATAAGGCTTTCGTGAGGCAAGGTCATGTTCGAACCATCACTGATGCTGCCGGCGATCGTGTTTCTGCCGTTCGCCGCGGCCATGTTGGCGCTGCTGATCGGTCGGCACGCCGGACAACGCACGGGTGTGCTGATGGTATTGGCGGCTCTGGCGTGCTTCGGCATGTCCGGGACGCTGTTCCTCTCGACGCACAACGCCGGTGAAGCCGCCGCAGCCTTCACGCAACCCTGGCTCTCCATCAGCGGGCTCGACATCAACCTGCGATTCCTGGGCGACCGCTTCGGACTCTTCTTCGCCATGCTCGTCTCGGGCATCGGCACGCTGGTGGGCATCTACTCGCTGAGCTACATCCCCAAGCTGCCCAACGCACGGTTGGGGCGGTACTACGCCGCACTCATCACCTTCATGGGCGCGATGCTCGGCGTGGCGCTGTCCGACGACCTGATGCTGCTGTACATCTTCTGGGAGATCACCAGCGTCGCGTCGTTCATGCTCATTGGCTTCTGGTACGACCAGCAGAACGCTCGCAAAGGTGCGAACACCGCGCTGCAGGTCACGGCCATGGGCGGTCTGGCGATGCTCGGTGGGTTCGTGCTCATCGGGGTGGCGGCCGGATCGTTCACCATCAGCGAACTGCAACTGAATACGAGCGAGGCGTGGCGGAACCTGTCGGCCTCGCCGGTGTTCGGCGCGGCGTTGATTCTGGTGTTCATCGGCGCGTTCACGAAGTCGGCGCAGTTGCCGTTCCACTTCTGGCTGCCCAACGCGATGGTCGCACCGACGCCGGTGTCGACCTATCTGCATGCTGCGACGATGGTCAAGGCGGGCATCTTCCTCATGGGGCGGATGCTGCCGGTGTTCGGCGACTCGGCGTTGTGGTCGCCGGTGCTGATCACGATTGGCCTGGCGACGTTCATGCTCGGGGCGTATCAGGCGCTCGGTGAAACGGACCTCAAAGCGATCCTTGCCCGCACCACGCTGTCGATGCTGGGCATGATCATGCTGGTGTACGGCCTCAAGGCGTCGGATCAGGATGCCCTGCAGATTCTCTCGCACGCCACGTACAAGGGGACGCTGTTCCTCGTGGCGGGCATTGTGGAACACGCCACCCATACGCGCGACATCCGCAAGTTGGGCGGGTTGCGACGGCTGATGCCGATCACGTTCCTCATCTGCACGGCGGCGGCGCTGTCGATGGCGGGCATCCCGCCGTTCTTCGGTTTCCTGGCGAAGGAAGCGCTGTACCACGAACTGCTGCACAGCGATGTCCTGCACAACGCGGGCAAGCTGCAGTGGGTGGTAATCGGCGGCAGCGTGCTCGCCAACGCGTTCATGTTCGCGGTGAGCTTCAAGATCATCCTCGGCCTCTTCTTCGGTAAGGAAACCGAGGCGGCGCACCACGCCCATGAAGCGGGGCCGAGCCTGTGGATTCCGCCCGCGGTGTTGGCGCTGGCGGCAACGGGGCTGGGCGTCATCGGCTTCAGCCATGCCACCGAAAACCTGGTGCAGGCACTGTCCTCAGATCCCGATTCGCACGTGCATATTTCCATGAATCCCGCCCACTGGGCGTTGGGACCGGTGGTGCTCACGCTGGTCACGGTTGCGCTGGGCGCGGGTATTTACCTCACGCGGGCAACCGTCGAAGGTGTGCAGCGAAAGTTGGATGTGCTGCCCGCCGGACCACGCGTTTGGGAAGGCATGATGAGCCGGGTGTCGGCGGTGGCGACCTATTACAGCGAACGGTGGCAGAACGGATCGCTGCACTGGTACATCGCGGGCACGATGCTCTTTTTCGTGGGGGTCTGTGTGTACGCCCTGAACCGCGGAGGATTGTCGCTCGCCAACGCGACGGTCGACCTGTCGCAGGTGCCCTGGTACGCGATCGCCCTGGTGGCGCTGATGCTCGGCTCGGTCACGGCCGTGGTACGTGCCGACACGCGTATGGGCGGCGCCATCGCGCTGGGGGCAACGGGCTTTCTCGTGTCGCTCATGTTCGTGGTCTATCGTTCGCCTGACATTCTGCTGACGCAGATTCTCATCGAAACGGTGTCCACGATCTTCATCCTGCTCATTCTGTTCTTCATGCCATCGTTCCGCCCCGAGCGGCTCTCGTTGACGCGGAAGATGGTGAACATCGGCATCTCCACGGCGGTGGGCGTGACGGTGTTCCTCCTGGTGCTGTTGAGCATGAGCGATGGCTTCCGCGCGACGCGCACGCTCAAGGATGAGTATCTGGCGCGGGCGTTTGACGGCGCGGGTGGTCAGAACGCGGTGAACGTGATCATCGTGGACTTCCGTGCGATCGACACGACGGGCGAAATCGTCGTGCTGGTGGTGGTGGGGCTGGTCGCTTACGGACTTCTGCGTGCAAGGAGAAGGTTGGCATGACACTGGGATCACCGATTCTGCGCACGGTGGCGCGATTCGCCGTGCCGATCAGCCTGCTGGTGTCGCTGATTATTTTCTTTCAGGGACACAACCTGCCCGGCGGCGGGTTCATCGCCGGTGTGCTGGCGACCGCGGCGGGGGCGATCTATCTGCTCGCCTTCGGCGTTGAACGTGCCGCACGCATCAACTGGTGGAAGTTCGCCGTGGTGGGATTGATGATCGCGCTGGCGACCGGCACGGTCTCCGCGCTGCTGGGCTACGGATTCATGAACCACACCGTGTGGCACCTGGGAAGTTTCCATCTTCCCACAGCGACCTTCTTCGACCTGGGGGTTTACCTCATCGTGATGGGCACGCTGATGACCATCTTTGTTGAACTGGGATTGGAGGGCCGCTGATGGAACTGTTGATGGCGACCATCATCGGGGTGCTCTTCGCCGGCGGAACGTACATGCTGTTGCGGCCGAACTTCATCCGCGTGGTGATGGGGCTGGGGCTTTTCTCCAACGGGGCGAATCTGCTGCTGATTACCAGCGGCGGGTACTCCAAGGCTCATGATGCACCGTTCGTGTCGGAAGGGCAGTCGGACTTCACGCACATGATGGACCCCTTGCCGCCGGACATCATCCTCACCGCCATCGTGATCAGTTTCGCGGTGGGGGCGTTGCTGCTGATCGTGAGTTACCGCGTGTATGTGGAGCACGGAACGGACAATCCGGAGGAGCTGCCGAATCTTGATGAGGTGCCGGCAACATCCTCGAACGGTGTGCCGAACGTGTTTGATGAGCTGGCGCAGGCGCATGCTGAAGCGCCGCATGAGCCTGCCGGCGCGATCATGCGGTTCAAGGAGGCACATTGTTGAGGCGAGAACATCGCGGTGTCACCGCATGCGGTTTCGCTCAACCCGCGGATTAGATCATCATGAACAGCCATCTGGTAATTCCCATTCTGGTGCCGTTCCTTACCGCGTTGACGCTGACGTTGATCGGCAACCGGCCGACGTTGCAGAGGGGGCTGAGCCTCGCGTCGAGCGTGGGAGTGACGGCGTATGTGCTGTGGCTGCTTCTGCACGTCGACCAGGTGGGCATCCTCACCATGGCGTTTGGCGGATGGGAAGCGCCGTTCGGCATCGTGTTCGTCGCCGACCGTCTTGCCGCCATCATGCTCTGCCTCTCCATGGGGGTGGGCAGTCTGGCGATGCTGTACACCTTCTGGACCGTCAGCCGTGTACAGGAGAAGTACTTCTTTTATCCGCTGATGCACGTGCTGCTGGCGGGGGTGAACTGGTCGTTTCTCACGGGAGACCTGTTCAACCTGTTCGTTGCCTACGAGGTGATGTTGCTCGGGTCCTACGGCATCATGGTCATCGGCGCATCGAAGGAACAGGTGCGCCAGACGTTCAAGTACATCACGCTCAACGCAGTGGGTTCGGCGTTCTTCGTTGTGGCGATCGGGCTGATCTATGCCACGGTGGGGACGCTCAACATGGCGGACGTCGCGGTGCAGACAGCAGGCCTCACGGGCGATCGGGCGGCGATCGTGACCACGGCGTCCGTGGTGTTGATGATCGTGTTCGCCATCAAAACCGGCGCGTTTCCGCTGTTCTTCTGGCTGCCCGACAGCTATCCGATCGTCCCCAACGGCGTGAGCGGCTACTTTGCGGGAATGCTCACCAAGGTGGGCGTCTATTCACTCCTGCGCATCTTTGTAACGGTGTTCCAGCAGGAGGGTGCGGAACTGGTTGTGCACATTCTGCTGGGAATGTCGGGCTTCACGATGCTGCTGGGGGTGCTGGGCGCGATGTGTCAGTGGGACATTCGACGCATTCTCTCGTGGCACATCATCAGCCAGGTGGGGTACATGGTGATGGGCATCGGCCTGTGCGGCCATGCCGACCCGCTGATCGTGCAGATGGCGATCGCGGGGACGATCTTCTATGTGGCGCACAACATCATCGTCAAGTCCTGCCTGTTCCTCGTGGGCGGTATCGCCGAACGCATCACCGGCACGCAGGAACTCAAGAAGATGGGCGGGCTGCTCAACGTTGCGCCAGGCGTGGCGGGTTTGTTTCTCGTGGCAGGGCTTTCCATCGCAGGTATCCCGCCTTTCACGGGGTTTGCCGGCAAGTTCGCGCTCATC
>CAZEFM010000038.1:0-32635 GCA_964511575.1 uncultured Phycisphaeraceae bacterium | reverse complement strand
GGTTCCACCACGGGTCGAGAATGAAGACGTACTCGGCGGCGGTGAGGTTGAGGCCGAACCCGCCCGCCTTGAGGCTGATGAGAAACACCGGGCAGTCCGGGTCGTTCTGGAATCGGTCGACGACCTGTTTGCGTTTGCGCGTTTGGCCGTCGAGGTAGGCGTACTTGATGCCGCGATCGTCCAGTTGCTTGCGCACCAGGCCGAGCATCGAGGTGAACTGGCTGAAGACCAGTGCCTTGTGTCCCTCATCGACGAGGTCGCTCAACCGATCGAGCAGCACGTCCATTTTGGCGCTGGGTCGGTTGGCGTGCTTGGCATCGATGAGCGCGGGGTGGCACGCCGCCTGCCGCAGCCGCAGCAGCGCTTCGAGCACGAGCATGGGTGCCGCCTGTTGCGTGCCACCACCATCGCCGTCGCCCGGACGGCTCACCTGCGTCAGCAGTGTCTGGCGGAAGTAGCCGCGCAGCTCGTCGTAAATCGCGCGCTGTGCCGGTTCCATGTGGCAGTGGATCGTTTGCTCGGTTTTTTCCGGCAGATCCTTAAGCACCTGCTTCTTGGTGCGGCGAAGAATGAACGGCTTGAGGGCACGCGCGATCTGCGCGCTGGGGTTCACGTTTGAGTCGCTGTCGAGTCGTGCCGCACCGTTGCCGGGCACCGCACCGTGGCGCATCACCTCGGCGAAGCGTGTGCTTGAGCCGAGCATGCCCGGATTGAGGAATTCGAAGATCGACCACAGATCGCCGATGTGGTTTTCCACGGGCGTGCCGGTGAGGGCGAGGCGGTGGTCAGCCTGGAGCAGGCGCGCCGCCTTGGCGGATTGCGACTGCGGGTTCTTGATCGCCTGTGCTTCGTCGAGCACGATGTAATCGAAGCGATGGTTGCGCAGTTCATCGATGTCGCGGCGCATCAGGCCATACGATGTGATGATCACATCGTGATCGGTGAACGCATCGCGGAGGCTGTGTCGATCCGTACCGGTGTATGCCTGCACGCGCAGGTTCGGCGCGAACTTCTGCGCTTCATCGATCCAGTTGAAGATGACCGATCGCGGCACCACGATGAGCGATGGTTTGGGTTGGCTGGCGGTGGCGGGGTCGGCAGTGCCCGCCGCGGTTGCGTTTGCCTGATCGTGCCGTCGGGCATCGAGCATGGCAAGGATCTGGATCGTTTTGCCCAGCCCCATGTCGTCGGCGAGGATGCCACCCATACCGAACCAGCGCAGGAACGCGAACCAGCCCAGCCCCTCGCTCTGATACGGGCGCAGCGTGCCTTTGAACGTCGGCGCGGCGGGCAGCGGCTCGATGCCTTCAAAGCGGCGCAGCTTGTCACGCGCGGCCGCGAAAGTGGCATCCACATCCACCATCTGCTGTTTCGCCAGCAACCCGTCGAGCAACGCCGCCTGACTGTTGCGGAAACGCAGGTGGTCGTCGTGCAGCTTGCCCATCGCGGTGAGCAGCCCATGCTCCGCCAACCACTCCTGCGGCAGCAAGCCCTCCGAGCCATCGTCCAGCTTCACCGTGGCGTGGCCGGCACGCACCGCTTCAAGGATGCGCGGCAGGCTCACCGTCTGTTCGCCCGCAGCCGTGTCGAACGTGATCGTGCCACGCAGTTCGAACCAGTCGATGCCGCTGCTGATCGCGAGCTTGGGGGCGCTGGACCGCCGCACAACACGATCATCGGCGACGATCTGCCAGCCCTGGGCGAGCAGTTGCGACACCACCGTCGGCATGCGCTTGACCGACAGCATCAGCCGATCGCCTTCGCTTGCCGCCCCCTGATGAAAGCCGGCACGCAACAGCGACGCGTAAAGCTGCTGCTCGCGCTGCAGGTCACGACGGATGAGCGGCCCCGTCGCGGGGGTGAGCGCCGCTGAGTGAGCATCACCGTTGCCGTTGAGCGGGGCGTCGGTCGCTTCGCCGGCTGGTTCGGTTGACGCGTCCGATGTTGCGTCGTCGCTCGTTGTCGCGGCATCGAACGGGCTGGTGGTGTCGGTGGCGGCATCGGTCGATTGCAGCGCCACGAATCGGCCGCGCTGTCCCGGCTGCACGCGATGCGGACCGTAGCTGAACCACACCTGCGCGCTGAGCAGCTTCCGCGATGATGCAGCGCCCGGGCTCGAAAGTGCCAAATGCGGCATCAACTCCACGTGCTGCTCGCCCCGACCAACGCCCGGCGGCAGATCGATCTCCGGCAGGTCGGCCAGCAGATACAACCGATCGAGAAAGCGGTCGATGTCCTCGCTGGGCACCACCAGCGGTCGCGTCTCGCCATACTTGCGCAGGTCATCGCGGAAGTGGGTGACCCAACGGAAAGCGTTGCGATCGTCGAAGCGTGCCGCCTGCCCGTCGACGATGACGATGCCCTCGCCACCCGCTTCGCCAAGGATCAGGTCGGGGCGTTCGATGGCAAGGCGTTCCTCGCCGCGACGCAGCTCCACGTTGACCACCAGCCCCACATCGTTGAGCTCGCCCACCAGCCACAACACCCACGGCTGAGTGTTCGCATCAATGGTGAGCGGCTGCTCGCCCTGTTCATCGGCGATGAAGCATCGATCCGTCTCGGCGAAGCGCTGTAGCATGCTCCACCACGCGCTGCGGCTCACGCCGAACGCCGAACGCGATCGCGGCATGTCGTAATAGTCGTAGTAATCGACCGAAGGCGACTTGCCGCGCTGCGTGCCGTTCTGGCGCGCCACCCAATCCGCGCCGATGAGCAGCGAACACAACTCACGATCGACAGGTTCGGGCAGCGTTGCGGCGTTGCTCAGCTCCAGCTTCAACCGCTTGAGTCGGCTCCAGCCCGTGGCGGTGAGGCGTCGCTGAAACAGCTCGACCATCAGTTGCTGCCGCTGCCGCGACAGTTCGGGGTCGATCACGTAGCACACCTGCATGAAGTCGATGCGCTGCAGCGCGGCGTCGGCATCGTCGCCGTGATCCTCGCTGAGCGAATGGGTGCGCACGAGGTTGAGTCGGCTCATCCATTCGGGCTCGCCGCGCCGGGCTTCACTGCGGTTGCCGGTGCGTTTGCGTGCCTTGGGCAGACGTTGCGGCCCGCCGGTGGGCACTTCGACTTCGACATCGGCATCGCCGCCATGATGTTCGAGATAGAGCAGTGCCGCCCAGAGGTGGTGGCAGTAGTTGCCCTCGGCCGCGTCGGATGTGGTGCAGCAGGTGCAGCGGGCGTCCTCGGGCTCGCCGCTTTCATGGATGCTGACGGTGCAGGTCTGGTCCTCGTCGGTGACGGCGGCACGAAACAGCTCGCCGGGTTGAGCCGGTTGCGGGGTGACGCGCTGCTCCGTATAGGCGGCGCGTCCCTGCATGCGCGTTTGGCTGTCGAAATAAAGGGCCCAACTCGTACTTAACGACATCCACGCGTCCCCACTGGCGTCCCAATCTTCCAAAATCCGAATCTTGAAGCATAAACCCACTTTCCTTTCAGAGCAATTCCGCTCGATGGAAAAGTCGCTCCGGTGGTATAAAGACGCCCATGGATGACGCGATCGCCCAAGAAGCTGCGACCTCATTGCTCACTTTTCTGCCATTCACCCTCGCGGTGATCGCGCTGCTCTATTGGCACGGCCTGTCGCTTCGCAACGCGCCGCCACGCAACCTCAAACTCGGACTCGTGCCGCTGCTCATCGGTCTGGCGGCGATGTTTGGCGGAACCATCGTCGCCCAGTGGATGTTTCTCGCCGTCAACAATCTCCGCCCCGGCGATGTGCAGGCCGTCGCCGACCCGCTGCAGGCGATGTTCCTGATCGTCACGCAACTCGGCGCGATCCTCGGGGTGGCGATGTTCCTGACGTTCTGGTGGACGAAGCACACCCCCAAGCCAGCCTACTACTGGCGAGTCATCGGCATCGTGCCCCGACAACCCGCGCGCGAAATCCTCTTCGCGGGTGTTGGTGTTGTCGTCCTGCTCATCATCTACTTCAACGTCACCATCATCAGCGTCACCGTTGCCGCGATGCTCGGCTTTGACACGCCCACCGTCGGCCACGAACTGCTCAGGGCCATGCGCGACTCGGATTCCCATGTGGTGCTGACGCTGCTCATCCTCGCGGCGGTGGTGCTCGCGCCGATCAGCGAGGAGTTCATCTACCGCGGCTTCGTGCAAAGTGCCGTGCTCAACATGCTGGCCAAGCAACGCGAGCCGCACCATCGCTGGCTGGCGATCATCATCACCTCCGCGCTGTTCGCGACGCTGCACCTGGGAGCGGTCGCCTGGCAGGCGCTGCCGGGACTGTTCGTCGTGGGCGTCGTTGTCGGCTGGCTCTACGAACGCACCGGCAGCCTGCTCACGCCCATCCTCGTCCACATGGGATTTAACGGGCTGATGGTCACCGTCACGCTGTACGCGCCGAACCTGTCGTAACACGCGGGATTGTTTACGTCGATGAATTACCTGCTGTGCGCTGCCCAGGTGGCTTCCGCCTGTGCGGCGGCGTGGTTGAGTTGGCGGCGGTATCTGTCGATCAGCAGCACCGCCCAGACGGCAAAGATCAACAGCAGCGGCACCGCCACGCACAGGAAGCTTCCCCCGGCCGCCGCGCCACGTGGGGGTGTGGCAGTGCCGATCGTCGCCATGATGGCCACGAACGTTACCGCAGCCGCGACGATCATCAGACCGTAGCTGATGACCAGTCCCCACATCACGATCAGTGTCTGCCGTGCCAGGCTGTAATCCGGCATGCGCCGTGCCAGGCGCCGCAGCCAGGTGAAAAACGCGAAATAGCCCACGATGGCGATGAACAGGCTCGCCAGCACGGTGAGAAATCCAATCACTGCGATCACCGATCCGCTGGGCGCATATCGGGCGGCATAAGCGTTCGCGAAGCCGCCCACCACCAGCGCGAGGAAGCTGACAAACATGCTGTAGCGCGCCAAAATGCGCGCGTGCAGGCCGCACTCCTGTTCGCTTCGGCCGGGTTCGGGCGTGGTCAGCAGCCAGACACCCACGATCACGAGGATGGCGGCCGTGGGCACCGCAAGTCCGGACACCACTTCGATCCATCTGGGGGCATCGAGGCCGCCGTGCCCATCGGTCGCAACGCCGTAGAAAATGCCCAAGCTGAACAACGTGAGGACGAGCGCGACCGCGCCGACGATGGCGTTTCCGCCTCGTGCAACGCGTCGCACCCATTGGGGCGGGCTGTAGTGCAGCAGATCGCCGACGACCGACCAGCCCACCGCCGTGCCGCACTCGGGACACACGCCGTGGGGGTCGGCCGCACGCAGGTTGTACCCGCACACGCGGCAGGGGATTTCATCGACCAGCCGCCCTTGCTCGTCGAGCTTGAGGTCGGCGGGAAGAAGGTCGTCGGGATTGATCGCGGCATGGGCGTCGGATGGCATGCTCTAAGCTCCTTTCAACCCGGTTGGCTGTGCGACGCCCAGGTGGCTTCCGCCTGTGCCGCGGCTTGGTTGAGGCAACGGCGGTAGCGATCGAACAAGAGGAGCGACCAGATGCCGAAGACGAGCAACAACGGCCCGGCAACACAGGCGAACAGTTCACCTGCGCCGACATTCGCCAACGCGAAAAGTTCGCCAAGGAACATGGCCCCGTACCCGATCACGAGGCCCCACATCACGGTGCGGGTCTGGCTGGCGAGGTTGTCATCGGGCACGCGCAGCGCCAACTGACGCAGAAAGGTGAACAGAGCGAAAAACCCGACAATGGCCACCAGTGAACCCGCGATATCGAGAACAGCGGCGACGATTACCGCGTCACCCAAATTCAATCCGATACTCACGATGAACAGGGCGGAATTCGTCACCATGGTGTACCGGGTGAGCATTCGCACGTTCATGCCGGTTTCTTCGATTTTGGAAGGTTCAGGCGTGGTGAGCTTCCACACGCCGATCGCCATGAGGATCGCACCGACAATCATTCCGCCGGAAAACAGGAGCACGGCGGCATCTTGAGGCAAACCGACGAAGGCGACGATCAGGAACAGCAGGGTGAGAATGGTGACGGCGATGCCGGCAACGTAAAAGTTCGCCCCGCTGGCGACCTGTCGCATCCACTGGGGCGCCGAGTAGCGCAGGAAATCGCCCACGACCGACCAACCCACCGCCGTGCCACACTCGGGACACGTGCCGTTGGGGTCGGCGCTGCGCAGGTTGTACCCGCACACGCGGCAGGGGATTTCATCGGCGAGGCGACCCTGCGCATCGAGCGCGATGTCAGGTGGCAACAGTTGATTCGGATCGGCCGAAACGCCGGTATCGAAGTGGTCCAATGCAAAGCTCCCGGTGCCGGATGGCGGTTGACGATGTGAACCGGGCTTAGTTGTACCGGCAGGGCATGGAATTGCCAAGAGCCGCGACGTCGACGCATGAGCCACACGGGTCGCGTGCCAACGAAAAGGTGAGGCGATGCGGACGGGTCACACCGCGACGCTGCGACGCAGTTCGGCCGCCTGATCCTGGTCGTGGTAATGGCACGACACGCAGTGGCTCGACGAGGCGTCCAGCGCATCGAGTTTGGGCCGCTCTTCCACGCACCGCCGCATCACCCGATCGCTCGAACCGGACACCGTGATCTGCACGGTCTGGCTCGCATCGGAATCGGCTGCCAGCGCGCGTGTCAGGGTGCAGCGCGGGTGAAACGTGCAGCCCGAAGGCGGGTTCATCGGCGAAGGCACTTCGCCCGGCAACACAATGCGCGAGGCCTTCTTCACCGGTTCGGGATGTGGCGCAGCGCTGAGCAGTGCCTGCGTGTAGGGATGACGCGGGTTGCTGTAGAGCGCATCGCGGTCGGCGATCTCCACGATCTTGCCCAGGTACATCACCGCCACACGGTTGCAGAAGTGTTCCACCACCGCCAGGTTGTGCGCGATGAACAGGTACGCCAACCCCAGCTCGTCCTGCAGATCGGAAAGCAGATTCAGAATCTGCGACTGAATCGACACGTCCAGCGCGCTCACCGGTTCATCGCAGACGATGAACTGCGGCTGCAGGGCAAGCGCGCGGGCGATGCCGATGCGCTGTCGTTGCCCGCCGGAGAATTCGTGCGGATACCGCTGGGCGTATTCCGGCTGCAGGCCGACGCGTGTGAGCAGTTGCGCCACGCGGTCCTCCAGTTCGCTGCCCCGCGCCAGGTTGTGCACCGCGATCGGCTCGCTGATGATGCGGCCGATCGTCATGCGCGGGTTCAACGAGCCGACGGGATCCTGAAAGACGATCTGCATGTTGCGGCGCAGCCGTCGCATCTCGTGACGCGATGCGGCGAAGACATCCTTGCCGTCGAACGTCACCGACCCGCCGGTCGCGGGGATGAGCCGCAGGATGGTTCGGCCAACCGTCGACTTGCCGCAGCCCGATTCGCCGACCAGCCCCAGCGTCTCCTGACGTTGCACCTCGAAGCTCACATCGTCGACAGCGCGCACGTGTCCCACCGTTCGGCGAAGCACGCCCCGCTTGACGGGGAAGTACGTCTTGAGGTTGCGCACCGCCAGCAGCGGCTGTGCGTCCGAGGGAACGGTGGGAGCGGCAGGGGCGGGTTCAGTCAATGTCACAACTTGCTCGTAAAGGTTGAAAGATCAATGCGGCCAGGTTCGAGCGAGTGCGGTCGCGGCGGATTATAGCACGCCCGCCCGCTCCGCTCAGCCACGCTTTCCAACCCCCGAAGCCCGGGGACAGCCGTCAGCCGGGGGCACCCATTCTGGACATCCCCGCACCCACCCGGCACAATCCACCCCCATGGCCCCGACAATCGGCATCACCGTCGACAACCGCGAGAACACCGCCGCGTCCAACATCTACGAATCGACGATCGCCTACAGCCGTCTCGTCGCGCAGGTGGGGGGGGTGCCCGTGCTGCTGCCGCATGAGCCGCAGCTTGCCAAACGCTATGCCGCGCTGTGCGACGGGTTCATCTTCACCGGCGGGGTCGACCCGGTGACCGAACCGTTCGGCGAGCCGACGCACCCCGCCGCCCGACCGATCGACCCGCGCCGTCAGGCGTTTGAACTCGCCCTGTATGCGGCTGTCGATGAGCAGCCCGACAAGCCCGTGCTGGGCATCTGCCTCGGCATGCAACTCATGGCGCTTCATCGGGGCGGCAAACTCAACCAGTATCTGCCCGACACCCTGCCCACCGCCGACGCCCACAAGGATCGCAAGCGTCACGGCCTGGTTCTCGCCGACTACGACAGCGTGCTGCGACAGCTCGCGCCGCAGGGACGCACCGCCGGCCGCATCGACATGACCGTCGTCTCACACCATCAGCAGGCCGTCGCCGACCCGGGCACCCTGCGCGTCATCGCGCACAGCCCCGACGGCGTCATCGAAGCCATCGACGACCCGACCCGCCCGTTCTATATCGGCGTCCAATGGCACCCCGAACGCGGCGGCCCCGGCCCGTTCAACGCATCACTCGTCGCCGAACTCGTCAGCCGCGCACGAAAATGATCTCAACGCCGCCAGCCCCAGGTCCTAGGCCCTTGGCCCAATCACACTCCGCACGCTCCGTTCGGGTCGCCGCATCGGCCGCACGGACCCATCGGCATAGCACCGGGGGAGCGACGCTGTTTGTCCGCACCGGCCATGAACAGGCTCAACGCCCGGTGCGTCTTCGTGCTGCCGCAGTGTTCACACGCGATCGGGGCGTCCTTCTCATCCATCCGCCGAATCGCTTCCGTCGTCCCCTCGCACGCATCACAAACATACTCATACACAGGCATGACTCGACTCCTTGTGCCCACCATTATATCGGCTGGACACACGCCGCCGATACCACGACAATTCCGTTTAGCCGCAGATGAACACAGATAAAGACTGTTTTTGACGGGATGGACAGGATGGACAGGATGGACAGGATGATTGGAATTGTGGGAACGCCTCCTTGCGACTGAATTCCTCTGGTCAAGCCTTCACGGTATTGCCTTATCTGTGTCCATCCGTGGCTAGACACAATCCACAACCGAAAGCTCGTCATGGCCCGACGCACGATCTCCCCGCAACCTGACCCCTTCGACCTCAACAAGTTCCAGAGCGTCCACCAGGTGGGCGGCATCCGCACCGGCACGATCGACTACCCCTCGCCCAGCGCTGCCGGCGGAGGGCAGGCCTGCCGTGTCGCCCATGTCAACACCGGCTCGGGCCTTCGCTTCACCGTCGCCCTTGATCGCGGCGGCGACATCGTCGAAGCCAGCTTCAACCAGCACAACCTCGCCTTCCTCACGCCCAACGGCTACAAACCGCCCAACCACGCCTACCACCGCGAACTCGATTGGCTCAACGGCTGGCCCGGCGGACTCGTCACCACCTGCGGACCACGCTACATCGGCGGACCACGCGAGGAGAACGGCGAAGCCACCTCCCTCCACGGCTACCACTCCAACACGCCCGCCGCCGTCGAAATGATCATCAACCCCGACCCGCAGTTCGGCCGACACGAAATGCTGCTGTCCATGGTCATCACCGACAGCCGCATGTTCGGCCCCATCGTCGAGGTGCGGCGACAGATTCAGTGCCGTCTCGGCGCGCCGGAAATTGTCATCTTCGACCAGGTGACCAACCGCGGCGACCAGCGCGTGCCACACAACTGGCTCTACCACGTCAACCTCGGCTACCCGCTGCTCGATGAAGGCGCCAAACTCGTCTTCGCCGGTAAGCTCTTCAGCAGTTGGGACACCGATGAAGCGAGCAAGTCCCCCCGTCCCAACGTGGAGAGGCTCAAGCGCATTCCCGCAGGCCTGTCCGCCCACGCTGGCGCGGGGGAACGCGGCGTCATCATCGACCCCAAGCCCGACCGCGACGGCATGGCCCACGCCGGCCTCATCAACAACAAGCTCAAACTCGCCGTGGAACTCGCCTTCCCCACCGAGGCGCTGCCGCGACTCGCCAACTGGCAGCACTTCGGCCCCAACGGCTCCTATGTCACCGGCATCGAACCCTTCAGCGGCTCACTCGTCGGCAAAGCCAACGACAACCACCCCACCGCCGACCAATGGCTCGACCCCGGCCAGACGAAGCGCTACCACCTGGTCATCAAAGTCCACAACACCCCCGTTGCTTTGAAAGACCTCGCGGCAATGGACGGAGCGGTGAAGTAGGGGGGTAGCCTTACGCCGATGCTTCGTCTGGATCTGTCTTTCTTTGTTCGGGCGACGTGATTTCACCGCGCTCCACCAGGCGTGTCACGACTTGGTAGATGTCGTCGCGCTCGCCTGAACTGTGATGTCCGACGGCGACGACCAGCACGGTCAGGCGATGGTTCTCAACCGAATAGATCACGCGGAAGCGCGAATGATGCAAGGACCAGAGGCCGTGCAACGGTGGGCGGAGTGGCTGACCCTGTAGCGTGGGATCACGTTCCAGCCCAAGAATGGCTTCACGCAGGGTATGCAGAACTTTTTTGCCGTACTTCTTGCCGAGGTTCCGCAGCATCCGGGTTGCGGATGCGGAGATGTGCACTTGAAACGTGTCGCCCACTCACTTACTCCCCGGAATTCAACTCCTGATCCAACCGGGCGAAGACGTCACGCGCCGGTTCGGTATGCCCGTCACGAATGGCCGCCAACCCCTCCACGATAGCCTGCTTCAACGCGTCATCTTCAAGCACGGCGAGCGTCTCCTCGATCGAGGCGAGTTCACGCGCGCTGATCAGCACGGCTTTGTCTTCACCATGACGGGTGATCACCATGCGCCCGGACTCAATATGGTCGAGCAAATCCGCAAACTTCTCGCGTGCTTCCGATGCAGGCATCTTCTGAAGGACCATGTTTCAAGCTCCCTAAGCCCCACAGATTATAGCTCGCCATGCCACAATCCGCGTTCATCCGCGTTCATCCGCGGCTAAACACCCTCACCGCCCCAGGTTCGCCGGGTCGGCGGCTTCGCGCATCATCGTCGGCAGCAGGTGGTTCACCCCGCGGTAGATCGTGATCTGGCCCGAGACGATGAAGACAACATTGTCGCCTCGCTCCTCCACCACCGCTTCCATGTTCTCGAGCAACTGGCAGGGCAGTAGCACCATCGGCGGTTCGGCGCGGTCGGGCGAGTCGGACTCGAACACCAGAATCGAACGCATGCCATCGGCGGCACGCACCATGCGCGCCCGGCGGTTGATGATGAACTGACCCTCCGGTCGCAGCTTCGGCACATCAGCGCCCGGCGCAACGCCCAATACCGCCGGGTCCAGTTTCTCCGGCCGGGTGCTCGACGCGCCATTCGTCCGACCGGTCGCACGCCGCGACGGCTCGATCGTCGGCCGATTCTCACGCAGCAGCTCGTCCATCACCTGATCCGCCGAGGGCGAGGCGGGCTTCTTCTCCTCCTGCGCCCACACCGCCGCGGTCAAAAGCACCACCGCCAGCATCCATCCATATCGCATGCGGTTCGTCGTCATCCGGGCACACTCCTTGTTCATGGCTTACTGATCCAGCGGCGCGTTGATGCTGCGCAGCAGTTTTTTCGCTTCCTCGGCGGCAAGCTGGAACGTTTCCGCCGGGGTCATGCCCTCCAGCGTGAAATTGGCCTGGCCGTGAGGCCCTGTCGCCAGCACCGCCTCGGAGCGCGACAGGTGCGGCTCCAGTCCCAGCGCGCCTTCCCAGCCACGCGCCATCGCATCGCTGAGGATGTCGCGCACCCGGCCGATGCCCTGACCCACCGGCACGTGCTGGCCCGCCGCGTCGCTTTCCTTGAGGTGGAACATGTCCGTCGCGTCGCGCAACTGCAGCCAGTTCTCCCACGCATCGTCGCCGCTCTGCGTGAAGTTATCGAAGTCGAAGATCGTGCGGAAGCTTTCACCATCACGCAGTTCGTTCACGATCGCCAGCACCTGCTCCAGCCGATCGCCGAAGATGTGGCGTTCGTTCTCGTGGTAAAGCGTGACCTGCCTGTCCTGTGCCCGGCTGCGCAGGGCCTTGAGCCGACGCAACGCATCGGTCTGCCACTGGCTCATCGGGATGTTCGTGTTGTTGAAGTAGCTGAAAATGCGGATGCGGTTGGTGCCCAGGATCTCGCCCACTGCGACCGTGTGATCCAGTCGGGCAAGCTCCGGCTCGAAATCGTCGGTGATGTCCACCTTGCCGATCGGCGTGCCCAGGATGTGCGCCTTGATCCCCGCGGCATCAAACTTGTCGCGCAGCAGCCGGGCATGATCCAGCGGCAACTGGCTGACGTTGTAGCCATCGATGCTTCGCACATCGATGTGCCGGAACCCGGCGTTCTGAATCGCGGCGATCTGTTCGTCGGCCGATGCGGCCGCTTCATCGGAGAATCCGCTGAGATACCAGCCCATGCCCCTGGCTCCAATGATGTACGTGGACAGCGACACCCGCGCGCCGCCGGAAAAATGTTCCGCTTCACTCCCCCCCAACACAAGCATCGCCTTCACATCGATGCGCCGGCGTTCACTCCGCGTCGTCCGCCGCTTCCTCCAAGACTTCCAACTCGTCGTCGACGTTCACATCGTCTTCCGGCACATCCTCGACGGCCGGTGTGACCGGGGCCGTGGCGTAATCCGCCGCCGGCTCCTCGATCTGCGTCGGCGAGTTCCAGCGGTGCGTTCGATACACGTGCCAGCCGGTGAACGGCTTCCAGTTCATGTAGATCGTGACCAACTGACCCGTGCCGCGCGGCTCGTAGTAGTTCGCCGGCGAAACGATGTCCACCTCCGCACGGTCGGCGCGGATGCGAAGCTGACGCACCTCAACGATTGGGCGCTCCACGTTCACTTCGGTGGTCGCGTCCTCGCCCAGTTGCTGCGTCACGCGCTGGTACGACGCCGCCGTCGTGCCGCGCGGCAGCACAAGCGTGAACGGCCCGTTTGTCGGACGGTCCTCAAGAAACGCCTTCAGCGCCGCGACCGACACTTCCTGCACCGTGCCCAGGTTCGCATCGTGCATCGCCACGTCGCCCGCCTGAGGCGGAATGTTCACGTAGGGCGCACAACCCGTCGCCAACATCACCGACGAACACAGCCACAACACCCGCCACACATTCCGTTGCGTCATCAGAGAAGCCCCTTGATCAATAAACCGGCGGCATTGTAACAGAAGTGTGCCGCAAGGGGCTTTTGCCCGACGGCTCGAACATGCGCCGCATCAGCCCGCCGAGCCTTCAGAACCACTCCGGCTCGTTGCCCGGCTTCCACTTGATGTTGCAGCCCATGCTCGGACGCTGCTCGCCCTCGACCGGCTTGCCCTGCAGCACCGCATCCAGCGCCGCCCGCAGGTCGCGACCCGTCGCAGCCGTCCCCGATTTGGGCCGACTGTCATCGAGTTGACCGCGATACACCAGCCGGCGATCGGCATCGAAGAGGAAAAAGTCGGGTGTGCACGCCGCCCGGTATGCCCGCGCGACCGACTGGTCGGCATCGATGAGGTAGGGGAACGTATACCCGCGTGCCTCCTTCTCCTGCGCCATCTTTGCGGGACTGTCATCCGGGTAGCGTTCTGCATCGTTGCTGTTGATCGCGATGATCGCCACGCCCTTGTCCTGATATTCCCGTCCCAGTCGGGCAAGCTCATCCGCCACATGCTTCACGTACGGGCAGTGATTGCAGATGAACATCACCAGATAGGCCGGCGCACCGGCGAAGTCGGACAACGACACCACGTTCCCCTGCGTGTCCGGCAGCGAAAACGCGGGAGCCACCGATCCCAACGGCAACATCGTGGAAGCTGTGAGTACCATGTTTACGAGGTTAAACCTTCCATCGGGGAATTTCAAAGGTTGGCCCGCGATTCGCCGTCGTCTCGACCGATCGCGAATGGAACACCGATTGCACCGGGTGGCGTGCGGACCTGGGAAGGAGAATCGGCATGGACCAACGCACGGGTATGGCCGCCACGCTGGCGATCATCGCCGCCGTCGGGAGCTACGTCGCCACCTGTACCGGGCACCCGGTCTGGGGCTTTGTCGCGGCGTTGATCTCGATTCCACTGGGGATCCTCGGGCTGGTATTCAGCGCCTCGCCCAGAGTCGGCGGCGGCATCCTGAGCATCGCCTCCATCGTGCTGGGCGGGATCGGGCTCGTGCTGGCAATTCTGGGAATGGTGGGGGTGATGGTGTTTTGAGGAGGTGCGCGATCTCAGGGGTGAGGCTGGAGCAGGTCAGACCAGGCGGAGGGTGAGCGGATACCGGTAGTGTTCTCCTTCGTTGGACTTGATGGTGGCGATGATCATCAGGATCACCGCGGCGAGGTAGACCACCGGCACCAGCACGAAGCCGATCAACACGAACGTCAGCGCCAGGCTCACCGCCATCGCGATGATGATGGTGATCTGAAAGTTCAGCGCTTCCTTGCCCTGCTCGTCGATGAAGGGGTGCTCATCCTTCTTGATCAGCCAGATCGCCAGCGGCGCGATGAGGTTGGCGAACGGCACCACCATGATAAACCCGACCAGCCCGCCCAGGTGACTGAGCATGGCCCAGGTGCGGGCGCTTTTGGGAACGGCTGCACCTTCCGGCACCGCGGTGTGCGAGGCGTCGGTCGGCGGGGGTGTCGTTCCGGTCGGGTCGGGCTGAGGGGTGTTGTCAGGCATGTCCGGCGAGTGTGAATACGATGCGTTCATGGTCGCCTCCTACCGCAAGGGTAGGGTGCGTGGCATCGTCGATGCATTGCAGCATTTTCCCGGAACGGCCATCGGTTGAATCCCCATGCGACGACGGCGCAGCGGATACAATCACGCGCGGCGGGTGCCGCCACGTGGGAAACGACGCTGTATGTGGACCATTCTGCTGCTGGTGCTTTCCAACATCTTCATGACCTTTGCCTGGTATGGACATTTACGGCCGGAGTTCAAGTCCAAACCGCTGTTCCTGGTCATCGTGGTGAGCTGGCTCATCGCGTTCCTGGAATATTGCTTTCAGGTGCCCGCCAACCGCATCGGGCATGGCCAGTTCAATGCCGCCCAGCTCAAGACCATTCAGGAGGTCATCACGCTGGTGGTGTTCTGCGGCTTCTCGGTGCTCTACCTCAAAGAAGAACTGCGCTGGAACTATCTCGTCGGCTTTGGGTGCATGGTGGCGGCGGTGTTCTTCGTTTTCAAAAAGTGGTGAGCCGCTGCCTCAGCGCAGCTCCACCACCGCGACAATGGGGCGGTGGTCGCTGGCAACCGCTTCATTCAACACCGCGGCGCTCACCGCGCGGAATCTCTCCGCGGGACGCACGAAGATGTAATCAATCTGCTGGGAGGGCGTGTCGGCCGGGAAGGTGAGGAGGCCGTCGCCCGCGGTGACGTTGCGCCATTGGCTGGTCAGCCGTGCGATGGGCGATTGATCCGGTCGGGCGTTGAAGTCGCCTGCAAGGATGATGGGCAGGTCGTTACGCTCGGCGAAGATGCGGTTGACTTCATCCGCCTGCGCGTCGCGATCGGCACCGGTGTGGTCGAAGTGGGTGCAGACGAAGCGGATCTCCCGGCCGGACGGCTCCAGACGAATTGTTGTTTCCAGAGCGACGCGTTTCTCGACGTTGGGCGAGTTGGGCAGCGGATGCGTCGTCGATTCCACAATCGGGTGGCGCGAGAGCACGGCGATGCCATATTCCCCGCCCTGCAGGTCGATCGCCTTGCCGTACGCCAGATGCATGCCGGTGAGCTTCGCCAGTTCGGCAGCCTGATCGACCTCAACCGAACGCTGCGTATTGCGGTCGACTTCCTGCAGCGCGACCAGATCAACCTCGGCATCGTTGATGATCGCGGCGATGCGCGGCAGGTCGCGACGCTTGTCCATCCCGACGCCGATGTGGACGTTGTAGGACATCACCCTGAGGGTGATCGGCTCCGGGTTCGGCGATGTCTGCGACAACGCGCAGCCACCCGCCATGGACAACCCCAGCACCGACACGGTCAGCATCAACGCGCGAATCATCTTAGGCTTCCGCTCTGCCCTCCGACCTCCGACTTTACATCACACGAGCAGCGCCACCGGGTTTTCCAGCAGTTGCCGCAGTGTCTGCATGAACTCCGCCGCGGTTGCGCCGTCGACCACACGGTGGTCGGCACTGAGCGTCAGCGCCATTTCGCGGCCGACGACGATCTGACCGTCGCGGACGACGGGCTTCTCCACCGTCGCGCCGACGGCGAGAATGGCGGCCTGAGGCGGGTTGATGATGGCTTCGAAGTGGTCGACGCCGAACATCCCCAGGTTGCTCACCGTGAAGGTGCCATCGGACATTTCCTCGAGGGTGAGGCCCTGCTCGCGTGCCTTTTTGGCGAGGCGTCGCGTTTCGCTGCTGATGGTGGGCAGGTCCATCAGGTGGGTGTTGTGGAGCGTGGGGACGACGAGCCCGCCGCCGCGTTCCGCCGGCAGCGCCACCGCCACGCCGATGCTGATGCGGTCGTGCTGTTCGATCGTTTCGCCCGCCCAGGTGGTGTTGAGCGCCTGATGCCGCACCAGCGCCAGCACGCAGGCGCGAACGATGAAGTCGTTGACGGAGAGTTTGATGCCGCGTGTTTCGAGCTGCGCCTTGACGCCGCGCGACCCCATCAGCGGGTCCATGTCGACGGTGACGGTGACGGTGAAGTGGGGGATCTGCGTTTTGGATTCGACCAGTCGCCGGGCGATGGTCTTTCGCATGTTGGTGAGCTTGAGCGACATACCCTGCAGCGTGCCGATGTCGATCTGGAGAGATGGCTGCATTTTGGGCGGTTTGCCGCCGGCGGGTGCGGGCGCGGCTTTGCCGATGCCTTTTTCCAGTGCGTTCTGGATGTCGCGTTTGATGATGCGCCCGTTGGGGCCGGAGCCGGGGATCTGGGCGAGGTCCAGGCCGTGTTCCTCCGCCATTTTGCGGGCGACGGGGCTGACTTTGACCCGTCCTGCGGGTGCGACCGGTGCGGGTGCTGGCGCGGGAGCGGGAGCAGCCTGCGGAGCCGGACGCTGCGGCTGGGCCTGGGGCGTCGGCTGGGCGGGGGCTTCGGCCTCGTCCCCGGCGGGTTGGGCTTCCCCGGCATCCTCCTGCGGGACCGACTTGGCGACCTCCTCGATGTTCTCGCCTTCCTCAGCGAGCAGGACGATCGGCTTGCCCACCGCGGCGGTAGCGCCCTCCTCCACCACAATGCGGGCGATCGTGCCGTCGTCGTACGATTGCAGTTCCATCGTCGCCTTGTCGGTTTCGACGTCCGCCAGGTGGTCGCCCGAGCTGACCTTGTCGCCCACCTTCACGTGCCACTTGACGAGCGTCCCCTCTTCCATGGTGTCCGAGAGGCGGGGCATGGTGATCGTGATGGGCATGGCGACGAAACTCCTTTAATGACTGTTGAGAGCCCACGATGATAGTGATTTTGTCCGCGATCGCGATAGGGGGGAGGGAATTGCGGGTTGCGGATTTCGGAATGCGGATTGTTCGCTGACATCTGACCGCTGACTTCCGGCTTCTGGCACGATTGTGCGCACGGTGGTCCTGTCCCGGAACTTTTCGATTTTCCTTTCGTGTGTGTAAGCGGTGCAACACAGGGCGTTTGCAACGGGTGGCGGATGGGAGGTGGCAAAAGGTGGCGTCGGGTCACGTTTTCGGGTCGATTCAGCAAGGGCGGATTTGTGCCATATGGGGTGGGCGGCGCTTACAAATGCCGTATTCATTTGTGGTTTGGCGACTGATGGGGGGCAGTGTGATGATGTGACCAACGATGTGATGTGACCCTCGAATAGGGCATTCACCCATTTTCCGTTGTGCGGCATGTCTCAAGCGGTTTGCATTCCTAGAGTTAAACGGCGTGTCATCACGGGGCGCGACGTCGCTGCGCCCAATGCAATCTCCCGCGGGAGGAGGAGGGCGAAAGGAGCCCGCTGCCATGCTTCGCATCCATCCGGAAATGATTGTGATGGACGTGGTCGTCACGATGGCGGGCGACCTGGATGAAATGTCGGTCAAAGGCTTTCGCCATTGGCTGAACGAGGTGACCGGGCAGGGGCCATGCGTCGTCACCATTGAAGCGTCCGAGATCGATTCGCCGGATGACGATGGGGTCGATGCACTGGTGTCGCTGGCGATCGACCTGCAACTGGCGGGCGGGGAACTGCGGCTGCTCAACCCGTCGCTGTGGCTGCGGCGGCAGTTGATCCATCATCAGGCGGGAAGCGTGATCGCGATCTATCAGACTGATGATGAGGAGTTGGAGGAGTAGGGGAGGAAAGGAGGGAGGCGCGGAGGCATTAAGGCAAGGAGGGGAGGGGGAATGCGGGCGATAGGACTCGAACCTACACGGGGTTGCCCCCACCAGAACCTAAATCTGGTGCGTCTGCCAATTCCGCCACGCCCGCAGCGGGGGAGAATCATACCCCAATTGAGCGACGGAGCCATTCGGCACCCGGCTTCCTTTTGTCATCTGGTTCGGGTCGCCCCCCACGATTGCTCCGGCAAGGCGTCGCGGCCTTGGGAGCATCACTGCCGAGGCACGGCACCGTTTCGGGGCGATCGGCGCTGGCGTACTTTCCACGCCCGCTGAATTCGGCCGGGCAGGCTCAGCCGACGATAGACCGCACGCCATTGGGCGAGACGCATCTTCTGGTGCTCCGAGCCATCGAAATCGTCGGCGATGGCGAACCGATCAGGAAAAACCGCGCTGTAAAGAATCGAAAGCCAGACGATGACCGTCAACGGCACGAAGAAGCCGAGCATACCGGCGACCATCACCGCCGGGACACGCAGGTAAGCGACAGACAGATCGACAGCGTCGAGCAGATATAACATCAACGAAGCGGCCGCGATCGCCGAAACGATCATCAACGTCACAACCATCAGCGCGACACCGAAACAGCCCACCCCAAACCGGTTGATACTTCGGCCCCGCGTGTGCTCCATGACGGGTTTCATTCTAATCGCAATCCGCGTCCATTCGTGTGCATTCGTGGTTCAGCCTTCGTCCAGAACGCCTCAACTTCCCGTCCCGCTGCAAATTCGCTAACTTCTTAGCCACTTTGGAGCGTGGCGACGCCACGGACGCATCGATTCAACCTTCGTGGATTCATCATGGCTGAAAACCCTCGCACCACTCCCGGTATCAAGGCGGCGCTCACGATTGCGGGTTCGGACTCCAGCGGCGGGGCGGGCATCCAGGCCGACCTCAAGACCTTCACCGCCATGGGCGTCTACGGCTGCTCCGCCATCACGGCGATCACGGCACAGAACACGCGCGGCGTCAAACATGCCCAGCCGCTCGACCCCGCGCTCGTCGAGCAGCAGATCGAGGCGGTGGCGGGCGATATCGAGATCGACGCGGTGAAAACCGGCATGCTCGCCAACGCGGCGATCATCGAAGTGGTGGCCGCGGCGGTAAAACGCGCCAACCTGTATCCGCTGGTCGTCGACCCGGTGATGGTGGCACGCAGCGGCGACAGCCTGATCGATGATGTCGCCATCGGTGTGCTGACGCGCAAGCTCTTCCCTCTGGCGGCGGTGGTGACGCCGAACCTGCGCGAAGCGGCGCGGCTGCTTCAACAGAAGGATCCGATCACCGATGTGAACGGAGCCGGCGGGGCGGCGCGGGAGATTTGCCGTCGCTTCGGCGCCCGCGCCTGCGTGGTCACGGGTGTTCGCCGCGCCAACGATGATGAAGGCGAGGCGGTCGATGTCTTTTTCGATGGTGAGAATGCGCACGAGATCGTCAGCGATTGGCGGGCCACGAACAACACGCACGGCGCGGGTTGCACGTTCAGTGCCGCCATCACCGCCGCGCTCGCTTCGGGCCAGCCGCTTGAAGAAGCCGTCCGCACCGCCAAGAGCGTGATCAGCGAAGCCATCCGCCAGGCCACGAACATGGGCCAGGGCAACGGCCCGGTGAACCACGGCGCATGGATCAAAGTGAAGCGATAAACGGGCATGTGTTGGGGTAGAATGTCCTCGTGGTTGCGAAAATTCCTGTTCGACCCGACGACCCGGCGCAACTGTGCAACCGCCACCAGATTCGGGCGGTTGGCGTTTTTCGGGTTCGGTGTTGCGTGACGACTTTCGAGCCGACAGCGATGTCGATGTGCTGGTGGAGTTCGAGCCGGACAAGGATCGTCGCCTGACCTACTTCACGCTGGCGGACGTCCAGCACGATCTGGCGAACATGCTCCAGCGGCGTGTGGATCTGTCGTTGGTCGATTCGTCATTCGAGTTTCGTCATTTGAGCTTCGCCACTCCCCATCACCGGATGCCCATCACGTGTTCGTCCATGGCTTTGGCGATGGCGGCGAGGTGGGCGCGGTTGCCGCCGCCGACTTCCGCGGTGGCCCAGCCGTAGAAGCCGATTTCGCGCAGAGCGCGGCGTTGTTCGGGGTAGTTCTCGCTGCCCTGGCCAATGGGCGTCCAGCCGCGCTCCTTGTGGTAGCCCTTGATGTCGAGCTTGAGGATGCGACTGTTGAGCATGCGCATCCATGTTTCGCCCGGCACGCCGAACTTGATCATGTTGCTCGCATCCAGATACGCGCCGACCCACGGCGAGGCGAATTGGTCGATGTACTGCACAAGCTGCTGCGGCGTGGTGATGAAATCGTTCCACACCGTTTCGATGGCGATGCGAATGCCGTGCTTCTGCGCGAAGGGCAGGACCTGTCGAATCGCTTCGCTGGAGCGTTCCCAGACCTGCACGAAGTTTTCGTTCTCGGCATGCCGTGCCGCGCCGGGGACGAGCAGCACCGTGTCGCCGCCGTAGATGCGGGCATCGTTGATCGCCGTCTTGAGGTTCTCCATCGCCCTGGCGCGCACGGCGGGGTCGGGGTCGGAGTGTCGCACGTTCCAGTGGGTGGAGCAGACCACGCCATGGATGATGATGCCGGTCTTGTCGCGTGCGGCAACGGCTTCCTTGAGGTTGACGTTGCTGGGGCTGTCGAACTCAACGCCATCGAATCCCAGGTCGAGCAGCAGCTTGAACTTGTCTTCGATGGACAGGTTCTCCTGGATCATGCCGAACTTGACGGCCTTGCACAGCTTGTGGGGCCGGTCGACCTCCTGTGCGGTGTCGGCGGGCGGTGCGGTGTCCTGCGCCTGGGCGGCCGAAGCCGTTGCACCCAGTGTGGCGGCGGCGGAAACGGACATGGCAGTGCTGAGAAAACCGCGACGCGAGGGGCCTGTGTTCGCCATGGACCAATACTCCTGCAAAGGGTTGCGACATTCACCAATCGTCGCGGGTGATGATACCTGAGAACGGCTCGGCCGCGTAACCACGCCCGGTCACGAGGCAAGCCGTTCTTGCCCATCATCGCGCCCGCCATCGCTCCCCCGGTCATGAACAGGCGCGGTTTGACGTCCTGTTCCGCAGCGGCATCAGTCCTGCGGCACGGGCGAAGATGTACCGGGTGCAGTGGTGGTTGTGGTCTGTCGTGTGGCTTCGCTGATGCGGGCGATCACCTTGTCGTTGAAACCGCGGAACTGTTCCGCGATGGCCTTGAGTTCCGCCGCCCGATCCTTGTTGCCATCCGCTTCCGCGAGGGTGCTTGCCAGATGAGCGACGTAGTTGGACGACTCTGCCTGTGTCAGCAGCAGCCGCAGTTCAAAGCCGTCACCAAAGAGCAGCCGGTTGCGCGTGGAGGCTTCCACCGCTTTGCGCGTGTTGTCTTCCGTGACGGGTAAGCCCTGGTCGTCCAGCGCAAGGGAAGGATCGTTCTCGGCGAAGGTTCGCAGCTTCCGCGCCGCCTGTCGCGATGCCTCGGCGATCTGCTCGATGAGGGCACGGGTGGTTTCAGGCGGCCGCTTGAGGAAGAAGATCTTGTCCAGGTCCGACTGCTTGTTCACCACGTTGTAGAGCAGGCTGTAGCCGTGGCTGAGTTCGCGGTCGCGTTCGCTGCCGTCCGAGGGCATGCGCCGCGCCGTGGCGCAGCCGGCAACGATCGCGCAGATCACGAGCATTACGATCCGGTGGCGTCGACTTGGCATGGCAGTCTCCCTTGAGAACCCGTGACGCGCTTGAAAATCCTAGGCCGTTGCAATCGCCAATGGCCAACTGCCAATGGCTTACTGATTGTTGTCCTCTCCCATCAATGCCCGTGATCTTCCGTGCCGAGCATGGGGCGGAGTTCACCCAGCAACGCATCGAGCTGTCCCCATTCCTTCGCCTCGGCGTTGAGGCGCAGCAGCGGCTCGGTGTTGCTGGCACGCACGTTGAACCAGTAGCCGTAGGCGTCCCAGCAGTCGATGGTGACGCCGTCGAGTTCATCGACGTTGCCCTTGGGGCCGAACTTCGCCTTGAGTGCGGCGAGGACGGCGTCCTTGTCGTCGACACGGAAGTTGATCTCGCCGCTCTGCGGGTATTTGCGGAACGGGGCGATCAGCTCGCTGAGCGTCTTGTCGGTGTCGCCGAGCAGACTGAGCACCGCCGCGAAGGCGATCGCGCCCGAATCGGCGAAGAAGTTGTCTCGGAAGTAGAAGTGGCCCGACAGCTCGCCGCCAAAAATGCCACCCGTCTCCCGCAGCACCTGCTTCATGAAGACGTGCCCCACGCGGCTGCGGCGAGGCTCGCCTCCCTGTCGACGGATTTCCTCCTCCACCACCTTGCTCGATCGCAGGTCGTACACGACTGTTTTGGCATCGGCGGGGGCGTCTTTGAGGAAGTGCTCCGCCAGCAGGGCCGTCAGATGGTCGCAGCCGATGATCTGCCCCTTCTCATCGGTGAGGATGCACCGGTCGGCATCGCCATCGAAGCACGCACCGAGCTGGGCGTTGTGCTCGACGACACCTTTTTGCGTCGGCTTCATGTTCTCGGCGACCAGCGGGTTGGGGTCGTGGACGAACGAGCCGGTGATCTCAAAGTTGAGCGGAACGATTTCGAGGTTTTCGACGTTGTCGAAGACCTTGGGGATCATTGCCCCTGCCATGCCGTTGGATGCGTCGATGAAGACGCGGACGCGTCGCTTGAGCGGAGCGAGGAACTTGAGGACGTGCTTGCGGTAGTCGTCCCAGAGATCACGTTTTTCATAGGTTCCGGTGGGGGAGATGGCTCCGGGGCCGTGCGATTCGCCGATGGCCTGGGCGCGTGCCTGGATATCCTTGAGGCCGGTTTGCGCGCCGATGGGCTTCGCCTCGGGGCCGGAGATTTTGAACCCGTTGTAGTTGATGGGGTTATGGCTGGCGGTGGTCTGGATGCCGCCGATGGCGTTCAGGTGGTTGACGGCGAAGTACATGAACGAGGTGTCGCACATGCCCAGGTCGATCACATTCGCCCCCGCCGCCCGCAGCCCCACCGCCAGCGATCCGCACAGGCTCGGGGAGTGTGGCCGCATGTCCCGGCTGACCAGCACGACGGGGTGTGCCACCGCGCCCGCTTTCTCCAGCAGGAACTGCCCGGTGGCGTAGCCGACCTTCCAGGCCGCCTCCTCATTGATCTGCTCCGGGTACACCGCGCGAACGTCGTAAGCTTTGAAGATCTGACCGATCATGAATGCGAAACTCCGTGTGCAAGGTTTTGCGTGGTGGCGATGATAGCGTTGCGGTGCGGGAAATACGAGGATCGCGCGGGGATTGGGCACGAGGGGGGCGGTGCGTTGGTGGTTCGGAGTTGCGCAGCGTTTATGGCTACGCCTCGGTCCAGTCAGACCAGGTGTCGTCGTAGCCCATGACCACGAGGATGCAAGGCCCGCCGGCAATCACGTTGATGCCCAGCTCGACGGCACGCTGGATGGCGTGGTCGCTTTCCGCGCCGGGCTGCATCCACAGGTGCTGGATGCCCAGGCGGCCCGCCTCCTCGACCACTTGCTCGGTGATGCGGGATGGGGTGATGATCGATGCGGCATGGATCGGCGTGTGCTCGGTCAGGGCGGTGAGGTTCGGATAGCACGCCCGCCCCTCGACGGTTTCAAGGTTGGGGTTTACCGGATACGCCAGCCGACCGTTCTGCAGGTAACAGCGCAGCACCTTGTTGCCGTACTTGCGGCGGCGATGGGAGGCGCCGATTACGGCGAAGGGCGAACCGTCGAGGAACGCTTCAATGGGGGAAGTGGTGGTCATAAGGCAATTGTAGGGAAGCGGAGGTCGAATTTTCGGATTGGCGGATTTCGGATGCGGATTTGGGGAGGGGATGGGCTTGCGATGGGGGAGGTGCCTTTTGGGGTGAGTTGGGGTGGTGGTTGCGAAAAAGGTCGGGGCGGAGCATAATTCAGGTTGCATTCCCGCCTTGCGGTCGCCGGCCGTTCGGTCGGATTCGCCCGCAACTCCCTCTGGGCTCCGCGACTGGTAGGTATTATGGCGCGACGAAACAAGATCGGCGAGATTCTCATGAGCTGGGGACGGCTCACCGAGAAGCAACTCAACGAAGGATTGGCCCTTTCCAAGGCAAGCGGCAAGCGCCTGGGTGAGGCGTTGGTCGAGCTGAAGCATGCCACGGACGACGAGGTCGCCAAGGCGCTGGCCGGTCAGCACAAAATGGAGTACATCGACCTCGATCAGCCCAACGCGGTCGACCGCTCGAATCTCAAGCTCATCCCCTCGGACATCATTAAAAAGTACATGGTGCTGCCGCTGGGCAAGAAGAACGGCCGCATCAAGATCGTCGTGCACGATCCGATGGACCTTGGCCTGCTCGACGACCTGCGTTTCCGCCTCAACACCGAGGTGGAACTGGCGCTGGGCGCCCGGAGCAAGATCAAGGCGCACATCGACAAGCTGCTCAGCGAAACCAGCGCGAGCATTGACGAACTGACGAAGCAGGCGGCAAGCATCGACCGCGGCAAGAGCATCGATCACAAGTCGATCGATTCGCTGGACCTGACGATGGACGTGTCGATGGACAAATCCATCGACGTGACGAAGCTCAGCAGCGATGCACAGGCGCCGGTGATTCGCCTGGTGGACAAGATCATCGACGAAGCGGTGAACTCGCGGGCGAGCGATATTCACATCGAGCCGATGGAAAACCGCGTGCGTCTGCGCTACCGCATCGACGGGGTGTGTCACGAGCGTGACCGCATTCCCAAGCGTACACAAAGCGCGGTGATCGCCCGTATCAAGATCATGTCGGGCATGAAGATCCAGGAACGCCGTGTGCCGCAGGACGGCCGTATTAAGAAGATCATCGACGGCGCGCAGGTGGACTTCCGTGTCAGCTCGTGTCCGACGTATCACGGCGAAAGCGTGGTGCTTCGTATTCTGCGTCCCGAGTCGGCGCGGGTGGGTCTGCGCAACCTGGGCATGCGTGAAGACACGCTGGAAACGTTCAGCCGTCTGATCAAGCGACCCAACGGCATCTTCCTCGTGACGGGTCCGACCGGTTCAGGTAAGACGACCACGCTGTACTCGGCGCTGGACGTGCTCAACCGTCCGGACCGCAAGATCATCACCGCGGAAGATCCGGTCGAATACAACTTCAAGGGCATCAACCAGTGCCAGGTGAACGACCAGATCGGTCTGACGTTCTCCAAGATTCTGCGTGCGATGCTGCGTCAGGCACCCAACATCGTGCTCGTCGGTGAAATCCGCGACAAGGAAGTGGGTGAAGTGGCGGTGCAGGCGGCGTTGACGGGCCACCTGGTTTTCTCGACGCTGCACACCAACGATGCGCCGTCGGCATTGACGCGTCTGATCGACATGGGCATCAAGCCGTTCCTCGTCGCCAGCTCGGTGCAGGCGGTGTTGGCGCAGCGTTTGTGCCGTATTCTGTGCGATGAGTGCAAGGTGCCGGACACGAATCCAGTCCCGCGTCTGATGCGGTTGTGCAACATCACGCCGCAGGAGCTGGAAGGTCGCACGATCTACAAGGCGGCGGGCTGTCCCAAGTGCTCGAACACGGGTTACAAGGGTCGTCGCGGCATCTACGAACTGATGGTGATGAACGCCGAGCTGCGCGACCTGGCGTTCGCGCGGGCGCCGCTGAACCAGTTGCGCGCCGCGGCGCTGGGCACCGGCATGCGAAGCCTGCTGGGCGACGGCAAGCTCAAGATTCTCGACGGCCAGACCACGCTGGAGGAAATCGCACGCATCACGCAGATCGAAGGCGTTGTCGACGAAGGCACGGAAGAAGAAGCGGCCTGACGCGGCAACATCTGACACGCGAAAACAGAAGATCCATGCGGCGTTGCATGGCGGCTGCGTGATCGTCGCCGACGTCCCTGAGTTTGATTCGACATTCGAATTGCGTACTTCGAATTCAGTATCTGGAACGCTCCATGTCCACGATCCATATTGACCGTCTGCTCGACACCGTGGTGCGTCAAGGCGCCAGCGACCTTCACCTGGCGGTGGGCAAGCCGCCGACCCTGCGTCTGCGAGGCCGACTCGTCGAACTCAAGACCAAGACGCTTGAGCCCACCGACACCGTCGCGCTGATGAAGGCCATCGCCCCGGAACGCGCGCAGAACGAACTGCAGGAAGAAGGCGGTGCGGACTTCGGCTTCGCCTACGGCGAGGAAGCACGCTTCCGTGTGTCGATCTTCCGGCAGAAGGGCGTCGTCGGCCTGGTGCTGCGACAGCTGCCCAACCGGCTGATGACTTTCGAGGACATCGGCCTGCCCAAGATCTGTAAGGAACTGTGTCGCCGACCGCGCGGGTTGTTCCTTGTCACCGGCCCCACCGGGTCGGGCAAGACCACCTCGCTGGCGACGATGATCAACTACATCAACGAAAACCTCGATCGCCACATCATCACGGTGGAAGACCCGATCGAGTATTACCTGGACCATAAGAAGAGCATTATCAACCAGCGTGAAGTGGGTGTGGACGTGCCCAACTTCGCCGAGGCGCTGCGTCGCGCGTTGCGTCAGGACCCGGACGCGATTCTGGTCGGTGAAATGCGCGACCTGGAAACGATCGAGTCCGCCATCCGTGCCGCCGAAACGGGCCACCTCGTGTTCGGCACGCTGCACACCACCGGTGCTTCGGGCACGATCAACCGCGTCATCGACGCCTTCCCCGTGAACCAGCAGGCGCAGGTGCGCGTGCAGTTGTCGACCTCGCTCATGGCGGTGCTCAGTCAGCAGCTCATGCCGCGCATCGACCGCAAGGGCATGGTCGCGGCCTATGAGTTCCTCGTGGTCACGCCCGCCATCGCCAACCTCATCCGCGAGAACAAGACGTTTCGTATCGACTCGGCGATCCAGACCGGTAAGAAGTTCGGCATGCAGTTGCTCGACGACCACCTGTGGGACCTCTACAGCCAAGGCATCATTTCCGCCGAGGACATGGTCGACAAGAGCAAGAACGCCGGGGCGCTCATCGAGAAGGTTCACCGCGCCGGGCAGAAGATCGGCCGCACGGAACTGGATGAGGATGAGGGTGCGGGGGAAGAGCCGAAGTGAGATAAGGAGCCCCCGGGGATAGCCATCCGCGGGCTTCAGGGTGTGAGCTTCAAGTCTATTGAGGGGTTTGCGATGGATGTGCGTGCGAAGCTGGGTTCGCTGGGTTTGACGCTGCCTGAGGCGCCGAAGCCGGCGGCGATCTACGTGCCGGTGCAGCAGGCGGGGGATCTGCTTTTCATCAGCGGGCAGTTGCCCATGCGTGCCGGGGCGCTCATCGCCACCGGGCCGGTCGCCTCGCAGGTCGCGCTGGAAGCGGCACAGGAGGCTGCCCAGCAGTGCGCTCTGAACGCGCTTGCCATCATCGATGGACATCTGGCGGGCGACTGGTCGCGGCTGGTGCGGTTTGTGCGCCTGGGCGTATTCGTGCAAAGCGACCGCGACTTCACGCAGCAGCACCTGGTCGCCAACGGCGCGAGCAACCTGTTGGAGAAGGTGTTCGGCGATCAGGGCCGACACGCCCGCGCCGCCGTCGGCACCGGCCCCCTGCCGCTCAACGCCGCCGTCGAGGTGGAGATGATCGTGCAGGTGAGTTGAGGGGAACTTCGAGGAACGAGCGGCGTTCTTGACGGGATGAACAGGATCAGCGGGATCGTTCGGGGGGTAGCCGTCGAGGCTGGAAGGCGACGTTGGAGGTGGACGTGGTCACGCGAAACCGCAAGTGGCAATTCTGACGGCATCCTGTTCGTTCTGTAAATCCTGTCCGAAATGCCTGCCTTGGTTCGTGTTGGTTCCCCCGCATTCATTCTGTCATAAGCATTGTTGATTGCGTTATAATCCGCGCTTATGGGAACGTTGCTGATTGCCCTGGGCGCGGGGCTTGCCTTTATTCTGGCGTATCACACTTACGGCCGATGGCTGGGGTCGAAGATTTTCAACCTCACCGCCGATGTGGTGTGTCCATCGCATCGTCTGCGCGATGATGCCGACTACGTCCCCACGCCCAAGGCGGTGGTGTTCGGGCATCACTTCACGAGCATCGCCGGGACCGGGCCGATCGTTGGGCCGGCGATTGCGGTGATGTGGGGCTGGTTGCCGGCCCTGTTGTGGGTCATCTTCGGGTCGATCTTCATCGGCGCGGTGCACGATCTGGGCACGCTGGTCGTGTCGCTGCGCAACAACGGGCAGACGGTGGGCGACATTGCCGGCCGGGTGCTCAACAAACGCGTGCGCGTGCTGTTTCTGCTCGTGCTGTTCCTGGCGTTGACGATTGTGCTCGCCATCTTCGGGCTCGTTATCGCGTCCGTCTTTCGCATGTACCCGCCGGTGATCTTTCCTTGCCTGGTGCAGATTCCCATCGCGGTGGGCATCGGCATCTGGCTGCACCGCCGAGGCGCGACCCTCACGCTGCCTTCCATCGTCGCGCTGGCGGTGATGTACCTGACGGTCATCTTCGGGGACCAGAACTCGCAGACGGGCATCGCGTTTTTCGACAGCTTCATCGGCGGGGCGCTGCACGCGTTCAACGAAACGCTCGCCGCCTGGCCCATGATGGTGTGGGTGATCCTGCTCTTGATCTATTCGTATGTGGCATCAGTGCTGCCGGTGTGGATTCTTCTGCAGCCGCGCGATTACATCAACAGCCTGCAGTTGATCTCGGCACTGGCATTGATCGTGGTGGGGTTGACGGTGGCGGCGTTTGCGGGCGGCGCGCCGCCGGTGGAAGGGGCGGAGCGTGTGCCGCTGGAGATCGCCGCGCCGATGGTGAACTTCGCGCCGAAGGATGCGCCGCTGATCTTTCCGTTTCTTTTCATCACGATCGCCTGCGGCGCGGTCAGCGGGTTTCACTGCCTGGTATCGAGCGGCACGAGCAGCAAACAACTCAAGAGCGAAACCGATGCACGGTTCGTGGGGTTCGGGTCGATGCTGACGGAGGGTTTTCTCGCAACGCTGGTGATTCTGGCGTGCGTGGCGGGGTTGGGGTTGGGGATTACATTGGACGGTGGGGTCGGTCACCACGGAGTTGTACTTGTTACTTATGCGAACAGCGATGGTGAACCGGCCGTGGCGATTTTGGATGGCACCGACGACGGTGTAAAGACAATCCAGAGCCCGTTATTGCCGGGATTCCATATTGGAGATCGGATTGACTGGAATCGATTGCAGGAAGGTCTGATCACTGGGGTGAGAGGGGTCTTCCCAAATGGCGAAGTTTGGGTTGGCAACCTCCCAGAACTGGGGGAGCCGTTGCACATTGACGGCTTGCCTCCGCAAAGTATTCCTCAGTTTGCGATCGTAGGCGCATCAGCTTACAACACGCGCTACGAATCCTGGTCGGCCGCTGGTGGTTTGGCGAAGACGGTCAGCGCGTTCGTCGACGGCTCGGCGAACTTCCTCGCCGCGATGGCGATTCCGCGTGGGGTGGCGGTGGCGTTGATGGGGGTGCTCGTGGCTTCCTTCGCGGCGACGACGCTCGACACCGCGTGTCGTCTGCAACGCTATGTCGTGCAGGAACTGGCGGCGACGTTCATGCCGAAGGTCGATGCGGATGCCCGGCCGTGCGCCCGATGCGGTTACGACCTGCGAGCGGCGACCTCCGGCGCGTGCCCCGAATGCGGCGCGGCCATTGATGAGGCGGACTCGGCCCGCCGGGCCAAACCCCGGGTCGCCGATGTGAGCCCGCTCAACCCGATCGCCTGGCTGCACAACAAGCACGGGGCGACGCTGTTCGCGGTGACGCTGGCAACGATCATCGCGGCGATGCCGATGCCCGACAGCGAATGGTCGTGGGACAACGCCGGCCGGGGCGGGCTGATCCTCTGGCCCATGTTCGGCGCGACCAATCAGCTTCTCGCCGGCCTCGCTTTCATGGTCGTCGCGTTCTGGCTGTGGCGGCGGCGCGTGCCGGTCTGGTTCCTCATCCTGCCCACCATCTTCATGCTCATCATGCCCGCCTGGGCGATGATCATGCAGCTCTTCGTCGGCATGGGCGCGGACGATCCCTGGCTCTTCGCGCCAACCAAAAACTGGGTGCTCATCTTCATCGCGGTGGCGACGCTGCTGCTGGAGGCGTGGATGCTGATGGAAGCGGTGCTGCTGTGGCCACGGGTGCGCGGGGTGCTGGAGGCGGCGCTGCCTGAAGTTCCGGGGGTGCAAAGTGCAAAGTTCAAAGTGCAAAGTTGAAGGGGGTTCAAGGTGCAAGGTGCAAGGTTCAAGGTTAAGATTTCACCTTGGTCTGTCGGGGTTTGCTTCCAACTTTGAACTTTGCACTTTGAATTTTGAACTCGCCATGAATATTCGCCTGCTGCTGTTGCTGACGCTTGCTTTTTCTTCCGGCTGTTCGGTTGTTCAGCGGCCTGAATCCCGGGTGCTGGGGGTGACGGTGACGCAGCGTTCGGCCGAGGGGGCGCGGGTGGAGGTGTTGGTGGAGTTGACGAACCCGAACGCCACACCGTTGCCTCTGCGGCACAGCGGCTATCAGGTGTCGGTGGGTGACGGTGATTTCGCGTTCACGCAGCGGCTGGATGTGACGCTTCCGGGCAACGGCACGCAGCGGGTGGTGCTGCCGGCCGCGTTCGCCGACGGCGTGTCGATCGGCGCGCAGACGCCTTACGTGGTGCGTGGATCGGTGGCCTACGAGCCGCCGGGCGAGTTCCGCCGCATCCTCACCGACATGGGCATCCCCCTGCCCACGAGCCCCTTTGATGCCAGCGGCGAGTTAGAATAGCCACAGATGAACACGGATGACCACCGATGAAGGCAAGTGCGTGGTGAGCGACGCATCGTGATCGCGCCACCACAAAACGAACCTTGACCACGAAGTTCTTGGCTCACTACCCGTGTTTTTCTGTGTCCATCCGTGGCTAGAACGACATGCACGAAGTTTTCGATCAACGCCGGTATCTCATTCCCTTTCGGGCGACGCTGTTGCCGCAGATTTTTACGGATGTGCTGGTGATCGGCGCGGGGGTGGCGGGGTTGCGGGCGGCGATCGCGGCGAGCGGTGAAGGCTGCGAGGTCATCATCACCGCCAAGGGCACAGCGGATCAGTCCAACACCAGCCTGGCACAGGGCGGGATCGCCGCGGTGCTGGAAAGCGACGACACGTTCGCCTCGCACGTGGAGGACACGCTGATCGCCGGGGCGGGGCTGTGCGACGAGCAGGTGGTGCGGCAGGTGGTGGAGGCGGGGCCGGCCCGGATCGCCGAGCTGATCGAATGGGGCATGCGGTTCGACAAGGTGCAGGACGCATCGGGCAAACCGGTGACGCCCGAAACGCTGGCGTTCGGCCGGGAGGGTGGTCACAGCCGAGCACGCATTCTGCACAGCGATGGCGATGCGACGGGCCGTGAACTGTCCGCCACGCTTCGCCGGGTGGTGCGCGGCAACGATCGCATCCGCGTCTTTGAAGATTGCTTCGTGTTGGATCTGATCACGGTGGAAGGCGCGCAGGGCCGGTGCGTCGGCGCGATCACGCATCATCCCAAGCACGGGCTGCAGGTGATCTGGGCATCGGCGACGATCCTCGCATCGGGCGGCGCGGGACAGGTCTACCGCGAATCGACCAACCCGCCGGTGGCGACGGGCGACGGCATTGCCATGGCGTACCGCGCGGGGGCGGCGGTGGAAGACATGGCGTTCATGCAGTTCCACCCCACCACGCTTTACGTGGCCGGTGCAAGTCGGTCGCTCATCACCGAAGCGGTGCGTGGCGAAGGGGCGCACCTCATCGACCGCAACGGCTATCGCTTCATGGCGGACTACCACCCGATGGCGGAACTTGCACCGCGCGACATCGTCAGCCGCGCCATCATCGCGCAGATGGGCAAGACCGGCCACACCCACGCCTACCTCGATTGCCGTCACCTGGGCACGCGGCAGTTCGCCGATCGCTTCCCGCATATTTTTCAACTGCTTCGCCGGTTCGACATCGACCCGGGCACCGACCCGATTCCCATCCACCCCTCAGCTCATTACATGGTGGGGGGCGTGCACACCGATGCGCACGGCCGCACCAACATCGCCGGCCTCTACGCCTGCGGTGAAGCAACATCGACGGGGTTGCACGGCGCCAACCGGCTGGCGAGCAACAGTCTGCTCGAAGGTCTGGTGTTCGGTGAGATTGCCGGCCGCACCTGTCACGAGATGCTCGAAAGCAACGGCAAACGCCCGTTGAAAATCGTCAGTGACATCCGCCCCAGCGACCGCAGTGAGCTGGACCTTGCCGATGTGCGCTCGAGTCTGCGCAGTGTGATGTGGCGTCACGTGGGCATCGAGCGCGATGGCGATCGGCTGGCGGAAGTGGTGGAGATGTTCGACTTCTGGGCGCGGTACACGCTGGACAAGATCTTCGATGACCGCGCGGGTTGGGAAGTGCAGAACATGCTGCTGGTGGGGGCGCTGATGACACGCTCAGCCCTGTGGCGTGCGGAAAGCCGCGGCACGCACTATCGCTGCGACTGTCCCGAACCGAAGGACCAGTACCGTGTTCACGACAACTGGTCCCTCGGTCAGGACGAACCGACCCTCCGCCCCGTGGA
>CAZEFM010000037.1:0-32783 GCA_964511575.1 uncultured Phycisphaeraceae bacterium | reverse complement strand
ACTCTGCACTTCAATCCGGCAGTCGGAAGAAACGTTGGGCGTTGGCGTCGACGGTAGCGGTGAAGGCGTCGAGCGGCATGTCGCGTTGGGCGGCGAGGAACTGTGCCACATGGACGACGTAGCACGGTTCGTTCGGCCGCACCTTGCGGTGTGGCTCGGGCGTGAGGTAAGGGGAGTCGGTTTCGATCATGAGGCGATCGAGCGGCGTCGCTTTGGCGCAGGCGGCGATCTCGCCGGCATTCTTGAAGGTGACGATGCCGGTGAAGCTGATCATCGCGCCGAGTTGCATGATCAGGTCGTGCTCGCGCCGGTTACCGGTGAAGCAGTGAAAGACGAAGCGTTCGCCGGGGATGCCGCTGGCGCGGATCATGGCGATGGTTTCATCGGTCGCTTCACGGTTGTGGATAATGATGGGCAGGTCGTGCTGGGCGGCGACCTGCAGTTGCCAGTCGAACGCGCGGCGTTGCACTTCGATGGGCGGGTCGTCGTAGTGGCGGTCGAGCCCCATCTCGCCGAAGGCGACGATTCGCGGATGCGTGCTGAGCAGGCGCATCGACTCGGTGACGGCCTGCTGATCGGCGCACTGCTCGGTGTAGTGCGGGTGGAGGCCAACGGTGGCGAAGACCGCATCGTGTGCTTCGGCGATGGCGCAGGCGGCGCGGGCGTCATCGGGCGTGGTGCTCACGCTGATCATGCGGTGGACGCCGACATCGTGAGCGCGGGCGAGCACATCGGCGAGCTGCACGCGCAACGGTTCAAAGGTGAGATGGCAGTGGGTGTCGATCATGGGCGACGGATTGTATCACGTCACCTGCAGCGCGACTTCGATGGAGCGCGGCTCCATGCACGCCTCATCGGTACAGGCCTGGTAGCTCAGGACGAGCTTGGGTTGAATGTCGCGTGGGACGGGGCCGGTGGCGCGGATGGTCGCCTCCAGTTCGACGATGTCCTCGTAGACGGCGAGCGCCTCGTCGGCGTACATGAACCGCCGGGTGCGTCCCTCGGGGTAGGCGACGGTGAGTTCGAGCCCTTCACCATCGCGCAGCGACAGCTCGGTGGGCACGAGCCCTGTCAAGGTGGGCGATGCGCTGTTGAGGTGATAGCCCGGCTTGATCTGCAGCGTGATGCGCAGCGTTTCGCTGCCGGTGGCGAAGTCGGTTTGCCTGGGCGTCACCTCGACGGCGACGGGTTCGATGACGTCCAGGTCGTGACGGCGGGACGCGGCGGCAATCTGCGGCGCGGCCCGTGACAAGGCGCGCAGCAGCGCGTGCTGCATGTGCGACATTCCAGCGCCATAGGTGCGCATCGTGCCGGCAAAGGAGCGCATGTCGGCGATCGCCTGATCGAGGTATTGCGCATCGCCGGTGATTTCGTGGAGGTTGAGCAGGTTGTGAGCCATCTGGCTGTTGCCGCTGGAAATGGCGCCGTCGTAGAAGGAGCGCGTGCGAACGAGCAGGTCGCGCTGATCGGCAAGGGTGTCGTGATACCCGCCCGAGTCGGCGGCGAAGCGCTCCCGCGCTTGAGTGGTAAGGCTGGCAGCGGCTTCGAGCCAGCGTTCGGCAGGCTGGCAGTGGTGCAGTTCGATGAGGCCGTGCACGAGGAAAGCGTAGTCCTCGAGGAAGGCGGGGATCTTCGCTTCGCCGTTACGCATGGTGCGATGGAGTCCGCCGATGTCGTCACGCATGTGGTCGAGGATGTGGTTGGCAGCGCGGGTGGCGGCGTCGATGTATCGCTGTTCGGCGAGCATGCGACCGGCACGTGCCAACGCGGCGATCATCATTCCGTTCCACGCGGTGAGCACCTTGTCATCGGTGGCGGGCTGCCTGCGTCGGCTGCGTGTTGCAGAGAGCGTGGCATCGATGGCCTGCTTCGCTTCGAGCAGTTCGGCCAGCGGCACGCCCCGCTGCTGCGCCAGTTCGTGCAACGGCACGGGCAGGTACAGCACGTTGACGGGAGGTTCATCGGGATGGTGCGGGTCCTGGAAGTTGGGACCGGCATTGAGGCCGTACATCGTCAGCGCCAAATCAATGAGGGCGGGATTGTTCAGCGGCGCAAGCGCCTCGCGCACCTGATCGGCGGTCCAGACGTAGTTGCCGCCTTCACGTGCATCGACCTCGGCATCCTGAGCGGACCAGAACGTGCCGGTGTCGTCGAGCATTTCGCGCAGGACGTAGTCGCAGACCTGGCGCACGATGCGCGGATAGAAATCGTGGTCTTCCAGGCGCGGGCGAATCTCGTGTGCGGCACAGTAGGTCTGCACGAGCTGCGCGTTGTCGTAGAGCATCTTCTCGAAGTGAGGCACGAGCCACTTCTCATCGACGGAGTAACGGTGGAATCCGCCGCCGATCTGATCGTACATGCCGCCGCGCGCCATGCGATCGAGGGTGTGTGCGATGACCTGCCACAGATCATCGCTGGGGTTGGTGCGGAAGTAGCCGATGAGGAGGTCGAGTTGGTTGGGCTGCGGGAACTTGGGCGCGGTGCCGAATCCGCCATGTTCGCGGTCGTACAGTTGCATGAGCTGATCGAAGGCACGCTGGACGGTATCACGGGAAAGGTCACCGCCGGCGTCACGTCGCATCAGTTGCTCGTGCAGCGCATCGGTCACGCGTCGTGCCTGTTCGATGATCTGATCGCGCTGGTGATGCCATGCGTTGGCGAGGTGCTGGAGCACCTGCGGGAAGCTTGGCATGCCTCGTGTGGGGCGCGGGGGGAAGTAGGTTCCGGTGTAGAACGGTTGCAGGCCCGGGTCGTCGTCGCCCGTTGCGCCGGGAGGGGTGAGAAACGCGCTGAGGGGCCAACCGCCGCGGCCGGTCATCGCCTGCACCGCCGCCATGTAGATGTCGTCGACGTCAGGCCGTTCCTCGCGGTCGACCTTGATGTTGACGTACTGATCGTTCATGAGCGCGGCGATGACGGGATCCTCGAAGCACTGGCGTTCCATGACGTGGCACCAGTAGCAGGTGGAGTAGCCGATGCTCAGGAAGATGGGCTTGCCGGTGCGACGTGCTTCGTTGAATGCGTCATCGCCCCACGCGTACCAGTCGACGGGGTTGTGGGCGTGCTGCAGGAGGTAAGGGCTCGACTCGTGGATGAGCCTGTTGGTGTACTTCCACGTGCCGTCCGGGTTCTTCAGGGCGTGCGACATGACATGATGGTCCAGCGTTGCGGCCTGTCGGCCTTGGGTCGTGGGCTGATGTGACACCGCGCCTCATCCCGGGGCGCCGCCTCACTTGATCACGCCGGGCACGATGATGGTGTGCTGGGCGGTGCCGAAGATGAGGTGGTTGTCGATCAGCGTGCAGGCGTTGGGGTCGACCGGTTCGGGCAACGGTCCGAGGCGCTGCTGGTGCATGATCATGCCGTTGTCGCGATTGAGCAGGTAGATGCGGTAGTGGTGCTGGCGTTCAGCCGGCGCGTTGAACTGCAATGGGCCGTTGTCGCGCCGCTGCACTTCGACAGGCGGGGCGTGGTCGAAGCCGACGAGCACGGCGTACTTTTCGCTGAGCAGTTGCACGTGCAGGTTCTTGGGATCATCGAAGATGGCATCGCGCCAGAGCGTTTGGCCGTCGACGCTGATCGCCATCGCCTGCTCGGCGGTGAGGATGTGGAAGGCATCCTGGGCGTGATCCCAACGCGGGTGATATCCGCGCGTGCCATCGGAAGCGGCGAGAATGCTGTGCCGCTGACCGTTGGTCGGGTCAACCATGATGGCGGAGCGCCCCTCATCGATAAAGAGGATGCGATCCCCCAGCGCCACGCCGCGGATCACGGCGTGGGTGATGGGCTGCCGCCAGATTTCATTGCCACGTTCGACATCGTAGCCGATGAGGTTGCCGCCGGCGGCGAGCACCACAACACCGGTGTGCGTCAGTTCCATCCAACTGATGGGTTCGGACATTTCGATGCCGGCGTGCCGCAACGCGCCGCTGAGCGCATCGAGCACCACGACGGTATGGCGTCGGTCCTGGTCCTTGCCCGTGATGCCGGCGAGCACCAGATAGTCCTCGTTGACCTTCATGAAGCTGACCGCTTCAAAGGGGCAGCGCATGGCGAAGAGCACCTGCCCGGTGAGGCGATCGACACCGGTGACGCGGCCGAAACGATCGCACACAGCCACGACGGTGTCGTTCATTTCGACCAGCGAATGCGTAGTCATGTGGCGGCGAACGTTGCGGTCGAAGTCGTTCTGTATGGGGACGAGTTGACGGTTGACCCGCAGTTGCACCTGCACATTGACGTCTTCGACAATCTCCTGGACAACAACCACGTTGCCGAAGCGATCCTGCACGACATGTTCGCGGGCGGGTTGTCGCTGCAACGCCTGTCGCTCGCCGTCCGCGAGCACGATGCGTTCGAGTTCAGCATCGATGTCGACAGGCGGCCAGGCTTCGACACCGTTGCGGGCGTCCAGAGCGATAAGTCGGGATCCGTCGCGCTGCCACAGGAGAATGCGGTCTTCGGTGAGGCTGAGTACATCAAACTCGCCCTTTGGCGCGGTGGCCTGCCATTTCACCTGCTGCAGTCCGGGGCCGGTGCGCCATTGCAGTTTGGATCCTGCCTGCGTGAGGATGCCGTCGTGCGGGAGCATCGTGGCGGGCTGTCGCGTGGGCAGCAGCACGCGTTCCTTGAGGACATTGGGGCGCTGCAGCGGGCCGGTGAGTTTCGGCAGCGACGCGCCGAGGTCGGGCTTGTCGACGAGTTCGGCGAGCCACACGTTGGCGGGCGTGGGCATGCCGGCACGGATTGGTTGGATACCGGGGTAGTCGCGCATCGCCTTGCGCAGCCACTGCACGGCCTGCCGCGGCTGCTCCATGTCATCGAGCGTCTGGGCAAGTCGGCCGACGATGCGTTCCGCATCATTCTGGCTGCGACTGTGGGTGTACGCGCGTCGCAGGAGCGTGACACCGGTGGCGGCGTCGCCGTTGGTAATGGCAGCTTCACCGGCGGTCAGCAGCGCGGTGGCCGCCGCGTTGGCAAGCGGATACTGCCGTGCCAGCTCAACCAGCGCATCGATGTCGATGTGCGGGGTGGAGGTGATCTCAGCAAGTCGCTGCGTGGCCTCGGCGTCAAAACGGGCATAGGCGTTGGGCGCTTTGGCGACGATGTCCACCATGCGGTTGCGGGCTTCCTGTCCCGCCTGTTGCGCGACGAATCCTTCCTTGTACGGCTGAGAGGCAAGCTGAGGTGTCTTGAGAATCGTCTGATAGTGTTCGACGGCTTTGGCAAACCGTTCGATCTCCACTTCAAACGATGCCAGCGCCAGCAGGTAGACCACTTCATCAGCGGGCCCGGCGGACACAGCCGCCAATCGTTCGAACAGTTTCTCGCGAAGCAAGGGGTCGGGGGTGCGCTCGGGGTTGACCATGCTGCGCACCTGCGCGAAGACCATCGGCTGCATGGGGTCGGTGGCCAGCGCCTGTTTGCGTTGTGCGGCCCGGGTGTGCATCGCGGCCAACACATGGTCCACACCTTCGAGCACCGAGTCGTAATGGCTCGTCGCCAGCGCCAGTTCCGCCAGCGCCAGGCCGGGCCGCGGATCGTTCGGTTCGTCGGTGATCTGCTGGCGCAGGCTTCGCCGCGCCACGGTCCAATCCATGTAGTTGTAGATCTTCTCGGGGCCGGCGATCAGCAGTTGCGGACCGATGGCAACGGCGTTGCCCGCCTCGGCGATCTCCGCACGCAGCCGAACCGCGCCATCGGCAAGGCTCAAAACATTGATGCGATTGCCCGCGGCCAGCCACACGGCATCGCGCGTGACCCACGGCAATCCAATCGTCGTGCTGCTGCTGACCCCATCGAGCGTGCGGGTCCAGCGCGGCTCGAGGGTGCGGCCGTCCAGCAGATGCGTCTGCCGCCCCACCGACAGAACATCGTCGCCACACGGCAGCATGAACTGCGATCGGGCGATGGTGGCATCGGTGAGTTCGCGGAGTTTTCGGCCGGTCTGCGGATCAAGCAGCACGGGGTTGGCATCGCTGAATGCGTTGACGATGAGGCCCGCCTCGACAAGCACCGGCGGGGTGTCGAACCCGGCGTTGAGGAGGCGCGATCCACGCGCGATGGCTGCCTCCGTCGTTGGACGCTGATCGCTCGTGATGGTCAGCCAGCGGATGGCGCCGGTGCGGCCATCGATGTTCGACACCGTTCCCTGATGGTCGACGACGTAGAGCTGGCCGTGGAACACGGACATCTGCGCGAACGGCGGCTGCTCCGTGCGAATCGCGGAAGAAGCACTGGACAGGTGTCGTCGCCACAGCAGCGAACCGCTGGTGGCATCGACGGCCACAACGAACGATTCATAGAAGCCCGTCTGGCTTCGCCGCACCAGGGCGTAGATGCGTCCGGGCCCCGCCAGCGGTGTGCCGTGGAAATATCCGCGTTCGAGGGTCGGGTCCAACTCGCCGGGCGTTGCCTTCCAGAGCACCGAACCGGACTGTTCATCAAGGCAAATCAATGCCGTGGTGACACCGGCCCGCTGCCACATCCCCAAGGCATCGGGCGTTTGGCCGAGGATGCCGTACACGCGTCCATCGTGCAGCAGCAAGCTGCGGATGTCCGATGACGCGCCCGTGTTGGCCCGGAACTGCTGCACCACCGCCGCATTGGCATTCTCATCCTCATACTGCCACAGCACGCGACGGGAGATGCGATCCATCGCGATGATCTGGCGGGTGTTGTTGAGGTAGAGCACCGAGCCGTCCACGACGGGCAGCATGGGAAAGGTGGTGCGGTTGTTACCGCGGGGGACGCGGGACCGCACATCAATGCCATCGTTCCGCAGAACGGTCGGCGTGTGCATCGCCCAGAGCGGCTCGCCCAGCACCTCGGGGACTTCCGCCTGAGGCAGTTCGACGATACCTTCGCGCAGTCCAAGTGAGGCGGGTCGCCGCAACGTCGTCGCCCAGCGATCGAGTTGGGCGAGCATGTTGGGTTGGTTGAGTTCCTCGAGTGCGGCACGATGTTCGTTGAAGCGGCCGCTTTGCCCCGCGAAGAGCCCCACCGCCGCCTGCAGCATGTGGTAGCGAGCGGCATGCTGCGAGAGGTCGGGGTGCTCATCCAGTTCATTCAGCACCGCCCCGGCATCGACAAGGTTGCCCTCCGCGAGGTACAGCGCTGCCAGACGCAGCCCCGCTTCGATGCCACTGGTGCACAGCAGGTAGCGGCGAACAACGCCTTCCAGGGCACGCATTTCGTTCGCCGACTCGGCCGCCTGTGCCAGTTCACGCTGGGCGGTGGCCTCGTACATGCGACGGTAGGTTGCGCTGAGCTGCGGGTCGGAGGCCAGTTCCTGATGCACCCAGCGCACGGTGTCGAAGTAGCGGCTGTGACCGCGGGTCATCAGCTTCTGCGGGTATTCATCGATGATCTTCTGGTAGACCGCGACCGCATCGGGAATGCGGTCGTCGCGGCGCAGGCGGGCGGCTTCCTCCACCAGTTCCTGCGCGGCGGGCGAGTCCTCAAGATAGATGGCGGCCCGGGGGAAGTCCTCGCCGGTGTCACCGGGAAGGATCACCTGCCCCGCCGTCGTCGTCGCGACCGTCAATACGATCGCCAGCATCCACCGCCAGTCGCCTGCATCCCTCATATCGCGATTCTAGGCTTCACGGCCCGGGGGTGCACCCCGAACCGCTGGGTTCATCCGATCATCCCTATCTTCGACCACCAGCATCCTCTTGGCAACAGCAAATTCAGCGCCGTCGCAACAACCGGACACATCCGGAGGATTTAACAACACGTTGGCGGCTCGTTAATCTGTTCTTCATGGCACACGCATTCACCATTGTGGGGGTCGGGGAGGCCCTTTTCGACATTTTCCCCGATCATCGAACCCTCGGCGGCGCGCCGCTGAACGTGGCGGTGCATGCCCACCAGTTGATCCGATCGCGCGGTGGGCGCGGCGTCGTGCTCAGCCGCATCGGTCAGGACGAACTGGGCGAACTGGTGCTGGCGGAACTGCGACGCCGGGGCATGACGACTGACCACATCCAATCCGATCCGGACCGCGACACCGGCCGTGTCTACGTTCGTTTTGACGCATCAGGTCGCCATTCGTTCGAGATTGTGGAAAACGTCGCCTGGGATGTGCTGCAGTTCGACCCCGATACGGAAGACCTGGCCCGCCGTTGCGACGCGGTCTGCTACGGCACGCTCGCTCAGCGCGATGCCCAAAGCCGCAACACCATCTACCGCTTCCTCGACACGGCAAGGCATGCGGTGCGGCTGTTCGATGTCAACCTGCGGCAGAACTACTACGACGCCCGCATCGTGACGCGAAGCTGCGAACACGCCTCCATCATCAAGCTCAACGATGAGGAACTGCCCATCGTGTGCGGCCTGCTGGGGCTTTCATCGGTGGGCAAGGGCGAAGTGGACGAACTGGACCGCAAGGCCTCGGCGCTGTTGCAGAAGTTCAATCTGCAGATGGTGGCGCTGACGCGCGGGCCGCGCGGCACGACGCTGTTCACACCCGGTGGCCGCTACCAGGGCGGCGCGGTCGAATACCCACATGCGGGCGGTGCTGACACGGTTGGCGCGGGCGATGCGTGTGCCGCGGCGATCCTCGTGGGAACGGTGCTGCGGCTGGAACCGGCGAAGGTGGTTACGCTCGCCAACCATACCGGCGCGTTCGTCGCGAGTCAGCCCGGGGCAACGCCCGACCTGCCCGAGGCGATCCTGCAAATGGTGTTGTGAGGTTCAGCGGACCGCGCGGTTGTACGCTTCGCGCTCAAAGGCGTTGTCGTAGTACGCATCGAGCCCGCGCAGGTGAGCGATGAGGCTGGCGGTGAGGTAAGCGGGGATGAACACAGGCCCCCACCGCTCGCACTGCCGCACGTGAATGCGTTCGTGGGCACGGCAGCGGTCGAGGGTTGCCTGATTGCGACCGATGACAACGTGCCCCAACGTCATCGCCGCCGCCCCACCCGCCAGCGGCACCCAACGTTCAAGCAGATAGGTGATCAGCCCGCCCTCGGCTTCGATGACGCCGCCCACCACCCGGACGCGCGTGCCGCTGCCCCATGCCGCCGCCACGAGCAGCAGGCCCAGCAACGTCACCGGACCTGCCCAGAGATATCGCCACGTTTCGTGCATCGCGTGAAGTGCCACCATGGCGCGTGCTCCGACCGTTAAGCTTCGACAGGACCGCTGAAGTATACCTTACCGGCGGGCGGCCATCGCCTCCGAGCATGAATTTTTCATGCGTTATCATTTCGACTCATGCAGACGGGGTCCGGGACAGCCACAGGCGAAGCGATGCCGCGATGCGGGCCGTTGACGGTCTGTGCCATGGTGTGGATCGCCGGGGCGGTGCTCGCCCATCACCGGCCCGACCTGATTCTGTGGCTGGGAGCGGCGACGCTGCTGGCACTCGCAACGATCGTGCTGATGCTTCTGCGACGCGGGCAGGCGGCACGGATGTGGGCAATGGTTGCGCTCTTCGCGGTCAGCGGCGCGTGGATGGTGGTGCATGAACATCGGCTGCCACCCGACAGCATCGCACAATACATCGGCGATGAATCGATCCTGGTGCGTGTCACGGGCGTCGTGGAGGACCAACCAACATTTGCGCCGGCGGATCGAGGCGCGTTTGCCGCGTTCAGCTACCGCGTGCCGGTGAGCCTGTTCTATCTGACGCTCGAAAGCATTCAGGCCGGTGAGACAGCCATCCCGGTTTCGGGCAAGGTGGTCGTCAAGGTCGACGAGGTGGACCATCGGTTGCGCGGCGGCGAACGGGTCATGGCCACCGGTTGGCTCAGCGGCATCAACGGGCCGAGCAATCCCGGGGAGTTCGACTTTCGGCCGATCTACCGACAGCGCGATGTCCATGGCCGACTCACGCTGCGCCACCGCGACAACATCCAACTTCTGGAAAGCACGCGTGCCGATGACTGGTGGCAGACCTGCCGCACGCGACTGTCAGACAGTGCGAGCGCAGCGCTGCTGCGTGGCGTGGACCGCGACCTGAGCACATGCGCGTTTCTCGATGCGCTGCTGCTGGGGCGCACGAGCGATCAGCTCGATGAGACATATCTGTTGTTTCGCAATGTGGGACTGGCGCATCTGCTTTCGCTGTCGGGAGCGCATCTGGGGATTCTGCTGGGGATGGTTTGGCTTGGGGCGCGGCTGGTGGTATCGAACCCGCCACGGGCCGCGATGCTGGTGCTCGTGGTGCTCGGGTTGTACATGCTGGCGGTGCCGATTCGCACGCCGATTGTGCGTGCGGCGATCATGGCGGCGATCTTCGCATCCATCTACGCCACCGGACGACAGGCACGATCGATCGATGTGCTGGCGCTGGCGGCCGTGGTCGTGCTCATCTGGAAGCCCGGTGAACTGTTCACCGCGGGCTTTCAACTCAGCTTCATCGCGGTGGCGGGGCTGGTGCTCTTCACCCGCCCACTTGCGCAACGGCTGACGCCGATGCCACTCGTGCAGTCGGATGACACGGCTGTGCGGTGGCGTTATCGACTTCGGCGGCGACTGGCGGAATACGTGGCAGCGAACATCGTGGCGTTCTGCATTGTTTCGCCGCTGGTGGCTTATCACTTTCAGATCTTCACCCCCTGGGCCATTGTGCTGGGGCTGCTCACGTTGCCGCTCGTCACCCTCCTGCTGGCGGTGGGGTATCTCAAGATTGTGCTCGGCATGGTGCTGCCCAGCACCGGTTGGCTGCTCGCGCCGTGCCTGGCGTGGCTGAGCGACGGCATGATGGGCATCGTCGCCTCCGCGACATGGCAGACATCCGCCATCGAATTGGCGAGGCCGCCTTCCATCGCGTGGACCGTCGGGGCGATGCTGGTGACCATCGCCCTGTTCACCGGCTGCTTTGCCAAACGCAGAACGGCGTTTGTACTGGCTGGGGTCGTCTGTGCCGCGTGGTTTGTCGGCGATGTGCATCCTGTCATTGCGCATCGACTCAACCCGTTCACCGCATCCCGGCCGATCGTCACGCTGCACATGATCGCGGTGGGCGATGGGTCGTGTTATGTCGCGCGGATTCGGGGCGAGGCAGGAGGTCGCGAGCACGTCGTCATGTTCGATTGCGGCTCACAGATGTACTTCGACGTGGGGATCAACCGCGTGCTGCCAGCACTAAAGCATCTAGGCATCGACCACATCGACACGCTGGTGCTGTCACATGCTGACTTCGATCATTTCAGCGGCACACTCGATGTGGCGGACGGCGTGACCATCGGGCGTGTGCTGATGCCGCCGCAGATGATCGAGGAGGCACGGCAAGCCCCGCGGTCGGCGACGGCGTTCCTGATCGAGGCGCTCGAAGCGCGGCAGATCCCAATCCAACAGGTGACGCAGGGCTGGCATGAAACGCTCGGCACGGTCACGCTGGACATGCTTTGGCCCCCTGCCGACTACAAGGGCGCCAACAGCAACGAATCATCCGCGGTGCTCGCCATCGCCGGTGCGGGCAGGCGCATTCTGCTGTGCGGCGACATCCAGGAGAACGCGATGACCGAACTGCTTGCCAGCGGCATCGATCTGTCCGCGGACGTCTGCGACATTCCGCACCACGGCAGCTTCGTGCCTTCCGCGCCGCGGTTTCTGACGACGGTCGGGCCACGGGTCGTGCTGCAATCGAGCGGCCCGGGTCGGTTGTATCGCGACAAGTGGGCGCCGTTCTTTGAGCGTGTGCCTGTTGCGCGACTCATCACCGCGCGGCGCGGCATGGTCACCGTCAACGTGCAACGTAATGGCACACTCGATTGGCACACGTTCCGCGATGCGGCACGGGGAGGTGACTGACGCTGTCAGGGCTTGTCCGATGCGGGCGCATCGGTCTTCGCGTCGGCGTCTGCTTTGTCGTTGGTAGGTTTTGTCTCGGCGGGTGCGGGCTCAGGCTCCACCGCGGGTGGCTCGATCGGTTCCGCCACCGGCTCGGGCGTTGGTCGTCGAATCTGCACGATGACCGACAGCGTCTGCCCCGCATCGCCGGCGAGCGGGATCGCTTCGCCCAACGGCAACTGCGGCAACAGCAGCGTGCCCCACGAACGGTTGAGCGTCATCGTCGGGGCCAGGCTCCGCCATTCCGCAAAGAGATCGACCGCATCGCCCATCGGTGCGTTGGCGCCAATCATTGATTCGCTCACCGGTTCCGTTGAGGGCTCGCCCGGTTTCGCGTTCTCCTGTACCGCGAGATCAGCCAGCAGGCCCGCGCCTTGATCGGCACTATCGTCTTTCGCCTGCTCACGCGCTTCCGGCTGTTCACGCCTGAAATCAGGCAGCGATGAGGCACGCGAACGCATCGGGGCAGGTTGATCCCAAAGCGGGCGCGGATCGGCCTCCGGTTCGGCAGCCCCACGCTTCGACGTGGTCTGCGCCACCCGTGCCGCCGGTTCCAATGAGGCCCACCGCGTGCTGTCTTCCCCCGCAGCCTTCACCACCACTTCGTTGCGGCTGATCGTCGCGGTTTCAAGGTGGCTGATGAGCTGCGACAACTGCTCGTTGCGGACGACGATCACCAGCGACTCGGCCGCCTCCTGATCGTCCGGTTTGTCGCCTGCTGCTTGTTGAAATGCCTGCGTTGCGATCGTTGCGGGCACGGGCGGTTGGTCCGATTGATCATCGGCGTTACCCGCACCGGCGTGGGTCGGAGGAACCGCCGCGTAGTAGATCGCACCGTTGGCGACACACCAATCCGCCAACGTGGCCTGCACCGTCACAGGGTCGGCGGTGACGACTTCCAACTGCTGCGTCGGCGTTTGGAAGACGACGTGCCGGTTGACGGATTGTGCCGACTCCATCGCACCGGGCGTCAACATGGCATATTCATGATCGCTCTGCCGTTCGCGCTGCGTTTCCGGACCACTCCGTGCGGCAAAAGGTTCGGTGGGTTCCGCCATCGCCACGCGGGACGCATCATTCCACGACGATGCGGGCGGCCCCAGCACGGCATAGAACGGCTCATCATCGGGAATGACCGGCGGCGCAGACGGGGCAAGCGCCACCGCCGCCGCTGGTGTTTCACGCTCTGCCTCGCCAACGTCAACCGCGGGCTCGCCGCCGCCCGCACCTTCCCCACGCGCCATCGCAAGCGATTCGTCCGCCTCAGGCGTTGCCCCGGCGGCGTCCCGTCGCAGCGCCAGCGGCTCGGATGGCGTCAACGTGCCGGGACGCTCGGCGAGTGCCACCGACCCCTCCGGTTGCGCCATGGCAAGGCGATCCTGCTCCGCACGGTCGCTGTCCGCCGTCGCCAGACCGTTGGAGCCGTTGGTGATCGCAGGCATATCGTTCCATGGGGCGAGCGTCCGGTACATCATCAGCGCGCTGAAGAGCACCATCGCCGCCAGCGACCCATACGCCACGAGTCGGCCCATGCGGAAGCGTCGCACCACCGCCATGTCCTCGGCGTGTCGGGGCACCGCATCCAGGAGCATGTTCCGCTCCATCCGCTGCTGCACGCGATCGAGCACCTCCAGCGGCGCTTTTTCCAGCGGCATCTGACGCAGCGCGCGACGATCCTCCAGAAGCTCATCCACCAGCACCTGCAACTGCCGGTCCTGCACGAGCAACTGCTCAAACCCGGCACGCTCCGCGGGCGAAAGATCGCCTTCGATGTAATCGAGGATCAGGTTGGGATCGTAACGTTCAAGCATCTTTGATCGATCTATGAGCGGATCCTGGATCGCGATCACGCATCGTTACTCTAGTCACCGCGCTTGGCACTCAACGGCGTGTCGGGACGCTGCGAGGGACACAACTTGTACATTTCCTGTCGCAGCATCAGCCGGGCACGAAACAGCCGGCTCTTCACCGTTCCCACCGGAATGGCGAGCACCTCGGCGATCTGGGCGTAATCCATCTCATTGAGGTCACGCAGCACCAGCACCGCGCGAAAATCCTCCTCCAAACGGTCCAACGCTTCCCGCAGACGTTCGAGCATCTCTTCCTGTTCGACGCTCTGGTCGGGTCGAAGTTCCCGCGTATCGCCGATTCGACTGCTCAGGCTGGCCAGCAGGTCATCCGAGCCATGCGACGCCCCGTCGCCGTTGCTCCCGTTAAGACTCACCGTCTGCCGAAGCTTCCGCTTGCGCAGGAAGGAGATCGACAGGTTCATGGCGATGCGGATCATCCACGTGGAGATCGCGCTCCTGCCGTTGTAATCGCCGATGTGCTCGACGACCTTGAGCATGGCGTCCTGGGCGACCTCGGCGGCATCGTCGCGGTTGCCCACCATCCGCAGGCAGACGTTGTAGAGCCGGTGCTGATAACGCGACAGCAGGTCCGCAAGCGCCGCGGGATCCCCCCGCCGCACCGCGGCGACCAGTCTGGCTTCGGTTACCTGCGACATAAGCAAACAACCCTGCCCGAAGCTCAGGCGATGGCAAATGAACGGTTCGGGGAGGCGCACCGAGCTCTCCCAGCTTTGCTAATATGACCCGCCTGCCCACTGTGGTCAACACCCCCGGAGTTTTCTGGACCGACACTGAGCTATCCATGAACGTGCACACGACTTACCAATCGCCGCTCGCCAGCCGCAACGCCTCCCCCCAGATGCAGGCCATCTGGTCCGCCCAACGCAAGTTTTCGACGTGGCGACGGCTGTGGCTGGCGCTCGCCGAGGCCGAGAAGGAACTGGGGCTGGACATCCCCGACGCCGCCATCGACCAGATGCGCGAGCATTTGGACGACATCGACTACGCCCGTGCCGCCGAGTGGGAAAAGAAGCTGCGCCACGATGTGATGGCGCACGTGCACACGTTCGCCGAGGTCGCCCCGGCCGCCAAACCCATCATCCACCTCGGCGCGACCAGCCAGTTCGTCAACTGCAACACCGAACTGCTGCAGATCCGCGACGCGTTGACGCTGGTGGCGGGCAAGCTCGCCGCCGCCATCGACGCTTTGGGCACGTTCGCCCATCGCTACCGCGATTTGCCGACGCTCGGCTTCACGCACTACCAGCCCGCTCAACCCACCACCGTGGGCAAGCGTGCCACGCTCTGGGCCAACGAACTGGCGCTGGCGCTGGAGGAAATCGAACACCGCATCGCCTCGCTGCGCTTCCGTGGCGTGAAAGGCACGACCGGCACGCAGGCATCGTTCCTCGCCCTCTTTCAGGGGCAGGGCCTCACCGCCGACGCCGCCCACGCCAAAGTGGACGAACTGGATCGGCTTGTGACGCGGAAGATGGGTTGGAATCCCGATCGTGTGTACGCCGTGACGGGGCAGACGTATCCGCGTGTGGTGGATGGCATGGTGGTGGCATCGCTCGCCGCCGTGGCCGCCGCTGCCGCCAAGTTCGCCACCGACATGCGGCTGCTTGCCAACCGCAAGGAGCTGGAGGAACCTTTCGAGACGAACCAGATCGGCTCCTCGGCGATGCCTTACAAGCGCAACCCGATGCGCTGCGAGCGCATCTGCGGGTTGGCGCGGTTCGTCATCGGATTGACGCAGGTGCCCTTCACCACCGCGGCCGAGCAGTGGCTCGAACGCACGCTGGACGATTCCTCCACGCGACGACTGAGCCTGCCCGAGCCGTTCCTCGCGCTGGATGGCGTGCTGGACCTGGTCATCAACGTGACGCGCAACATCGTCGTCTACGAGAACACCGTGGCCGCCAACCTGAACGCGGAGTTGCCCTTCATGGCGACGGAAAACCTGCTCATGGCGGCGGTGCAGCAAGGCGGTAACCGGCAGGACCTGCACGAACTCATCCGTCAACACAGCCAGGCAGCCGCCAACCGCGTCAAGTCCGAAGGTGCAGCCAACGATCTGCTCGAACGGCTCAAGACCGAGCCCGCCTTCGCCAACGTTGACATCGCGGCCGTGCTCGACCCGAAGCTCTACATCGGTCGTGCGCCGCAGCAGGTCGACCGCTTCATCAGCGACGTCGTCGCGCCGATCCGCGAACGCTATGCGCAATCGCTGCAGCAGGACGTCGAGTTGAAAGTGTGATCGGCGGCCGTTCACGCTGAGCACGACCCGTCACGGCAGCATCACCCGATCGGGCGGCACCACCTCATCGCGCGTTTCGGTGCGGACCGCGGTGCTGTAGCCGGGCCGGAGACAGGCGTTCGCCCATTCGCCATCGGCACGCAGCGCGATCATGGCGACCTGATGTTCCGGAGCCAGATCGTAACTGTCGATGACGCGCTGCAGCACCTCGCAGGCGGCATCGAGCGGACTTGCGCCGCGGCGCATCAGTTCCACCGCCAGGAACGACCCGCACACGCCCATCACCAGTTCACCGTTGCCCGTCGCCACCGCAGCGCCGTGATCCGGGTCGACATACATGCCGTGCCCGATGATGGGCGAATCACCCACGCGGCCCGGCACCTTGAACGACACGCCGCTCGTGGAACACGCCCCCGCCAGCACACCCCGTGCGTTCTGCGCCAGCACCCCCACCGTGTCGTGGTCAGCATTCGGGTCGACCGGTTCATCGCGCCCGCCGTGCAGGCGCTCCTCGATGTTGGCAGGCGCGAGGTAGCTTTCCGCGTTGTCGCGTGCCGCTTGCGGATGTTCCTTCACCCATGCTTCCCATGCCTGCCGTGCCGGCTCGGTGAGCAGATCCTCCGGCTCCATGCCGTGCAGCTTCGCGAACCCATCCGCCCCTTCCCCCGCCAGCATGACATGCGGCGTGCGTTCCATCACCCACCGCGCGATCGTGATCGCATGGGTGAAACGACGCACGTAACACACCGAGCCGCACTGCGACGGCGAGAGCATGATGCTCGCATCGAGCGAGACCTGTCCCGATCGATCGGGATAACCGCCGCGCCCCACGCTGTGGTTGGTCAGGTCAGCTTCGATCACCCGGCACCCCGCTTCCACGGCATCGAGACTCGACAGTGCCGGCCCGGTGAGGTGGGGCCATCCCGCGGCGTTGGCGTGCTTCCCGAACGACCACGTCGATAAAATGATGGGTTTGGGCATGCGGGGATTATATCTTCAGCCCACGTTCCACAAAGCACCCCCATCAGCATCACTTGCGCCACACAGCCTCTCTCTCCGCGGTTCGGCAATGGCTTTGCGTCTCGTATTCAACGGTTGCGCCGATGCCCAACCTTTTCCGGTGTCATGGCTTGCATTTTGCAACGGTAGGTCTGCGTGCAACACGCTGAAGCGACCACCCGCCGCTGGGAGAGATGCTGATGAGCGACACCGTCAGTGATTTTCTGATCACCCGTCTGCGGCAATGGGGCGTGCACCGGATCTACGGCTACCCGGGCGATGGCATCAACGGCATTATGGGCGCGGTCGATCGGGCTCAGGGCGATCCTTACTTCGTGCAGGCGCGACACGAAGAAACGGCGGCGTTCATGGCCTGCGCGCACGCCAAGTTCACCGGTGAGGTGGGCGTGTGCCTGGCGACATCCGGCCCTGGCGCGATTCATCTGCTCAACGGACTCTACGACGCCAAGATGGATCACGCGCCCGTCCTGTGTATCGTCGGCCAGCAGAAGCGATCCGCCATCGGCAGCTTCTATCAGCAGGAAGTCGACCTGCAAACGCTCTTCAAGGACGTCGCCAACGAATACGTCACGACGATCGCCGTGCCGGCACAGATGCGGCACGCCATCGACACCGCCATGCGCATCGCGATGAGTCGCAAGGCGGTGACGTGCATTATTGTGCCCAACGACATTCAGGAACTTGATGCGGTGGAGTCGCCGCCGCGCAAACATGGCACGACGTTTTCGGGCGTGGGTTATACCCCGCCGCACGTGGTGCCGCGTCGCGATGAACTGGAACGCGCCGCAAGTGTGCTCAACGAAGGTGAGCGTGTGGCGATGCTCGTTGGCGCTGGGGCGCTGCACGCGATGGACGAGGTGATCGCCACGGCTGACAAACTCGGCGCGGGCGTCGCCAAGGCGCTGCTGGGCAAGGCGGCCCTGCCCGATGATCTGCCCTATGTCACCGGCGCGATCGGGTTGCTGGGCACAAAACCCAGTTGGGATCTCATGACCAACTGCGACACGCTGCTTGTTGTCGGATCGAGCTTTCCCTATTCGGAGTTTCTGCCCAAAGAAGGCGGCGCCCGCGGCGTGCAGATTGATATCGAAGCACGCATGCTGAGCCTGCGCTACCCGATGGAGGTGGCGCTGCACGGCGATGCCGCGATGACGCTGCGCGTGCTGCTTCCTTTGCTGCAGCGCAAGACCAATCGGCGCTGGCAGGAGAGGATCATCGACGAGGTGCGGGACTGGTGGAAGGTGCTTGAATCGCGCGCGTACAACGCCGCCCACCCGATCAATCCGCAGCGGGTGTTCTGGGAGTTGTCGCCACGACTGCCGGACGGCGTCATTCTCACCGCGGACTCGGGATCAAGCACGAACTGGTGGGCAAGGGATCTGAAGATTCGCCGCGGGATGATGGCGTCGCTGTCGGGCAATCTGGCGACGATGGGGCCGGGCATGCCCTACGCCGTGGCCGCCAAGTTCGCCTTTCCCGATCGGCCGGTGATCGCGACGGTGGGCGATGGCGCGATGCAGATGATCGGCAACAACGTACTCATCACCGTTGCCAAGTACTGGCGGGAATGGCGCAACCCGCAACTGATCGTGCTGGTGCTCAACAACCGCGACCTCAACCAAGTCACATGGGAGCAGCGCGTCATGGCGGGCGACCCGAAGTTCATCGGCTCGCAGCACGTGCCCGACTTCCCGTATGCCGGTTACGCCCATTCACTGGGGCTGGGCGGCGTGCGCATCGATCAGCCCGAGGAGATCGGACGTGCGTGGGATCAGGCGCTGGCGGCGGATCGGCCGTTCGTCATCGAGTTCGTCACCGACCCGGAGGTGCCCCCGCTGCCGCCGCACATCAACTTCGAGCAGGCGGTGAAGTTCTGGCAATCGATCTTCCGCGGCGACCCCGCCAAATGGCGCATGATCAAACAATCGTTCAAGGACATGGCGGAAAGCTACCTGCCACGACGCGGCGGCACGTGATGGCACCGGAAGTTATCACCACAAAGAGCACGGCGAACACACCAGAAAGGCGCAGGTTGACCACGGATAACGCGGATGACACGGAGGCGTGACAGGAACCGCGAATGAATGCGAATCGTCGCGAATGGGGTTGAGAAATGTTGATCAAAGACAACCATGGACGCCCGGAACAATCAGCACCTGAACGTGCTAAAACCATCACAATCCCCCCTGCCTTCCTTCGTGTCATCCGTGTCTTCGTGGTTCAACCATTCGCGCCCATTCGCGGTTCGGTTCCCCGGCTTTCACCGTGTGATCCGTGGTCAACAAGCGAATGGAGCAGCGCATGACATCGCATCACCAACAAGGCATCGGCAAGCGGTTGCTCATCGGAGCAGCGGCGGGCTGTGTCGGGTCGCTCGTCATGAGCGTCATGCAGGCGGCGCAGGCCAAGCTCGCGCCCAAAACGCAGCCGCCGATTCGCCGTCACCCCGGCGCGTACGTGGTCGACAAGGCTGAGGCACTGCTCGATTACCGCACCCGAGCACGAATCCCCCGACAGGCGGAGCAACTCGCGGCACAGACGCTGCACTTTGATTACGGCTCAACGTTCGGCACGCTCTACGGCGCGATCGGGCCGCGAGACCATGTCGTCGTCGACGGCGTGGCGATCGGCATCACGACGTGGGCGGCGGGATACCTGGGGTGGCTACCCGCCACGGGACTGATGAAACCGATCTGGAAACAAAAGCCCGCGCAGGTGGTCGTACCGCTGGCGATGCATCTGGTATTCGGCGTGGTGGTCGCGGCAACCTACCGCGCGCTGCAACGCGCCGAAGCCCGCCGAACCCCTCGGCCCGCGACGGCGCGGATCGCACGGCGTGTTCGGCCGCGACCCACCGCCATCGCCGATCCCTCCGTGTCACGCGCGGTGAAGGAAAAGGCCCGCGAGCCGCTGGCGGAACCTGTCTCATCGCACGCACACACCTGGCGAACGCCACGCAGCACGCGCTGATGGATCGTCACCCCGATGTCGCCGCGTCGCCACAGCGTTTATTGCGGCGGCGGCACTTCAATGACGGATTCGAAGATCAAACCCGCATCGCTGAAGTAGAGCTGGCTCACGCTGACGCCGAAGAAGTTCTCCGACTCTTCCGCGGAAGGCAGCAGCTTCTCCATCGCCGCACCGAGTTCACCGGGCGTGAGGCCGTTGACCAGTTCGCCGTCCGGGCCGTCGAACATGCCGCCGTAGATGATCTCGTCGAAGATCCCCGCCTTGAGCACCGCCCCCATCGCACTCATGTGGCGTCGCATGTCGGTGACGACGTAGGCGATGGCCGACCGCTGGGGGATCAGTTGCGCGCTGCGCTGATATCGCTCACTGTTGCGCAGGGCGCCGTTGCCGGTGGGCGGGTTGCGCAGCATGGCGAGCGTTTCCTCCGCCACGTTCTCACCGTTCGCCACCACCATGTAACCGCGTCCGATGAACACGCCGCCCGCGCCCGCACCCTCCGGTGCACGGTAGCTGGTGAAGCCCTGTTCCTCGGTGGCCGGCGGAGCGCCCGCCGCGGTCATCATCGTATCGACCGCCTTACGCCACACCTCCTCGTTCTGCAGTTGCCACACCACCGCGTAGCGGTCCTCCGGCTCCATCACATCCCATTCATCGATCTTCTCGAACGCTTCCGCGTCGACCGCCTTGGGCACGAACCGCAGGTAGCCGAGCTGATCGCCCAGCCCCGCCAGCAGCGTCATGATGTCCGACTGCGTCGTTTCGTTCACCTGCATCTCGATCATCTGGAAGATCATCGCCGCTTCGGGTTGCGAGGCGAGCACGATCTCGCGGATCTTGGCAAACACCTTGTCCAGGGGAAGCGACAGGTGCGAATACTCCAGCACATCGACGCTCACCCACGCGGGTGGCTCGGCGGAACGCTGCGACGCCTCCAGCAACTCGGGGAATCCGGTGCGCGGCGTGGGGATGCTCGCCACCGCCGTCAGACGAAGCGCACCGCCTTCGAGCGTCAGTCGCCCGACGATCGGCCCCATGTTTGCCAGACCGATCTGCTCGAACACCGCCAGCGATTCGGGCTCCTCCTCACGCATCATCGTCAGGATTCGCGGCACGTCCACGACGACCTCCGCGCCCGGCTCACCCGCGGGCAGCGCCGCGTTCAGGCCGCGTGTCGCCATGATGCGGGCGGCGAACTCCGTCCCGCCGTTGCTGTGCGCATCGATGAAACGGGCGAACGTGCCCGTCAGCGGCTCGACACCCGTCAACTCCGCAATGTCGATCGGCCGATTCTCACGCTTGAGCTCCAGCACCTGCTGCTGCGACTGCGGGTTCGTGTGCGCCACGAGCAGCCGGCCACCCACCCGCGCGATCATCATGTGCTTGTAATCCACCACCATCGGCTTGGCTTCTTCCCGGCGCTTTTCCTGCGCCTCAAACCAGGCCTGCAGTTGCTGCTCATCCATGTTGTCCCAGTCGGGCTCCGGACCGTAGATCGCCTCCCAGTCCATGCCCAGTTCGGGCACGGTGAGGTGCATCACATCGCAGTCCGCCAACCGAATGTCCACGCGGGTGGTGGGGTTGTCGCTCTCCTCCTGATGCTCGATCATGTCGCCCAGCGCGTTGTAGAACTTCGCCGCCAACTCCTCGCCGGGGCTGAACCACGCCAGGCCGATCTGCAGCGGCTCGCGATCGGCGCGTGGCTCAACGACCATCGCATAGCCGAAGTCGTTGCCGACCAACTGCCCGTAGTCGCTGAGCTCCAGTCCCTGTCGCCCCAGCGCCTCGTGGAGTTCGCCCCATCCGTCGGGGTTGTTCTCCTTGAAGAAGTCGAGCACCGCCTGCAGCCGCTGCTCCTGAAAGAGCACCGTGCCGATCTGCGTCTGGGTGCGCAGCGCGGTGAAGAAAGCGTCGCCGTTGGGCACGCGAAACGCCGCGATGGTTTCATCGGGCAGGCATTCCCAACTGGAGCGCACGTCCTGCCCCGCCAGGGGAAGTGAGAGGGTCAGGTGCAGCATTGCGACACTTGCGAGCGCCGCCAGACGTTGTTTGGGCTTCAACATAAATAGCTCGGCGAAAAAGGAGTCTTAAAGTCGGTTAAATACACACCCCGGCAGAAGGTTCGTCAATCGTTGTCGCTGTTGTCGTTGTCCGCCTTGATGATCGGAGGCGGGAGGTAGACCACGCCGTTCTGCGGCCGCGTGGGGTCGAAGAGGTACGCATCGCGGTTTTCCAGGAAGTCGATCAGGTCCGTTGCGGGAATCCCGAACGCCAGTCCCTGGAAGTAGCTGTAGCCGGCGCACGCCACCCCGACCACTTCACCGCGAGCGTTGAACAGCGGGCCGCCGCTGTTGCCCGGGTTGATCGATGCGTCCGTCTGAATGAAACGCAGGTGCCCCATCGTGCGCGTCGTCGAGCTGACGATGCCCTGCGTCACCGATCGCTCCAGCCCCAGCGGATTACCCACGGCAAACACCAGATCACCCACACCTAAATCGTGGTCACGCGTGATCACCACCTTGCTCGGCTTGAAGCCTTCGAGTTCCTCCTCGTCCATCTGCAGCAGCGCCAGGTCGCGCATCGGATGCACCGCGATGATGCGCACCCGCTTCAGTTCCCGCTTGCGGTAACCCTGTGCCGTGGGCTGGAAGATCGTCACCGTCACCTTCGTTTCGTTTTCGACAACGTGGTAGTTGGTGATGATGTGGCCGTGATCGCTGATGACAAAGCCGCTGCCCAGCCCGCTGGGGGTCTTGACCATCAGCACCGCGTCGCCGCATCGCTCCACCAGCTTGCTCACCGATGCCGCTTCCAGCCGACCGGTGACATAGATGTCGCGCGTGTCCAGTTGGACGCCTTCGGTTTCGGCGGAGTCCTCCATCCGACGCACGTCCAGCACCTGGTTGCGCGGAATGGCGACAACGTCGAAGCCCAGGTCGAGGACCAGCCCGCGGTCGTTCTCGCGCAGCAACTCGCCGGTGACCTTCGCTCCGCCGTGCACCGTAACGGTCACCGCTTCGCCTTCGGCGTTCTCGGTTCGCGGCAGCCTTGTGGGCGCATCACCGGCAAGTTCCACGCCACCACCGACGCGGTCAGCCGCCTCCACCTGCGTGGGGGCCGCGTCGTCCGCGGTGAGTCGTCCGCCGCCGCTCGTCAGCGCTGCAGCGACGCCCAGCGCCGCCAACGTGCCCCACAGCGCCAAGCCGCCGCGCCGATGCGTTTGATCAAACCTGCTCATTCCTGCTTCTCCTGTCGGCCGACATAGAAGATCAACCGATCGTGACACAGCAGCGCCAGATCGCGCGCCCCGTCGCCATCGAGGTCCAGTCCCATCACCACACGCGGCTCGGGCGTAAACTGCTGCTGCCCCTGACCACCGCCGTACGGATACGCCAGGTCGTCGAACACCTGCCACGCGATGCGCGGCTCCATCTTCTCTTCGCCGCGCACCAGCACCGTCAGATGATGCCGGCGATCATCGGCGATGATCACATCCTCGCCGCCGTCGCCAGTGACATCGCTGGTCATCACCCGGTGAATCGTCGCCTCACGCACACCCGACCGCCGACCCACGCGGCCGTCCAGGCTGTCCTGCAGCGACAACTCGCGCGGCTGACCGGCCGAGGCGCGGATGATCCGCTCGTTGTCCAGCAGCATCAGCCCGAGCACCGGGTCCGCCAACGCCGCCGTCCCGAAGTGGATGCGATGGCTTTCGACGATGCGCGGCAGGCCGCTGTCATCGTGCGCCAGTTTGTGGATGAACTGCCCGCCGGACGCCAGCGCCCACGCCCCGCCATCGTTGTCGATCGGCACGTACGACGCCAACGCTTCACCTTCGGGAAGCATGATCTGATCGATCGGGTTGAGCTCATCATCCAGCCACTGCAGCACACCTTCGCTGATCATGCCCACGCGGCGGTACGCGCTCTCGCCGTACACCGCGAAATCCTCGAGCTTCGCCTGTCGCAGGTGACTCGGCTCCGCAACGATCGCTTTGCCTTCCGCATCCAGGCGGATGTACTTGGGGCTGCGTGCGTGCTTGTCCATGACGAGCAGCTTCGCGCCGCCCAGCCAGGCGATACGGTCCGCCTTCTCACCGACGCCGGCAAACCGCGTGCGCTGCGGTTCGGCGCTGTCCGGCTCCCAGACGTAAAGATCCAGATCCTTGCCGACCTTCTGTACCCACCAGGTCGTGCGCCCCGTCGTCGCCAGCGCCAGAATCGACCGATCGCTTTCGTCGGCCGACTGCGGCATCAACTGCGGGTAGGTCAGCCGCCCGTCCTCCCACCGGCTCATGTGCAGGTCCGTTGCATCGCGCGCCCACATCAGCACCGTGCCCGGCTGCGCCTGCGGCGCGGCGATCGCCTGCACCTTGGTCACAATCGGAAACCCATCGCCACGCAACTGCCAACCCGCATCGGTCAACATGTACGCCAGCAGCCGTGGCTGCGCCGAGTCCACCAGCACCAACGCCGGCTGGCCCCCGAGCGTCACCCCCGTCCACACCGCCTTCATCGCGTTGCTCACCGGCAGCGTCTGCATCCGACCCAATGGTGTCGGCTCGCTCACACCCACCCGATAGCGGCGCAAAAGCCCATCCTGCAGACCGCCCAGCAGTAGCATTTCCATCCGCCCGTCGCCGTCGATGAGCGCCTCCACCGCCGCGGCCTCGGCGTCATACACCACCTGTGCCGGAAGCAAGCGATGGTTGTCCACCGCTTCATACCAGCGCACCGTCTGGCGCGGCTGACGCGTCCACTCCACCAGGTCCGCATCACCATCCCCGTCCAGATCGCCCAGCCACCATTTCATCCGGGCAACCCGCTCGCGCGGCTGCATCCACGTCGCACGGCTGCCACGCTTCAACTCCAGCGTCTGAATGCCTTCCGCGCAACTGACCAGCACCTCGTGCGAGTTGCCAACCTTGCGCAACAGCATGAGCCGATCCACGCCCTGATATTCACCCGCCAGCAGGTCGAACGACTCGCGCTTCTGCCACTTGCCTTCATCATCCATCTTGTAGATGAGCACCCGGTTGGGCGGCGCTGCCAGAACGATGAGTTCCGCCTTGCCATCCGCATCCAGATCCTCAATCACCACATCGCGCGGCAGACTGTCGAGCGAAATCTCCTCGTGGCTCAGCTCCGGCGCCATCGGCAACTCGTTGGGGCGATCCGGGTCCGACGCCTCCTCCGCTTCGCGCTCATCCGGCGTCAGCCAGCGGTAAAGGTCCAGCCGCGCCTGACGCGTGTTGATCACGATCAGCTCGTCCCGGCCATCACGGGTGATGTCGCCCGTCCGCAACTGGTTCGGGTTACCCTCCAGCCGAATCACGCGCATCGTCTCCCAGCCGGTGAACGGCTCGGCCTGGACAGACGCAACCCAGCACCCCGCGAACGCTGTGACGCCCGCGACGATAACTGCTTGGAATACTCTCACGCTTAACCTCAAGCTGTGCCCCAGATGACAGGAATGCCCCAAGAACGAACGATGACGGGGATTAGGCTAAATCAGCGCCAAACAAAAGTCAAAGATTTTCAGGCCACCGTTCCCGCGCATCGGAAATTCCGGTTCGCCTGTTCGAGATGCGACAGCAAAAAGGCCGCGGCGCATACCAAAGCAGCCTTCCTTAAAGAGGCACGCATTGAGCGCGAGGTGATGCGCCGTGTCAGACTTCGGCGATGTCCGCTTCGCTGAGCTGCCACCGCACCGCCTGCGCGTTGGCGTGGATCTGCGACGGCCTGGTTGCCCCGGCGATCACCGATGCCACCTGCCGATGCGCCAACAACCACGCGAACGCCAGGTCCAGCAGCGTGTGACCACGCGCCTCGGCAAAACGGGTCAACCGTTCCACTTCGTCGAAGTTCTCATCGGTCAGGTGCGTGCTGGCGCGCTTCTCATCCGTCAGCCGCCCCTCGCTGGGTGTCTGACCGCGACGATACTTGCCCGTCAGCAGCCCGCTCTTGAGCGGGAAGTAAGGCACGAACGCTATCCCCAGTGCCTCGCACGCCTCCAGCGTGCCCGACTCCGGCTCACGGTGCAGCAGGCTGTATTCGTTCTGCAACGCCACAAACCGCGCTCCACCCTTCGCCGCCTCGTCGGCTTCGCGCAACTGGTCGGGCGAGAAATTGGAGCAAGCGATCTCGCGCACCTTCCCCGCCTGCACCAGTTCGTTCAACGCGCCCAGCGTGTCGGCGATCGGCGTCGATGGGTCGGGCTGGTGGATGTAATAAAGATCGATGCGATCGGTGCCCAGCCGCGACAGGCTGTCCTCCGCCGCCTGCTTCACGTATGACGGCGCTGCGCCGTGACGGTTTTCATCCACCTTCATGCCGAACTTGGAAGCGATGATGACATCGTCGCGACGGTTGCCCAGCACCTTGCCGAGGATCACCTCGCTTTGCGTGCCGCCGTAGATGTCCGCCGTGTCGAAGTGGTTGATCCCCACTTCCAGCGCCGCTTCGATGACCTGCCGCGATGCTTCCTCATCGATCCGCCAGCCGAAGTTGTTGCACCCCAGCCCCAGCACCGACACCTGCAACGACCCGATCGCCCGAGTATCCATCAATCGCTCCTATCGCTTGGTTAACCTCACCACCTCACCCGTCCCGCCTCACGCCTTCCTCACAGCGTCAACACCGTCACCTTGTCGTTGGTGTAGATGCACAGGTCCGCCGCGATGTTCATCGCGTGGCGCACCACCTGTTCCGCGGATTGGTCGGTATGGCTCATCAGCGCCCGTGCCGCCGAGATGGCGAACGACCCGCCCGAGCCGATGCCGATGATCCCGTCGTTGGGTTCGATCACATCGCCCGACCCGGACACCAGCAGGCTCGTCGACCGGTCCGCGACGATCAGCATGCTTTCCAGCCGGCGCAGCACCCGATCGGTGCGCCACAGCTTGGCGAGTTCGATCGCCGCCTTTTTGATGTTGGCGGGCGAATCCTTCAGCCGGGCCTCGAACCGCTCCATCAGCGCGAACGCATCCGCCGCCGACCCGGCAAACCCGACGAGCACTCCCTGATTGTCCGCCCCGCCTTCGGCGAGCTTGCGCACCTTCGTCGCATCCGCCTTGGCAACCGTGTTGCCCAGCGTCACCTGACCGTCCCCGCCGATCGCCACCTGTGCCCCCCGCCGAACGCACAACACCGTAGTCGCATGAAACGTCGTCATGCCAGCGATTGTAACAGAGCCCGTGAGCCGCGGGACCAAAGTGGACGCGAATCGAATAAAGGGAGCACCGCCCTTCCGAACGCGCAGCCGCCGGCACGCTTCGTCCCGCCGCACCTTCTCCACTACACTCCCACCATGACCGATTCCACCCCACTGCCCGACGATCCCGGCCACGTTCCCGTTCTGGCGCAACCGGTGCTCGACCTGCTCGCCCCCGCGCCGGGCAAGGTCATTCTCGACTGCACCGTGGGCCGCGGCGGCCACGCCTCGCTCATCGTGCCCCATCTCGCGCCGGGCGGCGTCTACATCGGCCTCGATGCCGACCCGGTCAACGTCGCCTTCACGCAGGCAAGGCTCGCCGATGCGCCGATCACCGTTCACCTGCGCCACGCCAATTTCGCCGCCGCACCGGCCGTGCTCGACGCCTTGAACATCGATCGCGTCGACGGCCTGCTCGCCGACCTGGGCTTCGCCAGCAGCCAGATGCACGACCCGGCACGCGGCATGTCCTTCAACGTCGAAGGCCCGCTGGACATGCGGCTGAACCCGCGCATCACCCGCACCGCCGCCGACCTCGTCAACACCCTGCCCGAGAAGCAACTCGCCGACCTGATCTACCAATACGGCGAGGAACGACTCAGCCGAAAAATCGCCCGAAAGATTGTCGAAATCCGCCACCGTCACCCGATTCATACAACAACGGAGCTGGCGGAACTGGTGCGACAGGCATACGGCCCACACGGCAAGCGCATGCGCATCGATCCCGCCACCCGAACGTTCATGGCGCTGCGGATCGCTGTGAACGATGAACTGGCGGTGCTCCAACAGTTGCTCGACAGCATGGGACAACTGCTGCGACCCGGAGGACGCGCGGCGATCATCAGCTTCCACTCACTGGAGGATCGCATGGTCAAACGCGCGTTCCTCAAAATGCAGCAGGACGGCCTGGCCACCCGGCTGACGCGCAAGCCCATCGTCGCCGACGAAGAGGAACAGCGCCTCAACCCGCGAAGCCGGTCCGCCAAACTGCGGGCCATCGCATGGAACGCCTGAGCGCATCGGCGTGGCCGCGGCAGCGGAACCACGGCCCGCGCTCCACCGCAACGATGCGGACACGGTGATCCAATAACGCTTGTCAGATGTTGCCGCGAGGCAGGTACACGGATGTCGTTAAAGGTTTCCCCAACTCATCACCAACTGCGTGCAACCGGTCAACGCACGCCGCCAATCTGCTAAACTGCCTCGTTAGCTGCACGGATGGCAGTCAGTCTCAACCCCTCACGGACGGACGGGTATGACACGCGAAACGAAAGTCGGACTTCTCTTCGGGATGGCGCTGATCCTGGTGATCGGCATCCTGGTCAGCGATTTTCTGGTCGAACCGCCCAACCCGGCCGCGATGACCGACTTCGCCGGTCGCGCCCAGCCCACCGACCTCGCCGGCCGTACCGTACGCGTGCCCGAAACCGTCGCCCCCACCGGTCGACGCGAAGTCAGCTTCCCCTTGCCCCCGATCAACAACGGTGATAGCGACGTCATCGACCAGCCGATGGTCCGCACCAACAACCCGCCGCCCCGAGCCGTCGCGTCCACCGGCCACACGCCCACCATCGACGAAGTCATCGATCGGGGCGAAAGCTTCCGCCGCCGCCGTCCCGCAGCCGATGACGGCTTCTTCCACCCCGCCGACCCTGCGCCGGTCAACACCGCTGCCGACTATGCCGCCGCCGCCGAGTCGCGCAACAACCGCTTCGTCATCGACGAACGCCCCGTCGACATCCGCCCGCTGCCCCAACAGCAGCCGCAGCCCGTCGACACCACCCCCGCACCGACGTCGCGCGACACCTGGCACACCGTTGGCCGAAACGAATCGCTCTACCAGATCGCCCGACGCTACTACAACAACGGCGAGCAGTGGCGCACCATCCAGCAGGCCAACCCCACCCGCGTCGACGCCAACGGCCGCGTCCGTGAAGGTGTGCGTCTGCTGATCCCCGCACCCGTCGATCTGGCATCGCTGCCTCAGTTCGAGCGCGTCGATGCTCGCGCCGCGGCCGATGCCCTGCCCCCCGCACGTCCCGCCGACACCGCCACCGCATCGATCGTCGTGCAACCGGGTCAGACGCTCAGCGACCTCGCCGCCGAATACCTCGGTTCAAGCCGTCGCTGGCCCGAACTGCTCGAAGCCAACCGCGACCAGCTCACCACCGACCGCGACCTCCGCGCCGGCATGGAGTTGCGCCTCCCCCGATCGGCAAACGCACCGGTCGCACGCAACCACAACGCCCCCGCGCCCGGTAACGTCGCCACACGCACCTACACCGTGCGCGACAACGACAACCTCTACCGCATCGCCGCTTCGCAACTCGGCGATGGCAACCGCTGGCGCGACATCCTCAAACTCAACAGCGACCAGATCAACAACGAAAACGAAATCAGGCCCGGCATGACACTCAAGCTGCCCAACCGCTGATCGTCCATCCGCTTTTTTGATCGCCGCTGCGATGCTCGCCAAGTACATCACCATCATCGTTCTGGGGCTGCTCGTCGGCGTGGTGTTGCTCAACCAACGGCACCAGCGCATCGACGCCATGCACGACATGACGCGCATGCACCGGCAGATGAACCGCACCCGCCAGGCCATCTGGACCCACCAGGCGCACATCGCCGAACGCATTCAGCCGCAGAACCTCCAGACCGCCGTCGAACGCGCAGGCCTCGAACTCGAGCCGATCACCCCCATGCCCGCCCAGCACTCCGCGATCGGCCGACGCCCCCGCACCCTCGAACCCATGGACGCCCAGCAGTGACGCACGAGGCGCAAGACAACCTGTTCCCCAAGCCCCCGGCGGAGTCGCTTCAGCGAACCCCGTCCCCCGACCCCATTCCCTCGACCCCCGAATCCGACTTCGTCGAATCCGACTTCATCGAATCCGACTTCACCGAACCCGATTCCACTGATTCCGAACTCGTCGAGTCCGATTTCACGGACGCCGAACCCTCGGACGCCGATTTCACCGACTCCGAACTCGCTGATTCCGATTTCACCGACTCCGAACCGACTGAGCCCGAACCCGATCCCTCCCCCGAGGACATCCCTGAACCCGACGCCCCGCGTACCCCGCTTCCCCCGGTCCACCGGCTCCGATCGTCGGCGCTCCTCCGTCCGCCCAAGGTCAATCCCAACCGCAGGCGCAAACCCGTCCTCGTCCACGATGGCGCTTCGCGCGTGCTGCTCGTCGGTCGCGTCACCATCGGCCTCATCACGCTGGTCATGCTCGTGCTGCTCGGCCGCGTCGTTCAATTACAGATCCGCCCGCCGCAACCGATCGCCCAACTCGTCGACACGCAGTACAGCCGCTCCCCCATCGAAGCCCGCCGCGGCGACCTGCGTGCACGCGATGGCCGCCCCATCGCCGTCTCGCGCATGGTCTCCCAGCTCTTCGTCGATCCCACCCTCATCGACGAGCCCGCCTCCTATTCCGAACGCATCGCCTTCGCGCTCGACTACGACCCCATCGACATCGAACGCACGCTCAGCGACCGCATGCATTCGCGCTTCGTCGTGCTCGATCGCCGACTCAGCGAGGAACGTCTGGACAAGCTCAGGAACCTGCGCCTGCCCGGCCTCGGCACCCAGCCCCGTTTCGTCCGCGAGTACCCTCAGGGACCGCTCGCCGCCCCCGTCGTCGGATTCGTCGGATTCGAAGGCAAAGGACTCGAAGGCCTCGAACGGGCCATGGAAAATCAGTTGCGCGGCGAAAACGGCGACATCCGTTACCTCCGCGACGCCGCACGACAACCCCTCTGGGTCCCGCAGAACGACTACCAGCCCCACCGCGACGGCCGATCGATCTACCTCACGCTCGACCTGACCATCCAGGCCATCGCCGAGGAGGAACTCGCCGCCGCCTGCAAACAGTACAACGCCAAAAGCGGCGAACTCATCGTCATGGATCCTCACACCGGTGAGATCCTCGCCATGGCGAACTATCCCTCCTTCGACCCGCGCGACGTCAACAGTTCCCAGCCCGATGCCCGACGCAACCGATGCGTCACCGATGTCTTCGAGCCCGGCTCCATCTTCAAGCCCTTCCTCTGGGCCGTCGCCACCGAACAGCGCTACGCCCATCCCAGCGAGGTCATCAACGCGCACCACGGCCTGTACGTCTCGCCCCGCGGTCGACGCCTGCGCGACGCCCACCCCTACGACCGGCTCACCTGGGAACAGGGACTCACCAAGTCCAGCAACATCCTCATGGCGATCGTCGCCCAGCGCATGGGCGAGCAGCGCGTCCACGAAGCCATCAGTTCCTTTGGCTTCGGCGCCAAAACCGGCTCCGAACTGCCCGGCGAGGTCAGCGGTGTCCTCCACCCCCTCAAACGATGGACCCACTACTCCATCACCAGCGTCCCCATGGGACAGGAAATCGGCGTCACCGCTCTGCAGATCACCCGCGCCTTTTGTGTCTTCGGCAACGATGGCCTGCTCATCACCCCTACCATCGTGCTGCGCGATCAGCCCGGCGATGAGATGCCCCGCCCGCTGCTCGTTCAGCGCGTCCTCTCGCCCGCCGCCGCCGAACTCACCCGACGCACCATGCGAAAGGTCGTTACCGAAGGCACCGGGCGCAATGCCAAAAGCGATCTCTACACCATCTTCGGCAAGACCGGCACCGCCCAGGTCGCCGGCAAACGCGGCGGATACCTCCCGGGCCAATACATCGGCTCCTTCGTCGGCGGCGCGCCCACCGAAAACCCCCGCGTCATCGTCGGCTGCTTCATCCACCAGCCCGAAACCAGCCGAGGCTACTACGGCGGCATCATCGCCGCACCCGCCGCACGCAACGTCATCGAACGCACCCTCATCCACATGGGCGTCCCCCCACAAACGCCACCCATCACCCCCAACACCCCCGCCATCGTTCGCGTCAACAACTGAACCGCCAACCGCGCCCCGTCATCTCGCGCGTTCACGATCGATCACCACACCCCCTCGCAATCATCCATATTTCAATGTGGATCGACTTGAAGCCGATTGGTTTTAGCATAAAATTTGGGTGGAATATTGCGCCGTCTCCGGCGGATACACAGGGGTAGCCGCGCCCCGTGTTGCTCTGGAAAACGGTGAACTTTGCACTTTGACCTTTGCATTTTGCCCTTGCACATGTCGCGAATGTCACCCCCCCTTCCGAGCCCCTGATTTTGTAACTTTTGCATATGCAGTCATTTAACTCATTCTGCCGCCCGCTCCGGGGGGTGACAGGGGTGACAAACGCCAAGTTGATAACCATGCGGAACTTACGAATCTTCGAGGACGGAAAATGTCGCCTTTGTCACCCCCACGACATCGCCGATCCATCTCGTAACCACCGTCAAAAAGGAGCCTTACGAAAAATCTTGGCGCCATCGCGCTTTGTTCCGGGGGGTGACATGTCACCCCTTCGCGCGCCGACGGGCGGGTTGGGTCGATCGGTGCCCCTGCACCTGGCGTGTTGCGCGCCTCGGCCTGCCTCCTCGCCGTGGCTTTCCTTTCACCGTTCGGGTGACGATGAACCGATGAATGGGGAGTTCGCGAACTGAACCGCATTCGCATTTGGAGTGTATTGAGTCTGTGTTGACAACGTTTCCAACCGGTCATAACCTCAGTGAAATCGGGTCTGAGAGAGGCTCAGCCATTCTGAGGATCAACCTGCGCCCCGAGCCCTGAC
>CAZEFM010000036.1:0-33962 GCA_964511575.1 uncultured Phycisphaeraceae bacterium | reverse complement strand
ACTGGTCGACATGGTCATCTTCCGGGAGAACACTGAGGACATCTACGCCGGCATCGAGTTCCAGCACGGCACGGAGGATGCGGAGAAGTTCCGCAAGGTGTTCAGCGAAGCGTTCCCCGATCGGTTCAAGAAGGTGCGCTTCCCCGCGACGGCGGGGTTCGGCATCAAGCCCGTGTCGCAGGAAGGCACGCAACGGCTGGTCGGCGCGGCGATTGACTACGCCATCCGTCACGGCCGCAAGAGCGTGACCCTCGTCCACAAGGGCAACATCATGAAGTTCACCGAAGGCGCGTTCCGCGACTGGGGCTATGAACTCGCCAGGGAGAAGTATGGCGCGGAGCTGCTCGATGGCGGTCCCTGGATGACGCTGAAGGTGGACGGGCGGGAGATCGTGATCAAGGACGTGATCGCCGACGCGTTTTTGCAGCAGATTCTGACGCGGCCGGCGGAGTACGACGTGATTGCCACGCTGAACCTCAACGGCGATTACATCTCCGATGCGCTGGCGGCGTGCGTGGGCGGCATCGGCATCGCGCCGGGCGGCAACATCAACTCTCAGTCCGGCCACGCCATTTTCGAGGCGACGCACGGCACCGCGCCCAAGTATGCCGGACAGGACAAGGTCAACCCCGGCTCGGTCATCCTCTCGGGTGAGATGATGCTGCGTCACCTGGGCTGGGACGAGGCGGCGGACCTCATCATCAAGGGCATGGAAGCGGCGATCAGCGCCAAGACCGTGACCTACGACTTCGCCCGCCTGATGAGCGACGCCAACGAAGTGAAGTGCAGCGCGTTCGGCGAAGCGATCGTGAAGCATATGTGATGTGTTGATCTGACATTCTGGTCGTGAAGAAGCATCAAACGTCAGGAGGTGTTGCATGCTTGTGATCTGGGGTTCGCGGCTGTACGGCAAAGTGGACGAGGTACCGGGCCTCTTTCACGTGGCGACGAAGTTTGCCCACCTGTGGTTCATCCCGCTGCTGCCGCTGGGCAGCACGGTGGTGTTCTCACAGACGTGGCGTGGCTGGCAGGGCGCGCCGATCGGGCTCAACGTCAAGTCGGTCATCTGGGCGTGGACGCAGGCGCTATTGCTGATCCTGGCGGTGTTGTTGACGACACTGGGGGTGCTGGGCGTGATTGCCGCCGGTTCAGCGCCGCCGGATAAACCTTCGACCATGGGGTTTGCGTTGGCGCTTCTGTTCGTGGGGGTGGGAGCGGGCGCGGGTTGGTTCTTCCTGCGTCGCGCCACCTGGCTCACCCGCGCCAGTTACGAACGCGCTCATCAGTTGGCACGCCGCATCGGCCTCAACGAAGAGGCGCGGGTGCTGATCGACGTGGCCTACGGCGTGGTGACGCCAGCGCAAGCCAAAGCCGCCCTCGCCGAATTCGCGGAGGAAGAGGAAGAAGCCCAGTCCGACGCTGCCGATGCGCTCGCCGCACTGGGTGAAGCGGCCGAGGATTCACGCTAGCGCTTTCGCCGTCAGTCACGTGCGACGGAACGACGGCATGTCCCTGCAACGCTCCCATCCTTCGATAACGAAGGTGCCGCTCATGCATATTCTCGGTGTGCAGCGCTGGCGACGTTTGCGAGTCTGCTGCTGACGTGATCGGACGCAACGCGCTTACGGTGTTCTCCATGTCTCGGTTTCAACCTGTAACTCGGGTAAGTCAAACAGGTCGCCCAGATGCATGAAGTCGTAGTGAAGCTCACCAGCCCCTCGTTCGCACAGCCAGTTGGTAAGTGCGGGCAGGCCCTCGACGGGATCGGCGAAGTTGACGCTGATCAGGTGAAGCGTGCTGCCTTCGCTCCACGCTCCGCCGGTGGCACCATAACGGTTCGCACCAAGGGGGGCATCATCCTCGATCGGAAATTGCCCGAGATGCTCGCCCACGCGCTGCGCCCAGTCGCTGTACTGAAAGTGAAACTCGTCTGGTGTTTCCAACGCCGACGAGGGATCGTCCGCCATGGCGTCGAGCTTTGCCCCTTCCTCTGCCAGTTGCTCCAGTTGTTGGCGAAGGTGGGGATCGGTGGGCGGCGTTGCCGAGTTGTCACCTTCGCGCAGGCTTCGGAAGTACCGTCGCGCCGTGACGAGTTGGGATGATTGGACCGCGTCGGGTGTCCACGGAGGGATCAACCATGCTTCAATGGGTAACTCAAAATAGTCGGCCAGTTCCGCTTCGACGGCAGCGGCGGCGGCCGCATCGGAGAAGGTGCAGGAGAGTTTGACGTAGATGAAGTCGGTGGCGTACTGCGTGAGCGTGTCCAGTCGAAGAGGCTCTGCTTGCCACAGACGCGATGTGAAACGGTCCGCCATCAACGCGTCGGGAGTTGCGATGAGAACGCTTTGGCCGAACAACACGGCGGCGACAGTGTCGGGCAGGTCGGGTCGCAGGGTTGCCCAGACCTGTGCGGCTCGTTCCTGCGCATCGAAGGTGACGATGAGCGTGGTACGATTGGCATCGGTGAATCGCGCGGTGTCGTCGGCGGGAAGGATGCGTTCGATGCCGCCACAGGTGAACGCGTACCGCGGCGGCTCGAGCCATGGATCCGCTGGTGCGAACCACGTCCCGTCGGCCATGATGACGGCGAAGATGACCAGTGCTGCGACGAGTGCTCCGGCATGCACCGTCAGGAGCGCGATGGTCGCGGGCAAACGGGGCGGCGGCGTCCGCAGCGCCTCGACGATGCGCTGGCACATCGCCGCGACGACGATCGGCGATTGCTTGGGCAGCCGCTCCTGCATCACGCGGACAACCCGCAGCGTGTCCGCGCAGGGTGATTCAGGATCGTCGGCGGCAACCGGCTTGACCTGCTCGCGGCGAAGCGAGGCGATGAGTCTGCCCAACATGTATTCGGATCGAAGCGACATCAGAAAGAACACGCCCAGCAGCATCAGGAGCGCCGTTTGAAGCCACAGACCCGCCGCGATGAGCGTCACGGCAGCGCCAAGACGGTAGACGAAACTGAGCAGGTGGTGACGCGAGAAGAGCAGCGTGTACACGATCCATCCGCCATCCAGTGGCATCACAGGCAGCAGGTTGAAGCCGTTGATGATGAGCGAGAGCAACGCGACTTCGGTGAGGATGGGTTGGTCGAGTCGATCCCCCAGCATGCTCAAGGGGAGCGCCAGGAGGATGCCGGGAACCGGTCCGGCGAGCGAGACGATGACGCGCTTCCACGGCGGGACGTTTTCCGCCTTTCCCGTGACCGCTGCGCCGAAGAGTGGAATGAAGAACATGCGCAGGTCGCGGTAACCAAGTACGCGCATGACCAGATAATGTCCCAACTCATGGAACAGCAGGATCGGCACGAGCAGCAACGTGAGGCGAAGCGACCACGCCGCCGCGCCCAACCCGATGAACGCTCCCACCGAAATGAGCAGGATGAACAGGGCGTTCACCCAACGTTGCTGTTGGGGTGGTCGACGACGCATCGCAAGCAGGACGGGCCGTTCCGGGGCATCCGGCGAAAGGTTGAGTTTGTCGGCCGGGTCGGGGCCTGCGTCGTCGTCCGCGGGTACAAAGATGCCTCGTTCCAGGAACTCATCGCGAATGCGGGCGTGGATCGCGTCAGCCACCCGGGCGGCATCATCAGCCGTCAGGCAGGGGTGGGCGGTTCGTTGCGACGTTGCCAGCGTCTGTCGATGCAGGGCGCGCAGTTGTTCGACATCGGCATCGGGCAGGGACCGATGCTGGAGCCACGGCCGGGAGTTCGTGCCGTGTGTGCTGGTGGTCGCCAGCCAGGTGTCGTCGGTGAAGCGTGTGATCAGTTCCGTGTGGATGGTGCGGCGTGGGGGGGTGATCAGGTCCCATTGGAGCAGGTGGATCACACCGATCGCGTCGCCGGCGGGATCGCAGTAGTCGATGCTGACGATCTGACCGCGGTTGATGTCGTCGCGCAGATAAAAATAGCTGGGGGAATGGAAGCCCTGCGACTCGAACTGGCGCTCCATCGGTTCGATCGCCTGACGCAACGGCTCGGGGATCGCATCGCGACTGACCCGGCAAGAGGACCAATCGTGGACGGCAGCGATGGGAAGAAACGTGAGCGTGCGGAGCGGCAGCCGCGAAATGAGATAAGAGATGGTCGCCGCCCACAGGGAGGCGCCTTGGCGGTATTCGCGGAAGGTGAATGCTCGGCTGGTGGCGCGGTAGCGTCGTGGTTGGGCGGAAGTTTGTACCATAGGGGGCCCCGAGACGGACAGCTCGCAGCGTACCTGAATTCTCGAATGAAGGCTATGTCATGACCCCACCGCCCGCGACCTCTGTTGTGTCCCGCCCGCGCTTGAAGCTGGGGATGCCTTACGAAAGCCCGCTGCCTTACGAGGCGAAGCGCATTCATGCGGCGGCGATTTACTGCAGCGACGGCCGCGTGGGCGAGCATTTCGACGACTTCCTGCAGAACGGGTTGGCGTTGCCGCGGTATGACCGCGTGGCGCTGCCGGGTGGGCCGGCGTGTCTGGCGGGGCACACCGAGGCGCACCTGGAGGAGCAGGGGGTGGTGGATGAACTGAAGTTTCTTGTGGATGCGCACAAGCTCAAGCGCGTGGTGCTGATTCAGCATCAGGGTTGCGCGTTTTACGCGGCGAGGCTCGACCTGCCCGAAGAGCACCTGGAAGCGCAGCAGAAGATCGACCTGGTGAAGGCGGCGTCGTTCATCCGTCGCATCACGGGGATTCAGAAGGTGGATGCGTTCTTTGCTTCAAAGCTGAACAAGCGCATTCGCTTTGAACCTGTCGTGGTGGGGTGAGAAGACGCTGCACGGTTGCTCCGCGCACGCGTGTTTCATGCGCGATGTGCTTCCCATGATCGTTCAGTGATCGACGGCTGCTTCGATCGCCACGGCGGGGCCGACGCCCTCGGGTTCGCGCACGGCGTCAACCATGTCCTGGATCTTCTGGCTGGGCGGCGGGAACAGCGGCGTGAGCGCGAGGGTGACGATGAAGTTGAGCGCCATGCCGACGGTGCCGATGCCCTGCGGTCCGATGCCGAAGCACCAGTGGGTGCGCAGGGCGCTGTTGGGACTGAGCAGCATGTTGGCGATGCCGGCCCCGAGGATGGTGTCTGCCTTGACACAGAGGATGTAGAAGGCGGTGAAGCCGATGCCGACGATCATGCCGGTGACGGCGGGCACGGTGCCGATGCGTTTGGTGAAGATGCCGAGCATGATGGCGGGGAAGAAGCTTGCTGCCGCGAGTCCGAAGGCGAAGGCGACGACCTCGCCGACGAATCCGGGCGGGAAGATGCCAAAGAGTCCTGCGACGACGACGGCCAGGCCGATCGTGCCGCGTCCGACGAGCAGGCGTTTGGCTTCGCTGGCCGAGGGATCGATCAATCGGTAGTAGACATCGTGGGCGACGCTGGAGGAGATGACGAGCAGCAGCCCGGATGCGGTGGAGAGCGCGGCCGCCAGCCCGCCGGCTGCGACGAAGGCGACGATCCATCCGGGCAATCCCGCCATGCTGGGCGCTGCCAGCACGATGATGTCGACCTCGGGTCCGCTCAAGCCTCTGCTGCGCAGAATGGGTCGCCAGTCGCGACCTTCCGTGCCGGACGAACTGATCCATGCCTGCTGCTGGACGCGGATGTCGGCGACGCTGTATTCGACGTCGCGCTGCTCGGTCGAGCCGTCGTCGAGGTTGACGTCTTCGGTGATGGACACGCTGCCGCCTTTGGTGCGGAAGATTTCGTTGTCATCGCCGTTGGAGTAGCGGACGCGGCCGTCCCCATCGTCAAGCCACATGATGACGCCGCTGCTGGACCAGCGTGTGAACCAGTCGGGCAGTTCGTTGTGCGTTTTGCCTTGGAGGCTTTCGATCATGTAGTAGCGGGCGAACGCCGCCGTTGCCGGCGCGGTGAGGTAGAGCAGGGCGATGAAGAAGAGCGCCCAGAAGGCGCTCCATCGTGCGGCACGGACGTTTTTGACGGTGTAGAACCGCACGATGACGTGCGGCAGCCCCGCGGTGCCGACCATGAGCGCGAGCGCGGTGCAGAAGACGTTGAGCTTGCCCCACTGGGGGTTTTCGAAGGTCGCGGTGTAGCTGCTGAAGCCCAGTTCGGTGTTGAGGCTGTTGAGCTTGGTGAGCAGGTGTTCGCCCGTGCCGTTGACTTCGCCGATGAGCTGGCTTCCCATGCCGATCTGTGGAATGGCCGTACCGGTGAGTTTGATGCTGATGGCGATGGTGGGGATCAGGAAGGCGGTGATGAGCACCCAGTACTGGGCGACCTGTGTCCAGGTGATGCCCTTCATCCCGCCGAAGGTGGCGTAGATGAAGACGATGATCATGCCGACGACAACGCCTGCGTTGACATCGATGGGCAGGAATCCGGCGAAGACGATGCCCACGCCGCGCATCTGCCCGCAGACGTACGTGAAGCTGACGAAGATGGCACAGATGACGGCGACGAGGCGGGCGGGATTGCGCAGCATGCGAGCAAGGATGGTGGCGCCCGCGCCATCATCGTGGGTGCGGCTGGCGTAACGGTCGCCGACGAAATCGGGCACGGTGAAGTGGCCGAACTTTCTCAGGTAGGGGGCGAGCAGCAGGGCGAGCAGGACGTATCCGCCGGTCCATCCCATGAGGTAGACGCCGCCGGCGTATCCCATGGTGGAGATGAGCCCCGCCATGGAGATGAAGGAGGCGGCGCTCATCCAGTCCGCGCCGGTCGCCATGCCGTTGGCGATGGCGGGGACGCCCCGGCCGGCGACGTAGAACCCTGTGGTGTCCTTGACGCGGCTGATCCAGGCGATGAAGAGGTAGAGTCCGAAGGTCAGCCCGACGAACACGTAGGTCCAATGTTCCGTCGTCATCGATCAGGCATCCTGCTGGCGAAGTTGCATCAGTTCTTCGTGATGTTTCCTGTCGAGCTGATTGAGCAGCACGCAGTAGATGAGGATGAGCACGACAAAGGTGATGATGCTGCCCTGCTGGGCGAACCAGAACCCGAGAGGGAACCCGCCGAGGCGAAACTGGTTGAGCCAGTCTGCCCAGAGGATGCCGCAGCCCAGCCCGACGAACGCCCAGATGGTGAGCAGCACGGCCATGATGGCGATGTTGCGTCGCCAGTAGCGTCGCAGGCAGGCTGCTTCCCCCGCCCGTCGGGTGGCGTCGATGGAACCGCGATGGTCGGAGGCCGGGTTCGTCGGAGTCACGCGCAGCTCCCTGGAAAGGCAATGGCGTCGATGCTACCGGCAGATGGCAATGCAGGCAACATGGGAGACTGGGCGGAAGGGGGCTCGCCGGTGGTGGTGTGATGGGAAAAGGGGGTTGGAGCGAACTTAACGTTTGTTATAATTTTGCGGCCCCGTCTAATGAGCTCACGACGGTGGTTTGGTCTCGTTGGCGTCACGATGTTCGGCCGTTCATGGCTAAAGCACCCTGTTGGCTCCATTGGTGAGTCGGCACCCCTGAGGAGGGGGCGTGTTGATGACTCGTTCGCCGTTGTCAAATCCTCACATGCCGTGCACCGATGCGCTGGTGACGGCGATGCACGTATATCCGGCACATGTCACTTCCTGCTTTTCTATAAAGGAGATCGATCATGATGTATCGATGGACCGGAGCATTGGCGTGGATGGTTTCGTTGGGGGCTGCGATGACGGCGTCGCAGGCAGAAGCGTCGCTGATCTTCCATGCAGGTTTCAACGAAGGCAGCGGCGCGCCGGTGGCGACGTTTGACGGCAACTCGATTTCGGGCGCGTTCCTCAACGGCGCCGCCGGCACCGATCCCGCGCCAACGTACAACAGCGCGACGAATCCCTTTGCCAGCGGCGGGTATTCCGCGAGCTTCGCGGGCATCGACACCAGCGTCGCCAGTTGGGCGCCGCAGCAGGCGCCGTTCAACAATTACGATCTGACGCGCGGCACGGTGGCGGCGTGGATCAACATGGACACGTTCGCGACGACTGGGGGCAACCGCATCTTCTCCACCCGCGCGCCGAACACCACCGGAGGCGCTGGCAGCACATCCGTCATCGAGTTTTACGTGCACGGTGCCGGCCGTCTGGAGGTGCTCGTGGGCGGTGCTACCATGCAGGGCCCCGCCGGCACGTTCACGGCGGACAACCTGGGCAAGTGGCGCTTCGTCGCCGTCACGTGGGATGCAAACCTTGATGTCGTCGAGTTCTTCCTCGGTGATGAGTCGGGGCTGGTCAACAGCGTGGGCATTAATAATAGCGGCAGCTTCAACGCACCGAATGCGAATCAGTTTGTGCAGATCGGCGGGTACCGCGGCGGGGTGTTCGACGGCCTCATCGATGAGGTGTACGTGTTTGACACGGCGCTGTCGGTGGGCGACCTGCGTCAACTGGCGCAGGGTGTGATTCCTGAGCCGGCGAGCGTGGTGCTGCTCGGTGCGGGAACGCTGCTGATGCTTCGGCGTCGCACGGCGTGATCATTGATATGTTCGCGGCACGGCTGGCCGTTCTGACGGACGGTCAGTCGCTTGGGCGTTCAGGTAAGCGTGCGCTCACATTGCCTGACGCAGCGCCTCGGCGAGGTGATCGAGTTCTTCGGTTGTGTGGGTGCTGAAGACCGCGATGCGGAGCATGCCTTCGGGGCCGACGCCGGCATAATTGGGCGAGTAGGCGATCTGGATGCCGTTGTCGGCGAGTTGTCGCTGAATGCGTCGCATGTTGTCGGCATCGCCGAGCTTGAGGCCGATGATCGGCACGGGGGTGTCATCGACGGGCAGGCCGAGCTGTCGGAGCTTGTCCTTGAGCGCGGCGACGTTGCGGCGCAGGTTCTGCTGATGCGCCGGTTCGGTCATGAGCAGTTGCAGCGCGGTGGCTGTGGCGGCGGCGGCGGGTACGGTGGGGGCGCTGGCGCCGTTGTAGAGGCGCGAGTGGCCCTTGATGGCGTTGATGAAATCGTTCGACCCGGGGATGATCCCGCCGAACCCACCCAGCGCCTTGCTGAGCGTGGCGCTGAAGAGCAGGTAGGTGCCGCTGGGATTGGCGTCGATCAGGGGCAGGCGGGTGTTGGCGCCGGCGAGCCCGGCATGCTCGAAGGTGCCGCGCCCGTTGTCGCCGAGCACGCCTGCGGCATGGGCATCGTCCACACAGAGCACCGCGCGATCGTAGCGACCCAGAAGCCGGTGGTACTCCGCCAGCGGGGCGATGTCGCCGAGCACCGCGAAGACGCCATCCGTCATCACCATCGGCATCATGCCCGGTTGCACGTGTTCACTTAACAGCCGATCGAGTTCCGCCACATCCCGATGTTTGAAGCGGATGAGCGGTTGGTGCAGCAGTTCCGCCGCTTCGAAGACGCAAAAGTGCGATGCTTCATCGATGAAGATGATGTCGACGTGACCGCGCAGTGTGCGTGTGAAGATGGCGTTGCCGAGATACCCCGAGACGAAGTAGAAGGCATCGTCGCAGCCGAAGTATTCGGCGGCGCGTCGTTCGACATCGAGGGTGGGCGGTGTGTTGCCGATGCCCGAGCGGGAGGTGGCGCTGGCGAGGCCGTATTGCTGTGTCGCTTCACAGGCGGCGTTGATGATGCGCGGGTCACCCTGCAGGGCGGTGTAGGCGGTGCCGCCGAAGTAAAGCATCGGCTTTCCGTCCAGAACGATGTGTGCGCCGGGGGCGCTTTGCATGGTGGGCATGGGAGGGAGTATAGCGGAGGCGGGGGGGTGGTTGTGGTTAGTGGTGAGTGGTTCTCGTAATTAGTCGGGGGTGGGGAGGGTGAGGGTCCAGGTGGCGTTGCTGCGTGTTTCGGTGATGGTGATGTGGGGGCCGTTGATGGTGAGCTGGTAGCGGTCGTGATCGGTGGGGAAGCGGGTCCAGGGGACGGGCTGGTTCGCGCGTTCGGGGTGGCTTTGTCGCCAGTGCGCTTCCTGTGCGGCGATGTAGGCACGGAGGGCGGCGTCGTTCTCATCGCTGACCACCCAGAGGTAATCGTCGCCATCGCGCGACACGGCTGCGGCACGCAGGCTCTCGACCATCGGCTGATCGAACTGCACATCGACAACGCCGCCGTCCTGACGGATCTCGCCGACGATGAAGATGAGCCAGTAGCGGTTGTTGATTCGGCGGTGGCCGACGACAACGCTGTTGATATCGGTGCGTTTGGGTTTGATGGCGCCGCGTCGCTCGCCGAACATGCCGAGCTGCACGTGGGTGGGGTCGTTGCCGACGTTTCGAACGACGGCGAAGTTGCCGCCGCCTTCGGTGTCGATGTACTGCTCGACGTGGCGCTGCCACTGGGTGATCGGGTTGGCGGACTGGCAGCCGAGGGTGAACATGCAAAGGAGCAGGAGGAGCGTGCGTCGCATGTGGCGTGGTTCCGGGGCGCGATGATTGAGGCGTTCAGCGATACTGGCCGAGTCGGCCGAACTGTTCAACGGGATCGAGCGGCGCGGCGGCGGCGAGGTCGGCGGGGGTCTTCCCGCGGCGGTCGCGACTGGTGACATCCGCGCCGTGCTGTTCAAGAAGCGTCATGACGGCTCGATGGCCGTGGGCGGCGGCTTCGTGAAGCGCGGTGCGCTGGGCGTCGTTGCGATCGGTGACGGATGCGTTGTGCTGCAGCAGCAGTTCGACGATGCGCTGGTGGCCGTGACGCGCGGCATGATGGAGCGGGGTGTCGTTGAAGGCGTCGCGGGCGGCGGCGTGTGCACCGGCGGTGAGCAGAAGCGCGGCGACGTCGCCGTGATGCCGGGCCGCGGCATCGTGCAGTGGCGTGCAGCCGAATTCGTCGGCGGCGTGGACGTCGGCTTTGGCTTTGATCAGCCGTTCTACGACAGCGATGTTGTTGCGGCGGACGGCGACGTGCAGCGGCGTTGCGCCCAGGTCGGCGGCATGGTTCACCTTCGCGCCGCGCTCGATCAGCAGCGTCAGCGCCTCCGTGCCGGCAAAGGTGGCGGCGTAGTGCAGCGGCGTCTGACCGCGATGGTCGACAGCATCGAGCTTCGCACCGCGATCGATCAGCAGCGCGAGCGTCTGCGGCTGATTGTAGGCGGCGGCCCAGTGCAGTGCGGTGCGACCACGCTGGTCGGCGGCGTCCACTTCCGCGCCGCGCTCCAGCAGGATCTGCATCAGTTGCGGCTGCCGTGCGGCACGGTGCAGCGGTCGCACGCCATGAATGTTGGCGGCGTTGACGTTCGCGCCGGCTTCGATCAGTCGAACCGCGGTTTCGAGCTGCTGCTCGGTCGCGGCGATGTGCAGCGGTGTGTCGCCCCACTGCGACGACCATGTTTCGCGGGACTGCACGGGGGCATCGAGTTCCGCGCCCTGTTCGAGCAGTTGTTGCAGGCGTGCGGTGTCGCCGGTCGCCGCCGCATCGTGCAGTGCCGTCCAACCGCGCGGCGAACGCGCCTGGATGTCATCGCCGAAGTCGAACGGGGCGAGGCAGGTGTTGAGGATGGTGACCATGTCGTTCCAGCGGCGGTCGTGACCGTACTCCACGCCGTAATAGGTGGTGTGTTCCTCGATGAGCGATTCGAACCATGCACGCGGACGGCGGTTGCCCAGTTCATCGGCGTACCACTCGAGCAGACGGCAGGAGCGTTCTTCAATCGCGCGGCGAACGGCGTTGCGCATCGTCGGCTCGAACAGGTTCGGGTTGAGCACCTCGTCGAAATGGTGCGAGACGAAGGAACTCAACACCTTGCTGTCGGGGCGGATGTGCGGGGCAAACTCCCACAGGCCCTGATCGTTGAGCCGCAGCATGGCGGGGCGGGTTTCGCCGTTGATGGTGACCGGCTCGGTGAGGTTGATGTAGAAGAGCAGGCCGGCATAGTCGGCGGTGAGGTCGGCGTGGCAGAAGACGCCGGATGAGAAGTAGCCGACCATGCGTTTTTCGGAGTAGAAGAAGTGGTCGCTGGTGCCGAGACTCAGCGCCGCCGCCATGGCGCGTTCGCGGTCGCCGTGTTTGGCGAGTTCGCGCGTGACCAGATCGAAGTTGATATATCCCTTGGAAAGGAAGTGGCCGATCTTGTCGGTGCCGAGATAGGTGTCGCCGATGCGAACGGTGGAAGCGCGCCACAGCTTGAACACCTGTCGCGGATCGAGCACGAAGCTGGCGTGGTCGTAGATGCAACTGAAGGGCTTGTAAGCCGTGACAAGGCCGGGGTAGCGCATGCGCACCTGTGGTGAGGCGAGCATGCGTTCGATGTCGTCGATCATCGACAGCGTGGGCGGGAAGGCGTAACGGACCGCGGTGGCGATGGCGTAAGGCGACTGAAACTGCTCCAGTTGTTCGGCCGTCAGGTTGTGTTGCTGCGCGGTGCGAATCTTGGCGTTGAGGTCGTCGACGGCTCGCTGCATGTTGCGGTAGGCGATGGCGTCGAGCAGCGGGCCGATGTCGGCGTATTCCTGGCAGAAGGGCACGCTGTAGTTGTCGACTTCGTGGGCGTGCAGCGTGTCGGCGGCAATGAACCACATGACAAACAGCGCGATCAGACAGGCGGGCACATAGGCGGTTTGATTGGTCCTCACTTCAAAACCCCCATTCGACTGATGTTGTTGCGAATCGCCCCCTCCATTCCTCAGGTACCTTTCGGGCGGCACGTTTGGGCGCGGCGGCATTGTGTCACGGCGTCGCCACGGCCTCGGGCGCCGGTGCCTCGGCCGGCGTGTCGGTGGGCATCAGCCCGGCATGGCGCAACACGCGATCGGCGAGGCGCGGAATCGAGAAATACTCGGCGACGCGCGGGCCGTCGGCGGAAAGTCGCTGCCACAGTTCCTTATCGGTTATCACGCGTTCGATCTGTCGCGCCAGGTCGCCGGAATCCCAGACGTTGAAGCGCACACCGCCGCACGCGCCGTTGGCTTCGATGACCTGCGCCACGCCACCGGCATCGGGGACCACGGCTGGCGTGCCGTACGCCATCGCCTCGACGGGCACCATGCCGAAGGGCTCGCGGTGGATGGACGGATAGACGACGCAGGTGGACATGGCGAACAGTTCGAAACGCGTTTTTTCATCGACTCGGCGTTTCCACTTGAAAACGGGGACGCGCAGGTTCTCGGCGATGAGGGCGCAGGTTTGCTTGTAGCCGTCGCCGAACAGCGTGGGGCCGCAGATCGCCAGTTGAAACGGCACGCCGCGCCGGTGCAGCATCGCCATGGCATAGAGCAGCAGATCGATGCCTTTCTCAGCATCCTGTCGGCCGATGTAGGTGATCAGCGGAATGTCGCGGCGGTAGCGCGGGTGCGATTGGGCGAAGGACGCGATGGCGGCTTCACGGTCGATGCGGTCCGGCAGCGGCACGCCGGGCGGAATCGCACGCATCTTCTCCCGCGGCAGGCCCATGTCGTCGTGAATGCGCTGGACGTAGTCCTCGCTGACGGCGATGGCGGGATGGCCCGACTGCTCCACCGTTTCGACGAGCCGTTCGTACAGCTTCGCCTCGCAACCCATGGCGCGGGCGTAGTTGGCGTAAAGCTCATAGCCCTGAAACGTGACGATGTACTCAAAGCGGCGGGACGAGACGCGGCGGGCGGCTTCGACGAAGGGGCAGAGGATGCTGAGCATCGGCAGCACGTGGGTGACGCCGGCGGCGTTGAGCTCGCGGGCGAATCGCCGGGCGAGCGCGGCATCGTCGGCAGCGCCACGGCACACGCGGTCGGTCAGCCCGTGCATGAGCCAGTTGAGCAGCCAGGGGCGCTGCTGCAGGTAGTGGTTGCGGACCTTGTCGGGGAAGAGGGCGGTGTTGAGCCTGCCCAGCGATTCCTTGATGCCGCGGGCGACGTCGCCGAGGCTGCCGACGCGGCCGTAGCGCATGCCGTTGAAAAGCCAGTGCTGCTGGATGGAGTGGTGCAGGTCGGCCTGTTTGCATCGGTCCATGGCCCACCAGACGTGGACGCGGTAACCGCGCTGCGCCAGTTCGTTGGCAAGCCGAATGTCGCGCACCAGCGCGCCGGACAACGGGCCGCCGAACAGCACAAAGCCAAACACAGGTTGCAGGGATTCATCCGTGGCCATGGCGATTCACATCCAGAGCGTGCCCATCATACATAAAAGGGGATATGATCGATCAGAGGTTCACGTGGTACGGCAAAAGTCAGCGTTTCCCCGATAGGAAGGCGGTGGCATGGCCCCAGCAACGGCCCATGAGGGGCTGAACGCCCACATCGTTTACCGCAAGGATTTGTCGGACGATCTTGCGGTGGTGCGCGTTGCGCCGGATGCGGGTGAGGCGCCGTCGTTCATTCCCGGGCAGTACTGCACGCTGGGATTGCCCGAACTGGACGAGGCGGGTGAGCCGGTGGTGCGTTCGGGGAAGGTGCGACTGGTGCGGCGGGCGTATTCGATTGCCTCGTCGGCGGACGAGCGGCGTTGGTTGGAGTTGTACCTGGTGCTGGTGCCGCAGGGGCGGTTGTCGCCGCGCGTTTTTGGCATGCGTAAAGGGGATCGACTGTACCTGGATCCGCACGCCCGGGGCACGTTCACGCTTGAAGGGGTGGAGCCGGACCGCGATCTGGTGATGGTCGCCACGGGCACGGGCATTGCACCTTACATGTCGATGTTGCGCACGTACCGATCGCGCGGTGAGCGGCGCTGGCGACGGTTCGTGCTGATCCACGGGGTGCGTCGGGCGGTGGATCTGGGGTACGACCAGGAGCTTCGCCGCATTGCATCGGAGGATGACTCGGTGGTGTACGTGCCGACCGCCACGCGCGAGCCGGACGCCTCGGCGTGGCAGGGGTTGCGCGGCAGGGTGCAGCACGCGCTGGAGGAATCGACCTATCAGGAACTCGTCGGCTCGCTGCTTGCGCCGCAGACGTGCCACGTGTTTCTGTGCGGCAACCCGGACATGATTCGCAACGTCAGCGCCATGCTCGAAGCGCGGGGCTTCACCGCCCACAGCAAAACCCAACCGGGCAATCTTCATTACGAACGTTACTGGTAAATTCGTCGGCACAGGGTGCATGCGTTGGTGACAAGGGTGGTCATTCTGGGTGGCGGGTTCGGCGGGGTGTACACCGCGACGCATCTGCAGCGCCTCTGGCGCGATGACCCCTCGGTGGGCATCACGCTGGTGAGCCGGGTGAACTATTTCCTTGTGACGCCGCTGCTCTTTGAAGCGAGTTCGGGCGTGCTCGATCCGCGGCACGTCGTGAGTCCGATTCGCCGTATGCTCGATCGCGCGCAGTTCTTCGAAGCCGATGTGGAAGGCGTCGACTTTGAACGACGTGTCGTGCGCATGCGGCACGATGCATCGAGCCCGTTGCAGGAGCTGCCGTACGATCAACTCGTCATCGCGGTGGGGGGTGTGACCAACACGCAGGTGATTCCCGGCTCGGAGAACGCGCTTTACTTCAAGTCGCTCGCCGATGCGATTTACCTGCGCAACCACATCATTGATACGTTCGAGCGCGCCACGCTGGAGCAGGACCCCGTCGTTCGGCAACGGCTGATGACGCTGGTGGTGATCGGCGCGGGGCTGGTGGGCGTGGAACTGATGGGCGAGCTGACGCAGTTCGTGCACGATGTGTGTCGGCATTACCCGAACCTGCGTTGCCGGGAGGTGCGATTTCATCTGATCGAGGCCGGCCCGCGCGTGCTGCCGGAGATGGAACAGGATCAGGCGGATTATGTCATCGATGTGCTTCAGCGACGTCGGGTGAACATCCGCACCAACACGCCGGCGGAACGGATCGCGCCGAATCGGTTGCACCTCGGGGGCGGGGAGACGATCGAAGCGGGCACGATCATCCTCGCGGCGGGGATCGCGCCGAATCCGCTCCTGGCAACGCTTGATCTGGAGAAGGACAAACGCGGACGGCTGGTGGTGGACGCGACGATGCGGAGCCGGCAGCGTCCCGAGGTGTGGGCGCTGGGCGATTGCGCCTCGGTGCCCGATCCGCAGGGCAAGCCTTACGCCTCCCTCGCGCAGCACGCCCTGCGGCAGGCACGGGTGCTGGCGGGAAACATCACCGCTGCGATTCGCGGCCAACCGCTCGAGCCGTTCGTCTACGAAACCATGGGCATGCTCGCGGCACTGGGGCATCGTACCGGCGTGGGGCGGGTGTGGAAGGTGCGGGTGCGCGGGTTTCTGGCGTGGTGGGTCTGGCGGAGCTATTACCTGTGGCAGATGCCTCGGTGGGAACGCAGGTTGCGCATCGTCATCGACTGGACGATCGCGCTGCTGTTCCGCTACGACGTGGTCAAACTGGAGCTTTTCGGGGCCCGACATCCACGGGTGGGGGCAGCGGAGGAAGCTCGGGAGGATGGGGACGAGCCCGAACGACAGGCGTAAGGCGGGGGGCACCCGGTGCGGAGGTTTGGCATCTTTGTCGCATGTCGGTAAGAGCGTGTGCCGCGCAACGGGTGGACGGTGCGCGCACGGCGCGAAGCGGCGCCGCTCAGCCGTTGCCGCGGGTGTGACGATAGAAGGCTAATGGGACGCACCATGGGAGGCACCCTGACACATCGGCTTGCGCTGGCCATGTTCAGCGTTCTGAGCGTGGGGGTTGTGTCGGCGGCGGAGCCGATCGCGTACACCCGGGATGTGCGACCGATCCTTTCAAGCCACTGCTTCAACTGTCACGGCCCGGATGAGGCTGCGCGTAAGGCGGGGCTGCGTCTGGACATCGAAGAGGCCGCCCGCGCCGGGGGCAAGGGCGGGCCGGTCATCGTGGCAGGGGACCCGGACGCCAGCGAACTGGTGCGACGGGTGGTGACGGACGACCCGGCGCTGGTCATGCCGCCGCTTGATTCCAAGCACCCGCTCACCGAGGCGCAGAAGCAGGTGCTGCGCGACTGGGTGGCCCAGGGCGCGGTGTACGAGCCGCATTGGTCGTTTCAGCCGCCTCGGGCGCATCCAACCCCCGCGGTGGGCGATGCCGACTGGCCGCGCGACCCCATCGATGCGTTCATTCTTCAACGGCTGGAGTCGCAGGGGCTTCAACCTTCACCCGAAGCGGACCGCTACACGCTGGTGCGGCGGGTGTACCTGGACCTGATCGGTCTGGCGCCGACGCAGGAGGAGGCGGCCGCGTTCGTTGCCGACCCCGCGCCTGATGCGTACGAGAAGCTGGTCGACCGGCTGCTTGCCTCGCCTCACTTCGGGGAACGGTGGGCCAAGCACTGGCTGGATGTGGCGCGGTATGCCGACAGCGATGGCTGGGAGCGCGACTACCAGCGTCCCGGGGCGTGGCGGTGGCGCGAATGGGTCATCAACTCCTTCAATCGCGATCAACCCTACAACGCGTTTGTCATTGAGCAGATCGCCGGCGACATGCTGCCCGATGCAACGATCGAACAGCGCATCGCGTCGGGCTTCCACCGCAACGAGCTGCACAACACCGAGGGCGGCATCGACGTTGGCGAAGCACGCTGGCGCAAATCGGTGGGGCAGGTCAACGCGGTCGGCTCGGCGTTCATGGGATTGACCGTGGCGTGTGCTGAGTGCCACAACCACAAGCACGACCCGCTGTCGCAGCGTGAGTTTCATCAGCTCATGGATTTCTTCTACGGGCAGATGGAACATCGCGACATTCCGTGGCAGGAGTTTGCCGATCCGGCGAACCGTGGCGTGGAGGTGCGGCCGGGCACGCGCGAAGGCGAAGCGCTGGACCAATACCTCGCGGGCGACTGGGTGCATGCGGTCGTTGTGCGGCAGAAGCGGCGCCAGACGCATATTCGGGTGCGCGGCGTGTATACGGATCGCGGCGAGAAGGTGACGGCGGGAACGCCTGCGTTTCTTCCACCCTTGAAGCCGCGCGGCGAAACACCCGATCGGTTGGATTTCGCCTACTGGCTGGCGAGCGAAGAGCATCCGCTGACGGCACGGGTGGCGGTGAACCACATCTGGTCGCGGCTGATGGGCGCGGGCATCGTCGCCACGCCGGACGACTTTGGCATGATGGGCGATCTGCCCAGCCACCCGGAACTGCTGGATACGCTCGCGGTCGACTTCATGGCGTCGGGCTGGTCGCGCAAGCAGCTCATTCGCCGCATTGTTCTTTCGGCCACCTATCGGCAGTCATCGGCGTTTCGCGAGGATGTCCATGCCGTGGACCCGGATAACCGACTGCTGGCACGACAGTGGCGGCGACGCATCGAAGCGGAACTGGTGCGCGATCATGCGCTATGGGCAGCGGGGTTGCTGAATCTGGAATCGGTGGGGGGGCGAAGCTTTCGCGACCGGTTGCCGCCGGACATGCAGGGGCTTGGCTGGGGTATGCGTTGGGAGCAGTCGCAGGGGAAGGAGCTGTTTCGTCGCGGCGTGTACATGGCCTACCAGCGCAACACACCCGTGCCGATGCTGCCCGCGTTCGATCATCCTGATGCGAGTGTGGCGTGTGTGCGGCGGGAGGTGTCCAACACGCCGTTGCAGACGCTGACACTGTGGAACGCGCCGATCTTCATCGACGCGGCGCGCGGCCTGGGCATGCGGGTGATTCGCGAACTGCCCGAAGGGGATGCGGCGGCGCGGGCGGCGCAGATGCTGCGCTGGTGCTTCACCCGTCCGCCGACCGATGCGGAATGCCAGGTGGTGGCGCAGTTGTGGCAGCAGTTGCGCGAGACGTATGGCAGCGATGACCGCGCGGTGCGTCAGGTGCTCGGCGATGAGCCGCTGCCCGAGGGGGTGGCCCGCGCCGATGCGGCCGCGTGGGTGGTTGCGGCACGCGCGGTGCTGTCGATGGATGAAACGTATCAGCGGAAGTGATCATGGTTGACTGCAATTGCCATCGCGATGACCCGGCTCACGCGCTGCACCTTTCGCGTCGGCGGTTCCTGACCAGCAGCGCCAGCGGGCTGGGCATGGCGGCGTTGGCGGCGCTGTTGCAGCAGGAAGGCGCGCTCGGCGCCACGACCACTTCCACGAACGGCGCGCCCGGCGTGCCGATTGCCCCGCATCATGCGCCACGCGCCAAGGCGTGCATCTTTCTTTTCATGGGCGGCGGCATGAGCCAGCTCGACATGTTCGACCCCAAGCCGCTGCTTGCCGAATACGCCGGCAAACCGCTGCCCGAATCGGCAAGGCAGGGCATTCGCCTCGCCTTCATCGGCGCCAACGCCGCCCTGCGACCCAGCAGCTTCGCCTTCAACAAACACGGGCAATGCGGCATGGATTTTTCCGAGCTGCTGCCCCACCTCGCCGGGCACGCCGATGACCTGTGCATGATCCGATCGATGCACGGCGACGCGTTCAACCACCTGCCCGGTCATCTCATGATGAACACCGGCTACCAGCAAAGCGGCTACCCCAGCATCGGCGCATGGGTGACCTACGGCATCGGCAGCTTCTCGAGCAACCTGCCCATGTACGTCGTGCTCGGCGGCAAACCCACCGGCGGGCCGGGCAACTACGGCAACGGCTTTCTCCCCGCGCGTTATCAGGGCGTGCACTTCCGTAACGGGCACGAGCCGATCCTCTACCTCAAAAACCCCAACGGCGTCACCGATGCAGCCCAGACGCACAGCGTCGAAGCCATGCGCCAGCTCACCGAGCTGCAGCGTCACGATGCCGACCATGCCGCGATCGATTCGACCATCGCTCAATACGAGTTGGCGTTTCGCATGCAGACGTCCGGGCCGGAACTGGTCGACATCAACGCCGAACCGCAAGCGCTGCGCGAGGCGTATGGCATCGATAGCCGGCGCGGGCGTGACCAAACCTTCGCCACCAACTGCATGCTCGCCCGGCGACTGGTCGAACGGGGTGTGCGTTTCGTCACTATTTTCGATGGCGGCTGGGATCAGCACGACAAGCTCGACGCCGCGCTCAGCAACAACTGCCAGCGCATCGATCAGCCCATCGCCGCGCTGCTGGCCGACCTCAAGCAGCGCGGGATGCTTGACGACACGCTCGTCGTGTGCGCCAGCGAGTTCGGCCGCACACCGCTGACGCAGGGCCCGCACGACAAGCCCGATGGCGGCCGCGACCACCACCCCTACGCCTTCACCACCTGGATGGCGGGTGGCGGCGTCAAGGCGGGGCACATCCACGGTGCTTCGGACGAGTTCGGCTGGCGCGTCGCGTCCGACGGCGTGCACATCCACGACTTCCACGCCACCATCCTCCACCTCATGGGCATTGACCATGAGCGCCTGACCTACACCCACCGCGGCAGGCGCTTCCGCCTCACCGATGTCCACGGGCACGTGGTTCATTCGATCATCGCGTAAGTGGCATTCGGCCCCGCCGCCGCACCCTTGACCGTGCCGCAATCCCGGATGGCGCGGTTGTCGCATGGGAATAACGCGTTCGCGCGAGCGGTTGGCTACAATTCCGGGCCGCTTTCGCCTGACGCTGGTTTGAGGGGCGGCACTCGGGGGAAACCTGAACACGTTGACGGAATGTTGTGTGTTGCCTTCGCGCGATGATTTTGTTGCAGTGATGCGGCTTGCTTTCCCGGTGGTGATCGTCCAGGTGGGCATGATGCTCATGGGCGTGGTCGACACCGTGATGGTGGGCAAGCTGTCGCCACAGGCGCTTGCGGCCGTGGCGCTTGGCACGGTCTACTTCTGGGGCGTGAGCGCGTTTCTCATGGGCGTGCTTTTGGCGCTGGACCCGATCGTCAGCCAGGCGGTGGGGGCGGGAGATGACGAGGCGGTGGCGCGCGGTGTGCAACGCGGCATCATCCTGTCGATCGTCATCAGCATCGTGGCCGCCACGGCCATGCTCCCTGCTGCGACGGTGCTCGCCTTCCTGCGCCAGCCGCCCGACCTTGTGCCGACGGCGCACCTGTACACCATCATCAACATTCCCGGCGTCCTGCCGTTCATGCTCTTTACCGTCTGGCGGCAAACGCTGCAGGCGCATCATCGGCTGCGCCCGCTGGTCATCGCCATCGTGCTGGCGAACGTCGCCAACATGGGGCTCAACCAGGTGCTCATCTTCGGTGGGCTGGGCATTGCGCCTTTGGGCGTGGCGGGTGCGGCATGGGCGACCACGCTGTGCCGATGGATCATGTTCCTGTTGCTCGTTCGGCTGGCGTGGTGCGACATGAGGCCGTACCTCTGGCCGCTGCGGCCGGGCGTGGCGCATCTGGAGACGTTTCGACGCGTGATCTGGCTGGGGTTGCCGATCGGCGCGCACATGTGGCTGGAGTATGCCGCGTTCGCCGTCGTGCTGTTGCTCATGGGCCGGCTCGGCACCAACGAACTGGCTGCGCACAACGTCGCCATCAACCTCGCATCGCTGACCTTCATGGTGCCTTTGGCGCTGGGGCAGTCGGCGGCGGTGCTGGTGGGCAACGGCGTGGGGGCGGGCGATCAGCATCGCGCCCGACGCGCCGCTGTCACCGCGCTGATCACCGCGGTGGCGTTCGAGTGCGTCACCACCGTGATCTTCCTGTCCGTGCCGCACATGCTTGCCGAGGTGTACACACGCGATGCGGTGGTGATCGGCATTGCCGCGACACTGATTCCCATCGCCGGTGTGTTTCAGCTTTTCGATGGGCTGCAGGCCGTTGCGGCGGGAACGCTTCGCGGGGCGGGCGATACCCGCGCGCCGCTGGTCATCAACATCGTCGGTTACTGGATGCTCGGCGTGCCGGTAAGCGTGGTGATGGCGTTCCACCTTCAGGCGGGTGCGCCCGGACTCTGGTGGGGCTCCGCCGCGGGCCTGTGCGTGGTGGCGACGCTCCTGCTGCTGCGCGTGCGACACCGCTTCAGCCGCGGCATCGAACGTGTCATCGTCGACATCCAGCCCCACAGCCAGCCGGTCGTCGCCACCGTCGAAGACCATCCCTACGGTCCGGCGTGATCATCACACGCACAATGAAAAACCCACGCGGGTGAACGCGTGGGTTGGGAAGGTGTGCGATGTTGTCGGTGGCTTACGTCGTGCGCTCGGCGGCACCCACCTGCAGCACTTCGTCGACCAGGCCGTAATCCTTCGCTTCCTGCGCCGAGAAGAAGCGGTCGCGTTCGGAATCCTCCTCAACCTGTTCGGGCGTCTTGCCGGTGTGGCGGGCGAGAATTTCGTTGATCTGACGCTTGGCTTTGAGAATCTCCTCCGCCTGAATCTGCACATCGCTGGTCTGTCCCCACAGGCCGCCGAACGGCTGGTGGATCATCACCCGGGCGTGGGGCAGGATGAACCGCTTGCCCTTGGCGCCGGCCGCCAGCACGATCGCGCCGCCGCTCTGCGCCTTGCCGATGCAGTACGTCGCCACATCGCACGAGAGGTACTGCATCGTGTCGTAGATCGCCAGCGTGTCGTCGACGCTGCCGCCGGGGCTGTTGATGTAGAGGTTGATGTCGACGTTCTTCTTCTGGTTCTGCAGGTGCAGCAGCCGCATGATCACGCCCGTCGCCGAGGCGTGGTGGATCTCCCCGACGAGGAAGATCACCCGGTTTTCCAGCAGCAGCTCGTCGATGGTCATTTCCCGATAGCGCTGGTAGCCGGCCTGCAGGTGCGCGGGCATGTGCTGGGCGAACATTGAGGCCGGGGCGTGCTGATAACCCGCCGCCGCCGCCGCGAGCAGGTCGTACGGCGGATGGACAACGCCCTGGGGCTTCTTCGTCGGATCGAAATCGCTCATGATGACACGTTCCTGAATGCGTGTTGCGTTGATCAACTCTTGCGTTGGCACATCATAGCGGTGGTGGCGCGCCATCGCTACCACTGAGGGGCTATCAGGCGTCGCTTCGCCGCGGTACAATGAAACCCGTTCGCGCCACTTCCGGGTTCACCTGTCTGTTTTCGTGTCACGTCGTTCAGGGAGCCTGTCATGCGTCTCACGCCCGCCTTGATCGTTTCGTGCCTTCTGCTCGTCGCCGCATCCACCCCGCTTCCGCTGCATGCCGCCGACGCTCCGTCCCCCGCCGCCGACCCCGTCGAAATGGCGATCACGGCACGGTTCGGCCGCGAACTCGAAGCCGCGGCACAGACCCCCGAACCCGAGGACGACGCCATCCTCGCCGGCGCGTTCATCGCGCTGATCGACACCCGCCCGCTGCCCCAGCCGCTCGTGCAGCGGTTGTGCGAACGCGCCGTCAGCCTCGGCCGCATGCACCCGGTGGGCTACCCCCACGCCGCCGAGGCGCTGCGTCGACTCGAAAAGCTCGACCCCGCCCATCGCCTGGACTACCGCGAGCAGGCCCTGCAACTCGCTGAGCAACATCACGAAACGGGCGGCGATGATGCGCCCACCCTCGAACGTCTCATCGACCTGCACATGCAACTCGCGGCCGAGGCGTTCGATGCCGAAGCAGGTGAACGCGCGCTGGACATCTACCAGCGTGCCCTCGCGCTGGCGGGCAAACAGCAGTCGCCCATCATTCCCGTCATCCATCGCCGCATCACCGAGACGCGCGCCCTTATCAAACGTCAGTCGGAAATCGCCGAGCTTGTCGGGCAGCTCAACGCATCACCCAACAACGCCGCCATCGCTGCCAGGCTCGTGAGTTATCACCTCGATGAACGCGACAACCCCGCCGCCGCGTTGCCCTATGCCGCCATCGTCAACGATGCCGACCTCATGGCGCACGCCACGCTCGCCGCCAAACCGTTCAGCGAGGTGACGCTTGACGATTGCATCAAGCTCGGCGACTGGTACAGCCGACGCGGCGAGGATCGCGCCAACGTCAACCGTGTCGCCATGCTCATCCGTGCCAAGACCTATTACGAGCAGTACCTCGCCAACCACACCCAGCGCGATGCCCAGCGCACGCGCATCCTCAACCAGCTCGCCCGTGTCGACAAGGTTCTCGGCTCGCTCAACATCGGCCCCAAACTCGCGCACCGCATGGTCAGGAAACGGCGCGGCGAGGAAGACCAACGCGAACACGATCCACGCATCGCCGCCGCCATCGAAAAAGGCGTCGCCTGGCTCTACACCCAGCAGCAGGCCAAGTTCCACTGGGACAAACCCGAAGACAGCGGCTCGCACAAGTATGGCGGATACACCGCACTCGTCGCTTATGCCCTGCTCATGGCAGGTGAGGATCCCCGCCTCAACAACAGCCTCGTCGCCGCCATCGACTGGGTCTTCAGTCAACGACTCAACGGCATGTACGCCATCTGCTTCCGCGCCCACATGTGGGAGGTCATCCCCGACAACGAGCGCTACCGCGAAATCATCCGACAGGATGTCAGCCGACTCCAACGCGCCATGGGCCGTGACGGCACGTTCAACTACGACGTGGGCAACCGCAACGACAACGGCGATACCTCCACCACCCTCGCCGGCTGGCTCACCCTCTGGCTGGCGCACACCAACGGCATCCACGTGCCCGAATCCGTCTGGCCACGCATCGTCGATTACCTGCTCAAAACGCAGCACGAAGATGGCAGTTGGGCCTACCGACCCGACCCCGCCAAACAGCAGGGCACCGGCGGCATGACCGCAGCCGCGCTCACCTGCCTCCTCATGGCGCACGAACACCTCAGCCCCGAACAGAAGATCGCCGCGCAAAAAGGGCTCGACCACGGACTGGACTGGATGGACTGGCACTTTCAGCCGGACCGCAATCCCAACGGCGGTTGGAAGAACTACTACCTCGCCGCCGTCCAGCACGTGGGGCTGCTCGCCCAGCGGCAGCGCTTCAACAACATGGATTGGTACCAGTCCGCCGCCGAGGTGCTGCTCAAACAGCAACGCGAGGATGGCTCGTTCGGCGACCTGCAGGAAACCGCCTTCGCCGTCATCTTCCTCAGCCGCGGCGCCGTCGCCTTCGATTCACTCGGCGACCAACTCATCGCCGACCTCATCCCCGCCACCGACGCCACCGTGCCGGCCGATCCGAATTAGCCACGAAGAGGCACAGGAGGGACACAAAGTATGAGGCAGAGTTTGACCACGGATAACACGGATGGCACGGATGAATCAATGCAATGAAGGCCGAAATCGCCCGGGATGACGCCCATCACCCCCACATCACCAAATCACCAAATAAAAAGAGCGGCCGTCGATCAAACGTCCGCTCCTCACATCGCGCGTTTTCACCGTCGAGTCGATTATTTCTCTTCCGCCCGGTCCTGTTCGATCAGCTTGCGCAGGTAGCCGTTCTCCCGGCGGGTGGCTTCCAGGTCGAACACCAGGTACTTGATGCTCAGACGCAGGTAGTCCAGGCTCTCCTGCAGGTCATGCACCGTCTTCTGCAGCTTGGCGTGACGCTTCTTGGTCTGCTCGGCGACCTCGGTCAGCTTCTCACGCTCGGCCTTGGGCAGCACCGCGATCTCCTTCATCAGTTCGTTGAGCTTCTGCTGAAATTTCGCTTCGTCCATGACAGGTCCTCCCGCCTCGGTTTTTGGGTTGTTACTGATGCCCATCCTGTCACAAGACGCCTGCCACAACGTGCCAATTCGGGCCCGCCATGCCGCCATCCCTGGCGCAAGCGACGATCTCCACGCTATTTACAAGTCGAAAAGCCGCCGCGATCGGCAGCCCGGTCGCTCCCACGCCGTCGCCGCGATGTTGCTTCCACGCAACAACACGCGTTGACGTGACGCCTCAAAACCACACTCTGTGGTTCCCCCGGTCGCCGTGACTGCAAGCCACGGCCCCCGTCGACCGCACCATCCTAATCAATCTCACCCCTCAGCAAAACCCCCATCGCAGGAAAATCCAAATCCACCTCTTCTCCCCGCGAACCCCACACCCCCCGAACCCCGGGAACAAAGTCCCGGATCTTGTCTTCCTAATATTTTAGCATAAAATTAGGTATGATGTCGCTGGGCGATCGTGCCACCACAACATCCGCCTCTGTGGTGCTGGATGCCCAAACTTCCAAAATGACGCCACAGGGGTACCCCAAGGCCCTATGCCCCAGCCGCCAGAATATGTCGTCTTTGTCGTGGGGGTGACATCGCCAAAAATCATCGTAACCCAAAGGAGCAGCATTGCTTGTGGCAAAATGTCCGAGGTCGACCCCCCGGGGGGGTGACATCGCTTCGGCAGCCTCTTCCGCAATGGCGCGAACGTTCCCCTACAATAGCAGCCATGAACATCAGAACCGCCATCCTCGGCCCCACGGGCTACACCGGCCTGCATTTGATCCAGCTTCTGCTGCGCCATCCCCAGGCGCGCCTCACCTACCTCGCCAGCCACCGCGAGGAGCTGCCCGATATCACGGATGTCTTTCCGCAGTTGCTCGGCCTCGTCCCGGACGATGTGGCGATGTGTCGGCCGATCGACCCCGAGGCGATCGCCCGGGAGGCGGATGTGGCGTTTTTGGCGCTGCCGCATCGCGCGGCGATGGCGTACGTGCCGCAACTGCTCGATGCAGGGCTGCGCGTGATCGATCTCTCAGCCGACTACCGCCTCAACGATGCGGCCCTGTACGAAAGTGTCTACAACCATCCGCACGCCGATGCCGACAACCTCGACGACGCGGTGTATGGCCTGCCGGAGCTGTTCCGCCGGCAACTGCCCGGGGCGATGCTCGTGGCGAACCCGGGCTGTTACCCGACCGCGGCTGCGCTCGCCGTCGCGCCGCTGCTCACCGCCAGCCTCGCCGAGCCGGATGGCATCATCATCAACGCCGCCTCGGGCGCGACCGGTGCGGGCAAGAGCCCCACGCCGCACCTGCACTTCCCCGAGCAGAACGAATCGTACCTGGCGTACGGCACGATCGGCGGGCACCGCCATCAACCCGAAATCCTGCAGACGCTGGCGACTGTGGCGGGCAAGCCCGTGGCGGCGCTCTTTGTGCCGCACCTGCTGCCGCTCGATCGCGGCATCCTCGAAACGATCTATCTCGACCCCGCCAGCGACGATGTCGATGAGAACGATCTTTTCGAAGCCTTCGCCGATGCGTACGAGGATGAGCCGTTCATCCGTGTGCGCGAAACGCTGCCCAACGTGAAGCACGTGGCGGGGACGAACTTCTGCGACCTCACCGTGCGTCTCGTCAGCGTGGGCGATCAACCCAAGATCGTGGTCTTCAGCGCGATCGACAACATGGTCAAGGGCGCCAGCGGTCAGGCGATTCAGAACATGAACGCCGTGTTCGAACTGGATGAGCGTCTGGGGTTGCTGTGAATGGGAAGCGACGCGACCTGTCGCGTTTCAGGGATGTTTACCGATGGCCCGTCAGTTGAAGGAAGACGCCGCAACGTTGAAGAAGCGCGCAGGGCGGGTCTACCGCAAGCTGCTCACGATGTATCCCGATGCGACGTGTGCGCTGCGGCATCGCAACGCGTTTGAGTTGCTCATCGCGACCATTCTTTCCGCTCAGTGCACCGATGCCCGCGTGAACATGGTGACGCCGGCGCTCTTCAAACGCTTCCCCACCCCGCAGGCGATGGCAGAGGCGGATCAGACGGAACTGGAAACGCTCATCAAAAGCACGGGCTTTTACCGCAACAAGGCGAAGAACATCAAAGGCGCTGCCCAGACGATCGTCGAACGGTTCGGCGGCGAGGTGCCCGACACGATGGAGGACCTGCTCCACCTGCCCGGCGTGGCGCGCAAAACCGCCAACGTCGTCCTCGGCAACGCGTTCAACAAAAACGAAGGTGTCGTCGTCGACACGCACATCGGCCGACTGAGCAACCGGTTGGGGTTCACCCGCCACAAGGATCCCAGGAAGATCGAAAAGGATCTGATCGAACTCTTTCCCCGCGAATCATGGACGATGCTCGCGCATCTTCTGATCTACCACGGCCGGCAGATCTGCATGGCCCGCAAACCCCGCTGCGAAGAATGCCCGCTGAACAAGGACTGCCCCAAAGTGGGGGTGGCGAAGAAGTAGCGGGGGGGCGACGGAGCGACGGAGCGGTTTGATGCTACGGAGCATGAAGCGACGCGACTTGTCGCGTTCATCACGCCTCACTGCGCCACCGTTCCCCGCGCACAGCCGCATCCACCAGCGCATCGCAGAACCCGACGAACGCGCTGAAGCCCCAGAGCATGCTGAACCACGTGATGCCAAAGAGCGGGCAGATCAGGCAGAAGAGCGTTTCGGCGTTGATTGCCAGGACTGCGATCAGCGATGTCGCCAGCGGAAGAACGAGGAAGATCGTGTTGAAGAGTTGCCATCGCCGCATGATGCGTCGTTCCCGGGGTGCCGGGATGCGCGGTGCCACGGCACACAGGTAGTCGGCTGCGATGAGCAACTGCACGAAAACGAGGAGCACCAGCGATGCGATCAGGACGATCACGATCGTTTCCACATCTTCATTCGCTCGGATGGTCAGCGGCATAAGCAGGACGAAGGCGACGCCGATGCCCGCGAGGAGCGCCAGGAGCAACCGTCGTGCGGAGCCGGGTGCGGGGATGTCGCTAACCCGCTGTTCGGGAAGGCTGAGCGCAATGCATGCAAGCGAAGGCGCTGCGCCCCACAACGCCATGGTGGTGGCGCAGAGGACGAGGTCGTACATGCCGGCCACCACCGCGATGATCGCGATGGGCACGATAAGCGGAAAGCTGATGGCGAGCGTGGCGACGGCTTTGGCGCTGCGTCGCAGCCAGCGCGGGTCGGTGTTGAGCGCCATGTCGCCGAGGGTGGTGTCGGTGATGAGGCTGCCGCACTCGGGGCAGTTGCCCTGTCCCGGCAGGCCGAAAAGGTCGTACCCGCAACTGATGCAGGGGATGTGTCGGGTTTCGGTGTCGTTGGGTGTGTCGCGGCGCAACAGGGACATGAGCGGCATTCTACCGTCTTGCCGGACCGGCTCCCGGCGTGCGGGGCGGGACGGTCAAATCGTTCGATCGTCGCATCTGTTTGCCCGGGTTCGGAATCTTGCTGATTCGCACACAAGTGAAACATCGGCGGTTGATTCGCCCGAGAGTTCCGGCCTATTGTTCAGCGTTACCAAATTTGCCCCCCCTCACGGCCCGTTCGGTGTCCCCCCACGCCGGCGGGCCGATTTTTTGCGCGCATGGAGCCAACGACGTCGGTGGACTTCGGTTGGGTTCAATCCTTACAGCAAAGAGACGGGGTCGACGTCGACAGCGGTGTGGGCGTCGCTCTTGACCAGACGCGCGTTGCGCAGCGCGGTGAGCAGCCGCTGCAGCGTGGCGGCGTCGGGGGCGATGAGTTCGATCTGGTGGCGGTGGAAGTCGGCGATGCGTGCGATGGGGCATGGCGCGGGGCCGCGCAGCCGCACCACGCCGTTGAACATGTCCTGGTTGAACGCCGTGAGCGCCTGGGAGAGCTTTTTGGCGTGTTCCACGCACTTGGCAAGAACCCGGTCGCGCACCACGATACGCGCCATGCGGGTGACCGGCGGCAGCTCGACGTTGCGGCGCAGTTCCAGCTCGCGCGCGGCGAAGGTGTCGTAGTCGTGCTTTGCCGCCAGCACGATCGCAGGGTCTTCAGGGTTGAACGTCTGCACGATGACCATACCCGGATCGCTGCCCCGGCCGGCCCGACCGGCAACCTGCGAAATCAACTGAAAGGTGCGCTCACTGGCGCGGAAGTCGGGCAGGTTCAACGCGGTGTCGGCACTGATGACGCCCACCAGTCGCACGTTGGGAAAGTCGAGCCCCTTGGCAATCATCTGCGTGCCGACGAGCACGTGGATCTCTCCGGCCCGGAAACGCTGGAGGGCTTCCTGATAGTCACGGGCACGCTGCATGGTGTCCGAATCCATGCGCAGCGTGGCGGCCTCGGGGCAGACGCGGTTCAGTTCCTCTTCCACGCGCTGCGTGCCGAGGCCGAACGTCGTGATGCGCTTGCCGCAGGTCGGGCATTGACGCGGGAGCATCTGTTCGGCGCTGCAGTGATGGCAGCGCACGACGCCTCCCAACGGCAGGCGCAGATCCTTGTGGTAGACCATGGCCGCGTCGCAGTAGTCGCAGTGCAACAGGTAGCCGCAGTTCTGATCGGGACAGGCGATGTAGTTGGCGTAGCCGCGCCGGTTGAGCAGGAGCATGGCCTGCCCGCCCGCCTTGAGGGTCTGCTGCAGGAGCTTTTCGAGACGGAGGCTGAAAAGGTGAACGCCCGCGCTGCCGGTCATCTGGTAACGCTTGCGCCGTTCATCGGCCATGTCGACGATGTCAACGCGCGGGAGCGTTGCACCGGTGGCACGCAGCGGCAGCCTGATGTGGTGGTACGTTTTGCGCGCGACGGCGTTGTGATAGCTTTCGAGACTGGGTGTGGCGGAGCCGAGGACAACAGGGATGCCGAGCATCTGCCCGCGTTTGACGGCCACATCGCGCGCGTGGTAGCGGGGCAGTTGGTCCTGCTTGTACGACTGCTCGTGCTCCTCATCAACGATGATGAGGCCCAGGTGTTCGACGGGGGCGAAGATGGCCGAACGCGCCCCGACGACGATGCGCGCTTCGCCCCGGCGGATGCGCTGCCACTGTTCGTGTCGCTGCGCGGGGGTCAGGCCCGAATGGAGCACGGCGACATTGTCGAAACGTTCGTAAAAGCGCTGCACGGTCTGCGGCGTGAGGGCGATTTCAGGGACGAGGACGATGACGCCCGGTGGGTTTGCAGGCGCGGCAAGTCGCGTCGCTTCATGTTGCATGGGATCGGCTTCGCTGGTGTCTTGACGCTGCAGCGCTTCGATGACGCGGAGGTACACCTCGGTTTTGCCGCTGCCGGTGACGCCTTCGATGAGGTGGACGCTGAAGCCCTGATGCAGTTGACGGGTGATGCGTTGCACCGCGTCGCGCTGGGCATCGGTGAGGATGAGCGGCGCGGTGGGGGTGTCGTCGCGTTGATACTGCGCGAAGAAGTCGGCACTGCGTACGGCGGTGTGCGCTTCGGTGGCGAGCAGCCCCTTGTCAATCAGTTGTTTGCCCGGCGTGGGGGAGCGGGCTCCGGCCTGTTGGGCGAGGTCGCGCAGGTCGATCGCTTCGCCGTGCTCGTGCCAATGGTCGATCGCGGCATCGAGCAGGGCACGTTGCAGCCTGGTGATCCTGATCGCCTTGCGCGCTTCGGCATCAAGGGCGGCATCGGTGGGGCGGACGTACGTTTTGAGGACACTGCCCGTGCCGCGTTTCACGGCTGCGGGGAGGATGTTGGCGAGCACCATGCCCAACGGCGTGCAGTAGTAACCCGCCATCCAGCGCGCCAGGTCGATGAGATCGGGGGGGAGGGTGACTGCCTGGGCATCACGTGCGATGATCGGTTTGACCCGGGTGTATTCGGTGGTGTCGCTGCGCGCGATGACGTAGCCGGTGACCTTTCGGTTGCCGCGGCCCAGCGGGACGACGACGCGTTCGCCGACGGCGAGGTCCGCCATGGTGGTGGGGATGGCGTAGGTGAGTCCGGTGGCGGCGATGTCGATGCCCTGCTCGGTGGCGACCTGGGCGTAACCGGCGACGGCGGGGTCATGGGTGTCGAAAAGCTGCGCGGACATGGCAGGGATTGTAGCGGGGGAGGAGGAGCACGCCGCCGCTGGCGTCTTTTGCCTTCTGATAAACTACCGCCCATGTCCGAGATGCCCGAGAAAGTCACGCCGGCGATGCGGCAGTATTTCCGCTTCAAGAAGCAGTACCCCCAGTGCGTGCTCTTTTTTCGCATGGGCGACTTCTATGAGATGTTTTACGACGACGCCAAGTTGGCGCACAAGGTGCTGGGCGTCACGTTGACGCAGCGGACCGAAGGTGTGCCGATGGCGGGCGTGCCGTACCACGCGGTGGAGAACTACCTGCGTCGGATGATCGAGGCGGGGCATCGTGTGGCGGTGTGCGAGCAGGTGGAGGACCCCAAGCAGGCCAAGGGGGTGGTGGAGCGTGATGTGACGCGCGTGGTGACGCCGGGCACGCTCACCGATGAGGCGATGCTGGAGGAAGGGCGGACCAACCCGCTGGCGGCGGTGCAGTTTCTGGATCAGGGAGAAGGAAGCGGCAGGGCGGCGGTGGCGTGGGCGGAACTGTCGACCGGCGCGTTTTCGTTGGCGACGTTCGGCACGGATGAACTGGCGGATGAGCTGGCGCGGATCGCGCCGAGCGAACTGCTGTACGTCGAGACGGCGAACAACGAGCCGCCCCCGCGCGTCAAAGCGGTGACCGAGACGCTTGGTTGTGCCGCATCGGGGCGACCGGGCTGGCAGTTTCGGCTGGATGAAGCGCTCGAGACGCTGTGCAGACAGTTTCAGGTTTCAACGCTGGAAGGGTTCGGGCTTGCGGATGACGATCCCGCGCTGGGGCCTGCCTCGGCGATTGTGCATTACCTGCTGGAAACGCAAAAGAGCGTGCAGCAAAGCAACGGACATGCGCGGCTGGGGCATTTGCAACCGCCGAAGCGGTTCGGGCGTGATGAACATCTGGTGATCGATCAGACGTCGTTGCGCAGCCTGGAGATCGAGCAGACGCTGCGCAGCGGCCGCAACCAGGGCAGCCTGGTGGAGGTGCTGCAGGATTGTCGCACGGGGATGGGCAAGCGGTTGCTGCGGCAGTGGCTGTGTTATCCGCTGCGCGAGCGTGCGGCGATCGAAGAGCGGCAGCGCGTGGTGGGAGCGCTGGTGGATGACAGCCGTTTTCTGCAGGAACTGCGCGACACGTTGGATGATGTGCAGGATGTGGAGCGCATCACGGGGCGGATTGCGGTGCAGCGGGCGACTCCGCGCGACCTGGTGGCGCTGGGGCGAAGTTGTCTGCAGGCGAAGAAGCTGGCGGAGTTGCTGGCGGAGCGGCCTTCGGTCAAGGCGTATCACGATGCGATTGCCGCGTGCGCAACGGCGCTGGATGCGCTGGGCGGTGAGATTGAAAAGGCATGCGTCGAAGCGCCGCCCGGCCACCTGCGTGAAGGCGGATTGATTCGCGATGGGTACGACAAGCTGCTGGATGAAGCGCGCAACCTGCAGCGCGACAGCAACACGTGGCTGGCGGCGTATCAGAAGGAACTGATCGAGTCGACGGGCATCACGAACATCAAGGTGGGGTTCAACCGGGTGTTCGGCTATTACATCGAGTTGTCAGCGGCGAACCGTGACCGTGCGCCGGACGACTGGTCGCGCAAGCAGACGCTCAAGAACGCGGAACGGTTCATCACGCCACAGCTCAAGGAATACGAAGGCAAGGTGCTCACGGCACAGCAGCGTGCCATCGCGCGGGAACAGGAACTGTTCGCGCGGTTGTGCGATGAGGCGCAGAAGCAGTTGCCGGCCCTGCGCGCGTTGGCGGGGGCCGCGGCGGCGCTGGATGTGCTGGCGTGTTTTGCCCGGCGAGCGGTGCGGTTTCGCTATGTGAAGCCGACGATGGTGGATGAGCCGGTGCTGCATATCGAGGCGGGGCGGCACCCGGTGCTGGATGAGCTTCTGGGCGATCGGTTTGTCGCGAATGATGTGGAGCTGGGGAGGCACGGAGTTACGGAGGCACCGAGGCACGAAGGGGAGGACACGGAAGACGCTTCACGCTCGTCGTCGCAGGCTTCACGTTCCGCGACACTCGCGTTGATCACCGGGCCGAACATGGCGGGCAAGTCGACGTACATTCGTCAGGCGGCGCTGATCACGCTGCTGGCGCACACCGGGTCGTTCGTTCCCGCCACACGGGCGACGGTGGGGTTGTGCGATCGCATCTTCACACGCATCGGCGCCAGCGATGAACTGCACGCGGGGCAGTCGACCTTCATGGTCGAGATGACCGAGACGGCGAACATCTGTCATCACGCCACCGATCGCAGCCTGGTGATTCTCGATGAGATCGGCCGCGGCACGAGCACGCTCGACGGCCTGTCGCTGGCGTGGGCGATCGCCGAGTTTCTCGCGCAGCGCGGCAGCCGTACGCTCTTTGCCACGCACTATCACGAGCTGACCGATCTGGCGGAGCGGTTCGACAACGTGATGAATCTCAACGTCACGGTGCGCGAATGGCAGGATGAGATCGTCTTCCTGCATCGCATTGTGCCGGGCGCGACCGATCGCAGCTACGGCATTCACGTCGCCAAGATCGCAGGACTGCCGCAGCAGGTGATCCGGCGCGCCAACGAGTTGCTGTCGCAACTGGCGGTGAATCATCAGACGCCCGATGCGGTGAAGCGCAGCGCGAAGCGGCAAGCGGCGGAGGAGGTTGATCAACTGCCGCTCTTCACGCAGTACGTTTCGCACCCAGCCCTCGACGAGCTGCGCGACATTGACCTGAACAACCTCACGCCGATGCAGGCATTCGACCTGCTGCGCAAGCTGCGTGATGAGGTGGAGCAGCGGTGATCAGG
>CAZEFM010000035.1:0-35329 GCA_964511575.1 uncultured Phycisphaeraceae bacterium | reverse complement strand
GTCCCCGCCTGGTTGAGAGTGCGTTGTAAATGGGTTTGTGGTGGGTGTTTAGGAGATAAGGCCGGGAACCGTCGTCGTGTTGCTTTGTGGTCGTCGTGTTTTCGTGGTTCAACCCGGCCGGGAGGGAAATAATCAATAAGCAATAATCAATTCGCAGTTGCCAGTGGTGTCGATCCGTGTCATCCGTGGTCAAAACCATCGCCCGGCTCTGGGCGGCCTCAGTGAATCAATTGGCAATCGGCACTTGGCAATCGGCAATCGCCCCTTCGCCCTCGGCCCCATGGCCCTGGACCTGCTCCCCATGTCGTGTTTGTCGTGGGGGTGACATTGTCGAAAATCGTTGGAAGTGGTTGTGTTGCAGTAGGTTGAATGTTTTGTTGCGAGGTTGAGGGGGGAGGGGGGGTGACATTTTGGGTTCAAGGTTGAGGTCGTGGTTCGCTGAAGCGACCACGCCGGGGGGGATGGAGGATTGGGAACCTTGGGGCTTGAACCTTTCGCCCCTTTGCGCATTTTGAATAGTCCCTCCCCTCACACTCTTCTCTCGCGGCGGTGCTGGCCGGGGGTGCGGCCGGTTTTTTGTTTGAAGACGGTGCACATGTATTCGACGTGTTTGAAGCCGGCGAGTTCGGCGATGGCGGGGAGGGTGAGGTCGGTGTGGACGAGCAGGTCCTCGATGCGGGCGAGGCGAACGCGGAGGATTTCGGCTTTGGGGGTGCGGTGCAGGAGTGCGGTGAAGCGGCGATCGAGGGCTGCCCGGGAGATGCCCACGTGGTCGAGCACATCCTCGACGGTGATGCCATGGCAGGCGTGCTGGCGGATGAAGCGGACGGCCTGGGCGACGTGCGGGTCGTCGATGGCGGTGACATCGGTGGACTGGCGGGCGATGATGCCGGCCGGTTCGATGAAGATTTTGCCCTGCGGGGGTGGATCGCCCTGCATCATGCGGTTGAGCAGGGCTGCGGCCTCGTATCCGATGCGTCGGGTGTCGGGCATGACGCTGGACAGGGGCGGGTCGGACAGTTCGCAGAGCAGTTGGTCGTTGTCGACGCCGACGACGGCGACCTCATCGGGCACCTGCACGCCGATGGCGCGGCAGGCGTTGAGCACCTGCTGGCCTCGGATGTCGTTGCAAGCCATGATGCCGATGGGTCGTGGCAGGGAGGCGACCCATGCGGCGAGCTGGTCTTCGTAGAGCAGGCCATGCGCCTCCTGTTCGAGCTGGGTGACGACGCGGTCGTCATCGAGGCTGGGCGCGGGGGCATCGGGAGGCGGGTAGATGTGGCAGCGAAAGCCACGTTCGGCCAGCCAGGTGGGGAAGTATTTGAGTCGCCGGGCGGAGTAGTTGACGCCTGCGAAGCCGCAGTAAGCGAAGTGGCGGAAGCCACGTTCGAGCAGGTGCTCGGCGGCGAGGTGGGCGACGAGCCGGTCGTTCGTTTCGATGAGGGGGAAGGGAAGATCGAGCTTGCCGCGGAGGTCGACGGCGGGAAGTCCGGTGGCCTGGATGGCGGCGGCGAGGCTGCGCGTTTCAACGCGCGCGATGATGCCATGCCCCCGCCAGCCGGGCAGCCATCGCGGGACATCATCAGCAAGGCTGCGTTCGGGGCAGTAGATGGCCCAGGGCCCGTGCGCGCGGGAATAGGAGGCGATGCCTTCGAGCAACCCCCGGCCATAGGCGCGGGAGGTTTCGATCAGCAGTGCCACGTGAGGACGCACGTTCATGGGCGCGGAAGAACCTTAAAGATGATATGAAAAATCTCATTGTAGCGTATGATGGCCGGGAATAGGATGGCTGGTGTCGACATCGGTGAGGCAAGGGATTGCACAGGAGCCAGACCGTGCGGTGTGGAGGTTGCGATTTTTCGGGCGTTGTCGGCGCGGCAATGGTGGCGACGTTCATCGGGCTTGGCGCACTGACCGAGCGGGCGGTGGCATCGACGCCTGAAGATCTGGCGTTCTTTGAAACGAACGTTCGTCCGATTCTGGCGGAACATTGTTACTCCTGTCACGGCCGAGAGAAGCAGCGATCCGCGCTTCGGCTGGACCACATCAACTTCGTGCTGACGGGTGGTGAGCGCGGCGTGGCGATTGTGCCGGGCGATGCGGAATCGAGCCGCCTGATCCGAGCGGTGCGTTACACGGATGTTGAGCTGAAGATGCCGCCGCGCGGTCGGTTGTCGGATGATGAGCTGGCGGCGCTGACCCGCTGGGTGGCGATGGGGGCGCCGTGGCCTGAGGAGCCGGAGCCGCCGATGGGCGCGGCTGCGGAACCGGCGTTCGATCTGGAAGCGCGCAAGCGGAGCCACTGGGCGTGGCGGGCGATTCAGCCGTACGACCCGCCGAACGTGGCGCAGCGTGAGTGGGTGCGTGATCCGCTGGACGCGTTTGTGCTTGCGAAGCTCGAAGCGGCGCAACTGACGCCCGCCCCACCGGCGGAACGGCGCGACTGGATCCGCCGGGTGACGTTCGATCTGATCGGGCTGCCCCCCACTGCCGCGGAGGTGGAAGCGTTTGTCGCGGATCAATCGCCCGATGCGCATGAGAAGGTGGTGGATCGGCTGCTCGATTCGCCGCACTTCGGTGAGAAGTGGGCGCGGCACTGGATGGACCTGGTGCGGTATGCCGAGACGTACGGCCACGAATTCGACTATCCGGTTCACGAACCGTGGCGGTATCGCGATTACCTCATCCGTGCGTTCAATAATGATGTGCCCTACGACCGGTTGATGATGGAGCACGTCGCCGGGGACATGCTGCCCGATCCGCGGATTCATCCGACGGACGGCTACAACGAATCGATCATCGGCACGAGCTTCTGGTTCTTCCATCAGGCGACGCACGCGCCGGTGGATGTGAAGCTCGACACGGCAGAGCGCGTCGACAACCAGATCGACGTGATGACCAAGACGTTTCTGGCGATGACGGTAGCGTGCGCGCGATGCCACGACCATAAGTTCGATGCGATCTCGCAGGCGGACTTCTATGCGATGGCGGGATTCCTGCAAAGCTCGCGACAGCAGTTGGCGCTGCTCGATCCGCACGGAAAGATCGATGCGGCGGCGCGGGCGATGCGTACGGACCTGCTGAGCGGTCAGAAGACGCTGCGACAGATCATCCCGCCAGCGAACGCTCCGCAGGTGGCGGAGATCACCCGATATCTGCAGGCGGCGCGCGAGGTGCTGCATGGTCACGGCGTGAAGACCGATGCCCGCCGCTTCGATGATCCGGACATTGTGTTCGACGACTTCGAGGGATCGCTGAACAACTGGACGATCGAGGGCGATGCGTTCGGCACAGCTCCGGCGACGGGTACGCAGAAGAACCAGAACCCGGTGACCGGGTTTGTCGGCAGGAAGCTCCTCAACAGCTTTGCAGGCAGCGACAAACCGAAGGGCAAGCTGACGAGCAGGCCGTTCACGATCGATCGGCGGTTCATTCATTTCCTTGTCGGGGGCGGTGCGCATCAAGGTCAGACGTGCGTCAACCTCCGCATCGATGGCAAGGTGGTGCTGACCGCGACGGGCAGGAACAGCGAACATCTGACAACGGTGGTGTGGGATGTGAGCGCGTTCGCCGGTCAGGAAGCGGTGATCGAGATCGTGGATGCGCACGATGGCGGCTGGGGGCACATTCTGGTCGACCACATTGTTTTCGGCAACGTGGTGGATGCGCCGACGTATTCCCGGCCGGTGCGTGCGGTGGCGAGCGACTTCAACGTCGATGCCGAGGTGCTGTCGCGGTGGGCGATGGCGCTTGCCAATGTGCGGGACGACGAGCGGGACCATCCGCTTTATGCGGTGTCGCAGCTGGCGAAAGCGGATGCGGCAACGTTCGCGGCGGCACGGGCGCGGCTTTCAGCGGAGCTTACGGCACTCAGTCAGCGCAGAACAACGGACAACAACGCACGGGTGTTTGAAACCTTCAGCAGCCGCGGCTTCGATGGGTGGTATGTCTCGGGGCATGCGTTCGGCGACGGTCCCACCCACGCGGGACAGTGGACCGGCCAAGTCGACGGCGATGTGATGCATCGCGGCGGCATGGCGCACAGCGGTGCGGTGCACGGGCGTTTGCAGGGGGTAATGCGCTCGCCGACGTTCACGCTGGACAGCGACTACATTCTCTATCGCATGGCGGGCCGAAACGGGGTGGTTCGGCTGATCATCGAGAACTACCAGATGGACATCTTCAACGCCCTGCTGTTCGAGGGCATGAAGGTGGACGTGGAAACGGATGGCCGTTTCGTCTGGCACGCGCAGGATGTTCGCCGCTACCGCGGGCTGCGTGCTCATATCGAGTTGATCGACCACAACGATGGGTATATCGCGGTGGACGAGATTCGCTTCGCCGATCGGCCGCAGGGTCCGGAGGCGGTGAACGATGTGGCGCTCGGCATCGTGGGCAATCGTGCGATCGATTCCTTTGCCCGACTGGCGGAAGCGTATGCAATGGCGACAGGCACGGCGCTTCGCAACTGGCACGATGGTCGGCTGAGCAGCGATCAGGCATCGTTGCTCAACGCGCTATGGAAGCATGGCCTGGTTACAGCGACGGAACAGGCATGGGGGCAGGATGGTGCGGCGTTTGCCGCGTCGCTGACATCGCTGGCGCGATCGATTCAGGATCGGGCGTCGCAGACACCCACGCCGATGTACGTGCTGGCGATGCAGGATGGGCCGGGCGTGGATGAGAACCTTTTCATTCGCGGCAGTCATCGCAGCCTAGGGCCGGTAGTGCCACGTCGGTTCCTCGAAGCGTTGGGCGGCACGGATGCGCCTCCGATTCCGCCGCACACGAGTGGTCGCCTGCAACTGGCGCAGGCACTGGTCGCGGACGACAACCCGCTGCCCGCACGGGTGATGGTGAATCGTGTGTGGCATCACCTTTTCGGTGTGGGCATCGTGCCGACGACCGACGACTTCGGCGTGCTGGGACAGGAGCCGACGCATCCGGAACTGCTCGATCATCTGGCGCATTGGTATCGATATGAAGCGCGGTGGTCGACCAAACAGCTCATTCGTCGGCTGGTGTTGTCGAACACGTACCGCATGTCGAGCCGACCTGTCGATGAACGGGCGGAACGGCTGGATCCGACGAACGCGCTGCTGCACCGCATGCGGATCAGGCGTTTGACGGGCGAGTCGCTGCGTGATGCGATTCTGATGGTGTCGGGTCGGCTGGACCGCACGATGTATGGCGGCTCGGTGCCGATTCACCTGACGCCGTTCATGGATGGCCGCGGCCGTCCGGGTCAGAGCGGGCCGCTGGACGGCAACGGTCGCCGCAGCGTGTACATCGAGGTTCGTCGCAACTTCCTGTCGCCGATGATGCAGGCGTTCGACATGCCCACGCCGTTCACCACGATCGGGCGTCGGACGGTGTCGAACGTACCGGCTCAGGCGTTGATTCTGATGAATGACCCGTTTGTGGTGGCGGAATCGAAGCGTTGGGCGAAGCGTGTGCTCGCCGATACGGATGCCTCGCCGCATCAGCGCATCACATGGATGTACCGGGATGCCTTCGGCCGCCCGCCCACAGCGGAACAGCTCGATGCGGCGGTGTCGTTCCTGCAACAGCAGGCGACGCTGCACGGCGTCACGGGCGAGGCATGGCAAACGGATGAGCGCGTCTGGGCAGACCTTTGCCACGTGCTTTTCAACGTGAAGGATTTCGCGTTTGTGAATTGAGAGGAGGGGGAGAACCGCTGATGAGCGCTGAGCGAGCTCATGAAAGCAGAAGTGAAACATTGCCGAGCAGTTTTGGACGTGCGACGGAGAGCACGATGGAACTCAACGCGACTTTGGCCTTGTTATATCAGCGTCCATTAGCGTTCATTCGCGGTTAACCCGGTTTCAGGAGTTACGCCATGGCACATTGTGGACGGTTCGCGCCGATGCCGATGTCGCGGCGGGAGATGTTGCGTCGTTGCGCTTCGGGTTTCGGGGCGGTGGCGTTGACATCGCTGCTGACGGACAAGGCGTTCGGCAAGCTGGCGACGCCGTTGGCTGACCCGCATGTGACGGGTCCGTTGGCGCCGCGGTCGCCGCACTTCACACCGCGTGCCCGGAGCGTCATCTTTCTTTACATGGATGGCGGGCCGTCGCAGGTGGACACGTTTGATCCGAAGCCGCGGCTGACGCAGGACAACGGCAAGCCGTTCGCCATGAAGATGGAGCCGACGCAGTTCAACAACAACGGCAACACGCTGGCGAGCCCGTGGAAGTTTCGGCGATACGGGCAAAGCGGCCTGCCGGTGAGCGATCTGTTTCCCCATGTGGGGCAACTGGCGGACGACCTTTGCGTGATTCGCTCGATGACGAGCACGTTCAACGAGCACACCAACGCGAACTATTTCCTGCACACGGGGCTGGGGCTTGCCGGTCGGCCGAGCATGGGGGCGTGGGTGTCGTACGGCCTGGGCAGCGAGAATCAGAACCTGCCGGGTTTCGTGGTGATGAACGGCGGGCTCATTCCGCCGGGCGGGCTCGATTGCTTCGGCAACGGGTTCCTTCCGGCGACGTATCAGGGGTCGATCTTCCGCCCTGCCGAGCTGCCCGTTGCCAACATCACGCCAACGGAACCCAAGGAGCAGATGCAGCGGAACAAGCTGGCACTGCTCGGGAAGCTGGATGAATCGTCGCTGGACCGGATGGGGCATGTCGATGCACTGGAGTCCGCCATTGCCAACTACGAGCTGGCGTTTCGGATGCAGTCGGCGGTGCCGGAGCTGATGGACATCAGCGGCGAATCGGAGGCGACGCGTCGGCTTTACGGGTTGGATGCGTCGTATCAGCCGACCCGGGTTTATGCGATGCAGTGTCTGATCGCCCGCCGCATGGTGGAGCGTGGTGTGCGGTTCATCGAGCTGACATGTCCGCGTTTGCAGGGCGACCGCTGGGACCAGCACAGCAACCTGGACACGGGTCACGCCAACAACGCCCGCGCGGTGGATCAGCCGATCGCCGGCTTGCTGCGCGATTTGAAGAGTCGGGGCCTGCTGGATCAGACACTGGTGATCTGGGCGGGCGAGTTCGGGCGCACCCCCTTCGCGCAGGGCAGCAACGGCCGCGACCACAACCCGTTCGGCTACTCGATCTGGCTGGCGGGCGGCGGCGTGAAAGGCGGCATGACCTACGGCGCGACCGACGAGTTCGGCTACAAGGCGGTGGAGGATCGGCTGGAGATGCACGACCTGCACGCCACGATGCTGCATCTGCTGGGCGTTGATCACGAGCGCCTGACGGTGCGATTCAGCGGTCGCGACATGCGACTGACCGATGTGCACGGGCACGTGATCAAGGAGATTCTTGCATAAATCGAGAGGCAACGTCATTCAAGGTTGAGCGGCACACAGCGTCGCCGAGCCGGATGCTGTGCGGCATCGGTGGTGGTGTGTGTGACGATGCCCGGTGAATGTGCTGTGTGGCATTGCACTTTGGGTCAAGCGCTTTTAACCTTGTACGCTGCATTTTGTCCTGAGCTTGCGCATTCCTTCATTGATAACACTTCGTCATCGGAGGTTTCATGTCCGCGACTGAATCGATGGTATCGCAGCAATCGCCGTTTTCGCTGGCCGGTCGCACGGCGCTGGTGACGGGCAGTTCACGTGGATTGGGCGCGGCGATGGCGATGGCGATGGGCCGGGCAGGCGCTCGCGTGGCGATCAACTACGCCAACAACGCCAGTCGCGCGGAGCAGTTCTACGAGCAGTATCGCGAACAGGGTTACGAAGGCATGCTCGTGCGGGGGGATGTCACCGATCAGGGGGAAGTGGAAGCGTTGTGCGAGGAGATCGGCCGCACGTTCGGCGGGGTGGACATCGTGGTGGTGAACGCGACGCCCGATCAGCCGCACAAGCCGATCGAGGAATACGATTGGGCGTTTTATCAGCAGATGCTCGACTTTTTCATCAAGAGCCCGTTTCTGCTGACGCGGGCGGTGCTGCCGCACATGAAACAGCAGCGTTGGGGCAGGATCATCAACATTGGTTCGGAGGTGTTTCAGCGCGGCGTGGGCAACTTCAGCGCGTACGTGGCGGCGAAAGGCGGACAGAACGGCTGGACACGTTCGATGGCAACGGAGCTTGCGCCGTTCGGCATCACGGTGAACATGGTCTCGCCGGGCTGGATCCCGGTGGAGCGTCACGCCAACGACCCGCAGGAGGAGAAGGACGCCTATCGGGCGTTGATCCCGGCGGGTCGCTGGGGCGTGCCGGAGGATGTGTGCGGCGCGGTGGTCTACCTCGCCAGCGAGGCGGCGTCGTTCGTCACGGGGCAGAATATCTGCGTGAACGGGGGGATGACGGTGGGATGATCGTGGACGCGACGGTGGCGATCGCACGCCCCACAACCCCGCGTTTAAAAACGAGCAACCGTATCAAACGCCGATCGGCCATCCGGGGCGCAAAAATGCGGCACGGATCAACGGGTTCGATGTTGAACAACCCGCGGTTATCGGTGACAATCGAGCCACTTCACGATCGGTTGGCTGGCTCATTCATCTGGAGATCCTCTCATGGAACGTGGCTCCTTTCTGCGAACGTTCTTCGGTGCGCTGACGGTTCTGGGTTTGACCTGTCTGACAGGCTGCGGCGACGGCGGTTCGTCCAACGGCGGCGCAACGACCTTCCGCACGGTCAGCGGCGATGAAAAGCCACGGGTGGCGTTTGTGCCCAACATGCCCGCGTCGTTCTGGGACATCGCCAAGGTGGGCGCGTACCAGGCGGGCAAGGATTTCAATGCGGAAGTGGATGTGCGCGTGCCCAGCCCGACAGGTGGGGTGGAGGATCAGAAGCGCATCGTGGAAGACCTGCTGTCGCGCGGGATCGATGGCATTGCGATCAGCCCGCGCGATCCGGCGAACCAGGGGCCGCTGATCGATCGTGCGGCGGAGTACACCCGTGTCATCACGCAGGATTCGGATGCACCGGACACGAAGCGGCTGGCGTATGTGGGGATGGACAACTACAAGGCCGGCCGCATGTGTGGCGAACTGGTGAAGGAAGCGCTGCCGGACGGTGGATCGGTGATCATCTTCGTGGGGCTGGTGGAGCAGGACAACGCGCGCGGTCGACGTCAGGGCGTGATCGATGAACTGCTGGATCGGCCTTACGACCCGACAAACTGGGACCCGCCGGGACAGGAGCTGAGCAACGGCAAGTACACGATTCTGGACACGCGTACGGATGGCGGCGACTTCGGCCAGGCCAAGAGCAACGCCGAGGATGCGATCTCACGTTACGCCGACCTCGACTGCATGGTTGGGCTCTTCGCTTACAACCCGCCGCTGATCTATGAAGCGGTGCGCACTGCGGGCAAGCTGGATCAGATCAAGATCATCGGCTTCGATGAGGATGAGACGACGCTTCGCGGCATCGTCGAAGGGGGGATCTATGGCACCGTGGTGCAGGACCCTTACAACTACGGCTATGAGTCGGTGCGCATTCTCGCAGCGCTGGCGCGCGGCGACACTTCGGTGCTGCCCGAAGGCGGGTTCCTGGACATTCCCGCGCGGCAGATTCGCAAGGACAACGTTCAGACGTTCTGGGATGACATGAAGCGGAAACTCGCGGGCAACGCTGGCGAGTAATCCCGCCTACTTACCATGATGACCGAACCCAGCGCCACGCCCCTGCTGCAGGTCCGTCAACTCACCAAGCACTTCCCCGGCGTCACCGCGCTGGCGGAGGTCGACCTGTCGCTTTCGGCAGGCGAAGTGCTCGCGGTGATCGGCGAAAACGGCGCGGGCAAAAGCACGCTCATGAAGATCCTCGCAGGCGTGCAGACGCCTGACACGGGCGAGATCCTCATGGACGGCAGGCCGCTGACGCTGCGCGGCGTGCGCGATGCGGTCGATGCGGGCATCGCGCTGATCCATCAGGAACTGAACCTTTCCGACAATCTGGATGTTGGCGCGAACATCTTCCTCGGGCGTGAGCCGCGACGGTTAGGGTTCATCGATCGCAAGGCGATCGCGCGGGATTCGCGCGCGGTGCTGGAGCAGGTCGGGCTCAAGGTGTCGCCGCGCGCATTGGTGAGCACTTTGTCGATCGGACGGCAGCAACTTGTCGAGATTGCCAAGGCGCTGTCGACGCGCGCACGGGTCATCATCATGGACGAGCCGACGTCAAGCCTCAGCGGACACGAGGCGCGGCGGCTCTTTGAAGTGGTGAAGGAACTGCGACAGCGCGGCGTGGCGGTCATCTACATCTCCCACCGGCTGAGCGAAGTGAAGGAACTGGCGGACCGGGTCGTCGTGCTGCGCGATGGACGCAACGCGGGCGAACTGAAGCACGGCGAGATCCATCATGATCGCATGGTGCGCATGATGGTCGGCCGCGACATCAGCCAGTTCTATCACCGCCAGTCGCACGCTCCCGGCGATGTGGCGCTACAGGTGCGCAACCTGCGCAGCGCCGCCCATCCCACGATCGACCTCAACTTCACCCTGCGGCGCGGCGAGATCGTCGGCGTGGCGGGACTCGTCGGCGCGGGACGCACCGAGATGCTCGAATCGATCTTCGGCGTGCGACCGGCGGCCGGCGGAACGATTCACGTGGATGGCAAACCCGTGGTGATCCGCTCGTGCCTCGATGCCGTCCGCGCGGGTTTGGCGCTGGTGCCGGAGGACCGCAAGCAGCAGGGTGTGATTCTGGAAATGGCGGTGCGCGACAACGTCAGCCTCATCAGCCTCCGCCGCGATCAGCGTTGGGGGATGCTCAACGGCCGGGCGGCGCGGCGCGTCAGCGATGCCATGATCCGTGCCATGCGCATCAAAACGCCCAACGACCGACAGATCGTGCAGTACCTCTCGGGTGGAAATCAGCAGAAGGTGGCATTGGGTAAATGGTTGGCGATGCAGCCGCGCGTGCTCCTGCTGGACGAACCGACGCGCGGCATCGACGTGGGCGCGAAGGAGGAGATCTACACCCTCATGGACGAGTTGGCCGGACGGGGCACGGCGATCCTTTTCGTCTCCAGCGAGATGGAAGAGGTGATCGGCATGTCCGATCGAACGCTGGTCATGCACGAGGGACGCATCACCGGCGAACTGCATCGCGACGAGTTGAGCGAAGAAGCGATCATGCAATTGGCAACCGGCGGCACACGCCGTGAGACAACCGCCGCGGCGAGAACATCATGAAGAAAGTCATCGGCATCACGATTCTGTTCCTGGCTGCCTGTGCGTACACCGCGTACGCCAGCGACAGCTTTCTCACGCCCTACAACCTCGAAAACGTCATTCGACGCACCGCGCTGACGGGCATCATCGGTATCGGCGCGGCGTTCGTCATCATCACCCGGGGGATCGATCTGTCCATCGGCTCGGTGCTGGCGCTCGTCGGCACGCTGCTGCCCTGGATGCTCGTGCATCATCAGTATTCGGTGGCCACCAGCCTCACCACCGTCATCGTCATCTCCGCGTTCATCGGGCTGGCGCACGGGCTGCTCATTACGAAGCTGAAACTGCAGCCGTTCGTCGTCACGTTGTGCGGGTTGCTGATCTACCGTGGCCTGGCGCGTTATCTGGTGGATGATGATGTGCAGGGGTTCGGCTCGGGGTATGCCAACCTGCGGTATCTGGCGACGGGTGTGCCGTTTTACATCTACATGCCCGGCGCGGGACGGGTCGGCGTGCCCATGCCCTTCATTCTCATGCTCGTCATCGCCCTGATTGCCGCGGTGTTTCTCAACCTGACGGTGTACGGCCGGTACCTGCTGGCGCTGGGTCGTAACAGCGAAGCCGCACGGTTCAGCGGGATCAACACCGACCGGATGGAGATTCTCGCTTACGTGATCTGTGCCACGCTTGCGGGGTTGGGCGGGGTACTGTTCGCGCTGGAGGTGAACTCGGTGCAGCCTTCGATCCACGGCAACTTTTACGAGTTGTACGCCATCGCGGCGGCGGTGATCGGGGGCTGCTCGCTGCGCGGCGGAGAAGGCTCCATTGCCGGTGTCGTCGTCGGCGCTGCCCTCATGCGGGCGATCCTCCCCAACATGATCAACCTGCTGGGCATCCGCTCCCAGCTCGAATTCCCCATCATCGGCGCGGTCATCCTCACCGGTGTCATCGTCGACGAGGTGATCAAACGCACGGTGGCGGCACGGCGGGCAGCGAGACTCGCCCAGACCCGTGGCGAACGCTCGGCGGCACCTCCCACCGCCGTGGCGGATGCCGGCTAGCCAAAACGCCCAAACTTTAGTCAAATACACCTCCCCTTGGGGGATGACGCAGCGGCCTCCCGCGCCGCCGCCATCGCGTTTTCATCATTTGGGAGTTTTATCGTGACGGCGACAACCAGGCAGGAAACGAATCTGATCAAGGGCAACGTTCGCGCAACGGTCGAGGCGGCACTTCAGGACAGCGGCGGGTTGCTGCGACTGGCGCCCTGTTGGGTTCCCCGCTCGTTCCTCCAGCCGGGCAAACGCCTCAAGCTCGACCCCAAGGACCTCTATGCGTTCGGCCTGCACCGCGGCGGCATCGACGAACGGTGGTTCGGTTCGACGACCCCGGCGATGAACGAAAACCGCGAGCACGATGAAGGCCTGAGCTACGTGGTGGCGGGCAACCAGCGTTTCACCCTCGCCGACGCCGTCGAGGAGATGGGCGCGACCATCGTGGGCGAGGCGATCTGGGCGAAGTACAAGAAGTGGCCCGTCTACTCCAAGTTCTTCGACAACATGGGTCCCATCCCCCACCACATGCACCAGTCCGCCGAGCAGGCCGCCCTCGTCGGTCAGGAAGGCAAGCCCGAAAGCTACTACTTTCCGCCGCAGCACAACAACGTGGGCAACAACTTCCCGTACACCTTCTTCGGGCTCAATCCCGGCACGACGAAGGAGCAGGTACGGCGCTGCCTGGAGAACTGGAACAAGGGGGACAACGGCATTCTCGATCTTTCCGCGGCCCATCGCCTGAAGCCGGGCACCGGTTGGCTGGTTGGGCCGGGCATTCTGCACGCGCCGGGTTCACTGTGCACCTACGAGCCGCAGTGGGGTTCGGACGTGTTCGGCATGTACCAGAACCTCGTGGAAGGGCGCGTGGTGCCCTGGTCGCTGCTGGTCAAGGACATGCCCGAGGACAAGCACCAGGACCTGGACTTCATCGTCGATCAGCTCGACTGGGAGGCGAACGTCGACCCGAACTTCAAGGAGAATAACTACCTTGAGCCGATCCCCGTCGCCGACACGCAAAGCGAAGGCTACGTGGACCGGTGGATCGTGTACGGCAAGGTGAAGGGCCAGCAACTGTTCACCGCCAAGGAGCTGACGATCGACCCCGGCGTGAAGTGCCGCATCAAGGACAACGGCGCGTACAGCCTCATCACCGTGCAGGGCGAAGGCAGGATGAACAACCTGCGGCTGAACTGCCCGAAGATGATCGGCTTCCACGACCTGACCGAAGACGAGGTTTTCTGCACCGAATCGGCGGCAAAGGAAGGTGTGGTGTTCGAAAACACCAGCGCGACCGAGCCGCTGGTGATGCTGCGCTACTTCGGCCCGGAAGTGAACCCCGACGCCCCCGCCATCGGTTCGTACAAGCGGTAAGCCGGGATCGGCATCGCTGATGGACGCTGATAAAGGCAACCACAACCACTCGTATGAGTGACAGAGACAAACCTCTGGCGCAGGAGGGATACAACCTCATCGGTGCAGCGATCGAGGTGCACCGTGAGGTGAGTGGCGGGTTACTGGAGGAAGTCTATCAGCAGGCGATTGAATGGGAGCTCAGAATGCGGAACATCCCGTTCGGTTCCAAACGTCGGTTACGCGTTTATTACAAGAACCACGAACTTGCTTTGACTTACATTCCCGATTGGATCGTTTACGAGAACATCATTGTTGAACTGAAATCGGTTGGCGGACTTGTTCCAGAGCATGAATCACAACTGCTCAACTACATGCGTTTGGCGCGATGTCCCGTGGGCTATCTGATCAACTTCGGAGCGGTAGCGAAAGCAGAATGGCAACGCTTTGTGCTGTCCGAGTTCCATGAGTGCTCACGAAGTTTCGTTATTAGCGTTTCTCAGCGTTCATCAGCGGTGCCCCTGTTTCAAATGACAGTGAAAGGAAGGCAGCATGTCTCATACGTTTCCGAAGTTGCACAATGCGGCGTGGCCCGGGGTGGTGGGCAAGGGGCCGGACTCCGAGCCGCCGATCGAGCTGGACACGATGCTCGACCTCACCGCCGCCGCCGAGGTGAACGGGGTGAAGTTCGATGGCGTGGACCTGTTCCTCTTTCTGCCCCACGTCAACATCGACGCCACGGACGATGACCTCAAGCAACTGGCGGAGAAGGTGCAGAAGCGCAATCTCGTGATCGGTTCGGTCGTCGCGCCGGTGTGGCCTCCAACGGGCGGCGGGTCGGCGATGGGTGATGAAAGTGAACGCAAGCAGTTCATCACCCAGGTGCGCAAGGCGTGCACCATCGCCCAGAAGCTGCGCGGGATGGGTGTGCGACCTTACGGCGTGGTGCGCATCGACTCGGCGGCAAGCCCGTCCGATTGGGCCAAGGACCCCGCGGGCAACCAGAAGAAGATCGCCCAGACGTTCCGTGAAGCGGCGGACGTGGCGGAAAGCTTCGGCGAACGACTGGCGGCGGAAGGCGAAATCTGCTGGGGTGGCATGCACTCCTGGCGGCGCATGATCGAACTGCTCGAACTGGTCGACCGCCCCAACACGCTGGGCTTCCAGGCCGACATGGCGCACACGCTGCTCTACACCATGGGCTACAACGCGCCGGAAGACGCGATTCTGCCGCCCAACTTCGACTGGCAGGATTCCGCTGCCCTCGATCAGGCGCTGAAGCAACTCACCTCGGCGTTGCGTCCCTGGACGATCGACTTCCACGTCGCCCAGAACGACGCCACCGTGTTCGGCTCCGGCTCGCACGACAAGACCGGCCGACACTGCCTGCCCAACGATCCCAACGGCAAGCTCGACATCCCCAAGGTGGCGGGCTTCTGGCTGCGTGACGACGAGGGCAATCTCACGAAGAAGTTCCAGCACATCTGCTGGGACGGCTGCATGTTCCCCAACGCCACCATGATGCAGCCGCAAACCTGGAACGACATCCTCGCCGCCATGATCAGCGTTCGCGACGCCCACGGCTGGGAGTAACGCAATGACGAATGTCGAATCAGAATGTCTAAAGAATGACGAACAGAGGGGGCATCGATGGCGGGTCGAACGTCCGTGTACGATCTGGAGGAACGTACGGCACCGTTCGGTGAAGCTGTCATTCGATTTGCCAAAACCGTGAAGCTGACGCCGATTACTCAGCCACTGGTCACTCAGTTGGTGCGTTCGGCGACGAGTGTCGGCGCCAACTACTGTGAAGCAGATGATGCGGGATCAAAAAAAGAGTTTCGCCTTCGCATCAGCTACTGCCAACGTGAAGCGAGAGAATCCAAACATTGGTTGTGGCATTGGTCACTTGCACGGAAATTCATGAGTTCAACAAATCGCAGAAAGGGGTTTGAACAATGGCTAAGCCGTTGAACATCGGCATGATCGGTTATGGGTTCATGGGCAAGGCGCACTCGAACGCTTACAGCAAGGTGAGCCATTTCTTTCCGGAGCTGGAGTATCGGCCGGTGCTGAAGGCGGTATGCGCCCGCAATGAGGAGAAGGCGAAGGAATTCGCCAAGACGTGGGATTACGAGTCAGTTGAGACGGACTGGCGCAAGCTGCTGGAGCGTGACGACATCGATGCGGTGGACATCTGCACCCCGAACAACACGCACGCGGAGATCGCGATCGCGGCGGCGAAGGCGGGCAAGATGATCCTGTGCGAGAAGCCACTGGCGATGAACGTGGAGGAAGGCGAGCGGATGTGCCAGGCGGTGGAAGAGGCGAAGGTGCCCAACATCGTGTGGTACAACTATCGTCGCATCCCTGCGGTGTCCCTCGCCAAGCAGTTGATTGAAGAGGGTCGGCTGGGCCGTATCTTCCACTTCCGCGCTCAGTTCCTGCAGGATTGGACGATCAGCGCGGATCTGCCTCAGGGCGGTGCGGCGTTGTGGCGGCTGGATGTCAACGCGGCGGGCTCGGGTGTGACCGGCGACCTGCTGGCGCACTGCATCGACACCGCCATCTGGCTCAACGGCAGGATCACCAACGTTGCCGCCCTCACCGAAACGTTCGTCAAGGAACGCAAGCACAACCTCACCGGCAAGGTGGAGAAGGTCGGCATCGACGATGCGTGCACCTTTATGTGCCGCTTCGAAAACGGCTCACTGGGCAACTTCGAGTCGACGCGCTACGCCCGCGGCCACAAGGCCAAATACTTCTTCGAGATCAACGGCGAGCACGCCTCGATCGCCTGGGATCTGCACGACCTGCATCGACTGCAGTACTTCGATCATCGTGATGACGGCATCGTGCGCGGCTGGCGTTCGATTCACGTCAGCGATGGCGATCAGCCCTACATGGGTCGCTGGTGGGTGCCGGGCCTGGCGATCGGCTACGAGCACTCGTTCGTGCACCAGGTGGCGGACTTCCTGGCGAGCCTGTCCAGCGGCAAGCCGGCCGGCCCCACGTTCCGCGATGCGCTGGACACGCAATGCGTCTGCGACGCCGTGCTCAACGCCGCCCGATCCGGTCAGTGGGAGAAAGTCTCCGCCTGCTGATCGGCCAATCAACAAAGCGCAAGCACAGGGCCGCCGACATCCCATCGGCGGCCCTTTTTCATTGCACACGATCATCTGGCGCGTTACTCGCCCCGCTCCCTCTCCACATCGCTTTTCATCTGCTTCGACGTGACAGGCATGAAGCTCACCTTCAACCCGAGGGAGACGTCCAATTGCGAGCGTGCCTCGCCGGAGGGTTCGTGACGTTGCAGGTGATCCAGCCAGGAGAGCAGATAGAACGACTTCACCGCGGCGGAGAACATGAGCCCATGATCGTTGGGATGGTCCCATCCCCGCGCGACATGCACCGCATGGTCGATGTGCAGCCGCAAGGCCTCAGGCGTCGGCCGGGGTCTGCGCCGGGCGAACGCATCCGCCTCCTTCTGCACCCACATCGGCACACGCTGCGTCGATGTCCAGCGCAGCGACTTGACCGCATCGAAGAAGGCGTTGATCTCCTCGTCAGAATAATCCGCGCCGCTGACGTCAGCCGTGTCGCGCTTCACGTAAATCTCCCCGCGTGGCGTTTCCATACGATAGGCGTGCGCCGCAGCGATGTCGCTCGGAGGCGAATGGCAACAATCAAATGAAGCGTCGGAATAAGGGGATTACGGCCCCGCAGCCTTCAGGGGAACCACTACGGCTTCGTGAACGCCCAGCCGTGTTCGCGTCTGTACCGCAGAGTCGAACGTGGTGAACTGTCCCGCCTGCACCAGGTACAGCGCGCGGTTGCTGCTGGAGATGGCGCTGGTAATGCGCGGCGTGCCGAGGTGGTGCTGCGCGAGAATGGCAGCACGTCGCTGCGCTTCGCGCTCGGCATTCAACTGGCTGGCAAACGCGCCGAACTGGAGCGTGTAGCCGGTAACCTGCAGTTGCTCGACGGCACGCGCCCGCAGCGATTCATCGGAGCTGTAATTGCGCGCAAGGATGAGGTGCGTGCGCGCCTGCGACCATTGGCCGAGCTTCTGCTGGGCGACGGCGGCGTAGAAGTAGGCGTTGGCGCGGTCCTGTCCCTCCAGGCGCGACGCCGCAGCGAGCAGATGACGTGCCGCCTGCCCATACCAGCCCAGGCCGTCGTAAATCAGCCCCAACTCCGCCAGTGCCTGCCCCGCCAGCGCCGATTCGGGGCTCTGGGCGGCGATCTTCAGGAAGCGCTCGGCGTTGACCAGATCGCGCTGCCGGTACGCACTCATACCCGCGAGGTAGGCCGCCTCGTACTTGATTGCAGGCGAGCTGGCGTGCGACGCCAACTCCGCTTCCCGGAAGGCGACGGCGTAGCTGCCGCCGGCATAAGCGCTGCGTGCCGCGTTGAGTCGCTGGTGCGACGCCGGCGCATTGCACGCGCTGAGCAGACACAACATCACGCCCACCAGGGCCGCTCCGCCCCACTTCCCTTGCATCGCTTTCATCTTCATCACGCCTGGCCTCCTGCCGCGAGCCGGTCGCGATTGGCCGTGCCACTGCGACCGCTGTTATGATGCGTTGCACGTGCTGGCGGCCGAACCGGTCGCCGCGTTATCGTCCCAATCTGACCGGGAAGTTTACCACAATTTCAACCCCCACCACGGCGAACGCATGAGCCTGTTGCGACCCATCCTTACCCAAGCCCTTTGCTCGCCCCGCAAAGTCGCCGCCGTCGACGACAACCGCACGTACACCTACGGCCAGATGCTCGGCGGGGCACTGTTCATCGCCGACCTCATCGACCGAATCAGCGACAAACCCAACGTGGGCATCCTCCTGCCCACCGGCGGCGCGTTCCCCATGGCGCTGCTGGGCACGTGGCTGGCGCGACGCGTCGCCGTGCCGCTGAACTACCTGCTCTCCCCCGCCGAACTCACCTACGTCATTCAGGACAGTGAGATCGACACGATCATCACGGCCGGCCCCCTGCTGGATTTCCTCCAGCTCGGCCCCGCCATCCCGCGCGGCATCCATCTGCTGAAGCTTGAGGAGCAGGACTTCACCGGCTTCCCACCGCTGCGCTGGCCGCCCGCCTACGGCGACGACGAACACGCCGTGATCCTCTACACCTCCGGCACCAGCGGCAAACCCAAGGGCGTCGTGCTCAGCCACCACAACCTCGAAGCCGACACCTGGGCGGGAATCCAAAAGGCGCAGATCACCCGGGCGGACACCTTCCTGGGCGTTCTGCCGCAGTTCCACAGCTTCGGCCTCACCGGGCTGACGCTCATCCCGCTCACCGTCGGCTCCAAAGCGGTCTACTCCGCGCGCTTCGTCCCCAAAAAAATCGTCCAGCTCATCCGCAAGCACCGGCCCGACATCATCATGGCGGTGCCCTCCATGTACGGCGCGCTCCTGAGCGTCAAGGAGGCCGGCCCGGAGGACTTCCAATCCATCCGCTTTGCCATCAGCGGTGGCGAACCGCTGCCCGAAGCCACCTTCAACGCCTACGAAGAGCGCTTCCGACTGCGGCTGCTCGAAGGCTACGGCTTAACCGAAACCGCACCCGTCACCCATTGGTCGACCCCCCAATTGTTCAAGCAGAAAAGCGTGGGCACGCCCGTTCCCGGTGTTCTGGTGCACATCGTCGACGACAACGACCAGCCCGTCCCCACCGGCGTCGACGGCGAGATCCTCATCCACGGCCCCAACGTCATGCAAGGCTACTTCAAGCTGCCCGAGCAGACCGCCGCCGTATTCACCGAAATCCACCTGCCCGACCGCGGCCCCACACGATTCTTCCGCACCGGCGACATCGGCCATGTCGATGAGGAGGGCTTTCTCTTCATCACCGGCCGCAAAAAGGAAATGCTCATCATCGGCGGGGAAAACGTCTTCCCACGCGAGATCGAGGAAGTCATCAACCAGCACCCGATTGTCAAAGACTCCGCTGTCATCGGCAGGCACGACGCGATGCGCGGGGAGGTGCCCATCGCCTTTGTGGAGCTCAACGACGGGCTGACGTTCGATGAGCAGGATTTGCGCAGTTGGTGCCGCGAGCGTTTGGCGCAGTTCAAGGTGCCGCGTGAGATTCGTCACGTGGACGCTCTGCCGCGCAATCCCACGGGCAAAATTCTCCGCCGTCACCTCAAGACGGATGAACCGTCGCACACGGCATAACATTCACACGGCGAACTTCGTACGCAGCGTAGTCCGAAAGGCGCAACCATGGACCGCAAAGCCGCCATTCTGCAGGGCAAACTCACCCCCGACATGAACTTCAATGAACGCGTCTGGGCGCTGTGCGCGCGTGTTCCGGCGGGGAAGGTGACGACCTACGGTCAGATCGCCCGCAAGCTCAACACGCAGGCGTACCGTGCCGTGGGCAACGCGCTGAACCGCAACCCATACGCACCTGCGGTGCCCTGCCACCGCGTCGTGGGCAGCGATGGCTCACTCACCGGTTTTGCAGGCGGATTGGGCAAAAAAGAGCAACTGCTTCAGACCGAGGGCGTGCAACTGTCGCGCGGCCGGGTTGATCTCAAGACTTACCTCGCGAAGCTCTGACGCTGTCGAAAGTGACCATTCGAATCCACTTTCCACCGCTTCAATCCAAGCTTCGGCAAACATTTGCGGGTCGTTCGCTCCCTTGGCGCATCTGCTGCCATGCGGTATTATTTTGCCCACTCTCTCGCGTCGATTTGTGTTCGACGCGCGTCGTTGTTTGAGACGTTTTCATGCAGATCGATCCATACGGTTGGCTGATCGCCCTTCCGTTAACGGTGGGGATGTTATGGCTGTATTTCCAGCCATCCGACCATGCCATCAAACAGGTCTGGCGACAGTTGCAACGTCTGGAATCGACGGGGCTGTCGATGCTCGTTCCGGGGCGGGATGTCGATGACCGTGAACAAGCTCATCTGATCGAGCATGTGCTGTATTGGTGTGCCCTGTCGGGTTGCGCTGTGGCGAGCGGATTAAGCCTCGCATCCTGCTTCGGCTGGATGTAAGACAGGGTGGATCACCGCCACACGGGATGAGCGCATCCCATCGCAGCGATCGATCGTTGCCGCCTGGCCCGCCGTCATGCTGCATGCGACTCACTAGGGGATTTTAGGGATGGACAACCACGTTTCGGTTCGGGAAGCTTGCAAGGACGATGTCCCCATCATCGCACGCTACAACATCGACATGGCGCTGGAAACGGAAAACAAACACCTCAACCGCACCAAAGTGCTCACCGGCGTTGAAGCCGTGCTCACCTCACCCGAACTCGGACGCTACTTCGTCGCCACCATCGATGGCGAAGTCGTCGGACAGGCCATGATCACCTACGAATGGAGCGACTGGCGCTCCGGCACGTTCTGGTGGCTGCAAAGCGTCTACGTTCGACCGGATGCGCGGCGACGCGGCGCATTCACCGCCATCTTCCAGCACATCCGCGAACAGGCGCACGCCACGCCCGGTGTGGTCGGCATGCGACTTTACGTTGAACAGAACAACACCGCCGCCAAGGAAACGTACAGCCGCGTCGGACTGCGACCGAGCGGACATACGTTGTTTGAACAGGTTTGGTCGGAAAATTAGGGGTGATCTGGTGAGTTGGCGATTTGGCGGTTTGGTGAGCAGGGAACGCTGCTCCGGGTCGCCATCCGCTTACTCGTCGATGCCCAGATCGGCCTTGGTGAAGAGCGCTTCGAAGGCGAAGCCGGCACCTTCGATGTTCTCGCGGGCGCCTTCCTGTCGGTCGATCACCGCGATGATCTTCACGACCTCAGCCCCGGCCTCCTGCAGCACCTTGGCCGCTTCGAGCACCTGGCCGCCGGTGGTCGCGATGTCTTCGACGATCACGATGCGATCGCCTTTTTCCAGCTTGCCTTCGAGCTGCTTGGCGGTGCCGTAGCCCTTTTTCTGGTTGCGGATGAGCACGCTGGGCTTGCCGCTCGCCATCGACGCTGCCGCCACCAGCGGGATACCGCCCAGCTCCGCCCCCGCCAGCCGCGTCACCGAATCGTCCACACGGGCCGCGAACCGCCGTCCCAGTTCGGCGAGAATGTCCGGCTCCGTCTCGAAGAGGTACTTGTCCAGGTAATATTTGCTTTTGCGGCCGCTGCGCAACGTGAACTCACCGCGCAACAACGCCGTCTCACAGATCCGCTCGATTAGTTGCTTTTCATCCATGGGCCGAGAGTATAACAGCACCACCCAACGAGAAAAGACGCCACAATCCACCACCAACCACCACCCCTTCCCCTCCATGCCACGCAACCTCACCGACCGCACGATCCTCATCACCGGCGCGAGCTCCGGCATCGGCGCCGCCACCGCATTGGCCTGCGCTCAGGCGGGCATGCGCATCGTTCTCGCCGCCCGGCGCATGGACAAGCTCGACCGCGTCGCCGCCGCCATCCGTGAAACAACCGGCCGGCCGACACTCACCGTCAACTGCGATGTCCGGCGTGATGACGATGTCGCCCGGCTGTTCGATGAGGCCGCCCGCTTCGGCCGCATCGATGTCGTCTTCGCCAACGCGGGCTACGCGCTCTTCTCCACCGTCGTGGAAACCAGCGACGAGCAGATCCGCGACCTCTTTGAAACGAACTTCTATGGCACGGTCCGCTGCATCAGGCACGCTGTCCACCACATGCGTCGCAACCCCGCACCCCACGGCGGACACATCCTCATCTGCGCCAGCGCAATGAGCGAGATCCCCATGCCGATGTTCGGCTACTACGGCGCCACCAAAGCCGCGCAGGACTCGATCGCCGGAGCCCTGCGCGCCGAAGTCCAACGCGACAATATCCATGTCACCAGCGTCCACCCGATCGGCACGCGCACCGAGTTGTTCGATGTGGTCGCCGACTGCTCGCCCCCGCGCGACGATGGCGGTGCGCCCTCGCTCAACACCCCTGATGCATTCATGCAGACCCCCGAGCACGTTGCCCGTCGCATCGTTCGCTGCCTGCGACGGCCTCGCCCCGAGGTGTGGCCCAGCACGCCCACCCGCTTCGGCGTTGCGCTCACCACCGCCCTGCCACGCTTCAGCGCCTTCGTTCAGCAACGCATCTACGACACGCGCGTCGGACGGCGAGCTACGTAACTACGTCGACGATTCCCCCCGACTCAGTTCCGACTCCGAGGGATACGCCGGGTGCGCCGGTTGGGAGATGTGCTCCAACGCTTCTTCGGTCGCCTGCGGCTCGTGCCCATGTGCCGCCAGATCGCCCAGCGTGATCACGCCGACGGGGCGGTCCTCCGCATCCAGCACGATCAGCCGTCGCACCTTCTTTTCCTGCATCAGCCGGGCCGCGTCACGCACATCGCGGTCCTCGTGAATGAACCAGATGCGTGGCGTCATGATCTCCTGCACGCGCGTGATCGTCGGGTTCATCCCCTCCGCCACGGCCCGGACCGCCAGATCGCGATCGGTGACCAGTCCGACGACGGTCGCCTGCTCGACGACGGGGACGAACCCGATGTTCCGCCGCCGCATCAGCCGGGCCGCTGACTGTAGCGAATCGTCCACATCGACATACTCCAGGTCGCGTGTCATGACTTCGCTGATTTTCACGTTTGCCACTCCTCTTCGCGGCGCATGAGCTGAGCGGGCATGCCGTGTCGCCGGACGTGTCGGCTGAGCCACTCCGCCGCCCCGGCGCGACGCCGCCCGTGCCGCCAGCGACGCCAGTTCTGCCTCACGCGGCGAAGCGTGCGCGCCACCAATTGCCGCTGCACCGCCAACAATCCCGGAGGCCAACCGAACACTTCATAAATCTTCAACATCGTGGTCGCACGATCCTCCGGGAGGCTGCTCCAATCCAATCTCGACATGACGCTCGCTCCTCGATCCCCTGGATCCTTCGTCCGTGCTGATCCGCGCCCGAGTTGAGGGCCCGCGGCACTTAAACGGCGTGTTGACCGTGATGTACGATATGTTGACTCCCCCCGCATTCGCAGGTGGCATCGGGCTGATTCCGCCCTACGGACATGTCGCGTCCAAACCCTGCGGAATTCTCCTATTCCTTCCAACGGCATCCACACGAAGCACCGACTGATCCGCGGTCGATGTTTGATGGAAGAACACAAAACCAAACGCGGCACGCTTCGACATTCCCCATTACAACGGCTGATCCACCAATCCATGCGCATCGGTCGAAATGCCTCAAATCATCTGCTACGGTGATGGTGAACCTTTCGATGAGTACGCGCTTATGCACGATGCGATGGACGGATCAGGCAAGCCTCTCACGGCCTTGGCGCAGGACGCCGCCGATGACTTTCAACGGCAGTTCAACCGTCCGCCGCGATGGGTCGTCGCCGCGCCGGGACGGGTGAACATCATCGGCGAGCATGTGGATTACAACGACGGCTTCGTCCTGCCGATGGCGATCGAGCGCTACGCCGTCATCGCCGCCGACCATGCCGTCGACACTGCCGACCGTGTCGCGCTTTACAGTGCGGAACTCGATGTCCGCGCGGCATTTGACCTCACCCCGCCGCTGTCCCCCGCCGACCCGCACTGGACCAACTACGTGCGTGGCGTCATCGCAGGGTTTCAGGAGCGCGACATCCAGGTGGCGGGCTTCGACGCCGTGATCGATTCCAACGTGCCGATCGGCGGTGGCCTGTCCAGCAGCGCCGCACTCGAAGTCGCCACCGCCACCCTCATCGAGGCGATGACCGGCCGCGTCCTGAGCACCATCGACAAAGCCCTGCTGTGTCAGAAGGCCGAGCACATCTTCGCCGGCACGCCCTGCGGCATCATGGATCAGTACGCCAGCATCCACGGCCGGGCGGACCAACTGCTCCTGCTCGACTGCCGTTCGCTTGAAACGCGTTACGTCCCCCTGGCCGACCCCGGCGTGACCGTGCTGATCATCAACAGCAACGTGCAGCACGAACTCGCCAGGGGTGAGGGCGGGCTCAGCCCCTATGCCGAGCGGCGCATGCAGTGCGAACAGGCCGCCGCCGCCCTCGGAGTGGCCTCGCTTCGGGAAGCAACGATGCCGCAGCTCGATGGAGCATCGCTCGACCCTCTCATCCACCGGCGGGCACGCCATGTCATCACTGAGATCGCCCGCACCCTCGACGCCGCCGACGCCATCGCCGCCCGCGACTGGTCCGAAGCCGGCCGCCTGATGCTCGCCAGCCACGCCTCCCTCCGCGACGACTTCGAGGTGAGCACCCCGGAACTGGACCTCTTGGTGGAACTCGCCCAAACGATCGGGGAAACCGGCGGCGTCTACGGCTCACGCATGACCGGAGGCGGCTTCGGCGGATGCACCGTCAGCCTCGTTCGAACCAACGCCGTCCACCGCGTCGCCCAAACCATCGCCGAACAGTACCAGTCCCGCACCGGCACCGCCCCCACCACCTTCATCACCCGTCCCGCCCCCGGCGCGGGCGTCCTCCAGACGGTCTGACGCGGTCGCCAAACCCCCGCCGCATCGCGCGAACCAGCCCACTTGCCAGCGCCTGATCGCAATGTAAGATGATGTGCCCCCCGTGATGCCACCTTAGCTCAGCGGTAGAGCAATGCTTTCGTAAAGCATAGGTCCGGGGTTCAAATCCCCGAGGTGGCTTTCTCTTCCAAACCTCACGGACACCGTCCGTGGCTTCACCCCCTGACATCCCCCACGGCCTCCCGCAACCGCACGAGCTTTTCCAAAAGCTCCAGTGTCGTCGTCAGCGGCAGCATCGTCGCCGCGTCCGATCGTCCCGCAGCCGGGTCCGGATGCGTCTCCAGAAACAACGCTTGCACCCCGCTCGCAACCGCACAGCGCGCCAGCATCGGCGCGCGGTCGGGCCGACCACCCGTGATCCGCGCCTCCCCCGCCTGCGATGCGCCGGGAAGCTGCGTCGAATGCGTCACATCGAAGCAGACCGGCCACCCCAGGTCCATCATGTCCGCCACGCCGATGAAATCGTTGACCAGCCGCTGATAGCCGAAAAACGTGCCCCGCTCCGTCAGCATGATCCCCGCATCGGCCGCCCCGCCCTCCTCCAGCTTCTGTACCACGCTCGCCATCTCGCCCGGCGACAGGAACTGCCCTTTCTTCACGTTCACCGGCTTGCCCGTCGCCGCACACGCGACCAGCAGATCCGTCTGACGACACAAGAATGCCGGCACCTGCAGCAGATCAACCGCCTGCCCGGTCGCGGACGCCTGACCCGGTTCGTGCACATCCGTCGTCACCGGCACCCCCAGCTTGCGACCCACCCGCTCCAGCGTCGCAAGCCCCTCCGCCAGTCCCGGCCCACGGGCACTGCGAATCGACGACCGGTTCGCCTTGTCGAAACTCGCTTTGAAAATGTATCCCAGCCCCAAAGCCGCACACCGGTCACGCACCTGCTCCCCGATCGTCAGGCACAGGTCCTCCGACTCAATCACACAAGGCCCCGCAATCACCGCCAGCGGAGCCCCGGGACCAATGGTCACATCCTTAATCTGAATCGTTCGCATGCCCGCTAGTGTAGACGCAGACCCCGCCCCCGTGAATTCAACACGCGAAAGCCCGGCGACGCACTCGCCAGGTCACGCTCAATAATCCGTTCAAACGTTTCAATCCCGCCAAACAGGAAATGGGGGTGGTGGCTTATCGAGAAGCGGGTAAGATGATGGCCGATCGGCGGCAGGCTGCGGCCGGGCGCGTTCGTCGGCAACGCCTCACGCAACGCGCCAGTCTGGAGTCAGCACAGGGCGGCAAAGGTGAGCACCGTCAGCAGAAGGATTCGCCGTCGTCGCTCGTGCTTGGCCAGGTCGAAGAAGGTCAACATCTTTTCACTCCTGAACTGGTTTGCCGCCTCCGACCCGGAAGGGAACAAGACGCGTACCACCGAGAGATGCTCGCGCCGCGCGGGCTGATAAGCCCATTATAGCAAAGAGGTTGCAGATGCAAGTGAAGTTATGGGTCCACGATAACCCGTGCCCGACGTTGACTTTACGCAACACCCCGACGCCCCGCTCGTGGCGTGCGGGCATCATGCTGGCACTGCTCGTTGCAGCCACGCTGCTGGCAACGCCGCCCCACCTCCTCGCCCAGAACGAGGCCCCCACTCTCACCGCCCCGCGCGTCGACCGCTCCCACGCCCTGCGCGTCCACAGCCTCATCGAAGAATGGGTCCGCGAGGGAGCCGTTCCGCAGCCGAATGCCGAGGCCGCCAACGCCCTGCCCCGGCTGAACGTCAGCGGCGTCGAAGGCATGCGCATCACCCTCCGTTGGGCGGGCGAGCAGACGATGGGCATCGGCGATGTCTATGGCCCGGAGGTGCCACGAACCGACGATGCCGTCGACCTGATCGAACTGGCGCGGAACGCCACATCCCGCGCTCTGCAGCAGGTCCACGATCGTGCCGAGGCGTCGCTGCTGCGTGCCCGGCAGGCCGGCCGGGAAGCGGAGCATCAGGAGATCTTTCGCCGCACGCTCCAGGGGCTGCTGGTGGATATACAGATCGCGCTGGTCGCCGAGCCGGTGAAGGTGCCGTTGAACGATCCCGATGCGGCCCTCCAAATGTTCGCAAGCGGCTACCACGGGCTGGTGATGAGCCTGCCCGATGTGCCCGTGGCGGGTGTGGTGTGGCCTGCCTCGGCGCTCGCCTCAAACGTGACGCCGCACGGCCAGATTCTGCAGCTCCTCTCCCAGGCGCAGCTCACCCCCGACGACGCCAAAACAATTGGTCAGCCGCGCGGCCCCGCCCTGTCCCGTTTTCGCGTGCTCCATCTCGTGCGTCCCGGCCTCGACCAGCCGCCCCAGGTGCTCACCCGTGGCAACGTGCTGATCCGACCGGACGACTTTGATGTACCCACCCTCGATGCGATGGCTGAACGACTTGCCGCCAACCTGGCGCGGCGTCTGGGCGAGACCGGCCCCGCCATCGCAGGTGAAGCCGATCGCCCGCCGATGCGAGGCACCTTCCTGCCCACCACCGGCCATCACGAACCCGAAACCGCGTCCACCGAAGAGCTGGCGCTGACGTCCTACGCCCTGGCGCGCCGTGTGCGCCTCCTGTCCACTCTTGAGCCCAACAGCCCCGCTTACCGTAACGCCGTGGAAGCCAGCCGCACAGCAACCCACCAGCTCGAACAGGCCGTGGTCCGCGCACAACTCAACGTGACACCGCACAGCACCGCGCTGCTCATGATGACGATCATCGAATCGCCGCACCTCGCCGACCGCAAGCAGTTGCGCGATCGGCTGGCGGCACGGCTGATGCGGCTGCAGAACGACGATGGCACCTTCCGCCTGTCCCCCGCAGCCGACGCCCGCACGCTCAACACCGCCGCGCAGGGCCTCATGTTCGCCGCCATGGCAACGCTCTTCGAACAGACCCGCGACGCAACCGTCGGCGAAGTGACGGGATTGGCGCAGGCGGCGGCGTGGCGCATGGTCGCCGAGGATCAGGCAACGTCCGCCCTCCCCTGGCTCATGATCGGCGAAGGCAAGCTCCGGGGGCTCGAGGGCGTCGTCACGCCGCCCGATGCCCCCACGCGCGAAGACCGCATCGCCATCATCCAGGCACTGGCGAAAATCATGTTTGAACGGCAGGTCACCTCGACCACGCCCATCACACCCGATGATGTGCTCGGCGGGTTCGACTTCTCCGAGCAACTGTCCGTTCCCGGTGGAACCGCCCCCGCGCCCGACTGGCGCACCGCCGAGGTGCTCACGTTCCTGGCACGCTGCATCGCCGACCCGGACATTGTTCCCCCGGCCGAGCGATCCGCCTGGGTGCTGCGCAGCAGTCTCGCCGGACGGTTCATCGCGCAACTCATGTTCGATGAACCCTCGTGCTTCTACGTGCCATCGCGACGCGATGCGATCGGCGGTGTGCGTCAGGCCATGGACGACAATCGCCTGCAGGTCGCCGCCACCGCGCTGTCGCTCATCGCCGCCACCGAACTGCAGCAGACGTTCAACCAACTGTCGCAGACGCCCCCGCGCTGACCCGCAACTTGCGCGTTCCGACGCAACCACGCTTCGATGCCGCACCCGAGATACGCCGCGTGAACACTCAGCAGCCACCGCGCACATTCGTCTACCTCAACGGCTCGTTCGTCCCGCGCGAGCAGGCGGTGGTCGACATCGAAGACCGCGGCATGATGTTCGCCGACGGCGTCTATGAAGTGGTGCGTTACTACGGCGGCAAACCGTTCGAACTGCACCGCCACCTGACGCGCTTGAGCGACAGCCTGCGGGCGATTCACCTGCTCGAACCCGGCACCGCAGAACTGGAAGCGATCAGCGCGGAACTGCTTCGCCGCAACCAGCAACCCGACTCTGCCGTGTACTGGCAGATCACCCGTGGTTCCGCCAAACGCTATCGCGCCATCCCGCGCAAGGCGACGCCGACGTTCCTCGTGATGAACTGGCCCGCCCAACCGCTGCCAATGCTGCGCAACCTCACCACGCGCACGCTCATCACCACGCCCGATCGCCGTTGGCGACGGTGCAACATCAAATCGCTCATGCTGCTGGACAACGTCCTGAGCACGCAGGAAGCTCAGCAGCGCGGCGCGGACGATGCCGTCTACGACCGCGATGGCGTCATCACCGAAGCGACCGCCACCAACATCTTCATCGTTCGCGACGGCGTGCTGTGGACCCATCCGACCGGTGAATTCATCCTGCCCGGCGTCACCCGCGCGGTCGTCATCGAAATGGCGGTGGCGATGGGCATTCGCCTCCGCGAGGAGGGTTTCAGCGTCGATGCGCTGCTCAACGCCGATGAAGCCTTCCTCACCGGAACAACCACCCATATCGCCGCCGTCTCACACGTGAACGGCCAACCGCTGCCCGCCGCACCCGGGCCCGTCACCATGCGGCTGCACCACGCCCTGATCGATCGCATCGCGACGACATGCGGCGTATCGGCTTCGTGACGCGACGCGCTATAATGGCCGCATGATCGCCCGGCTGCTCATCGCCATGGTCTGGATCTACCGCGGAACGCTCGGCCCGTTCCTCGGCGGACACTGCCGCTTCCAGCCCACCTGCAGCGAATACATGATCCAGGCCATCCGCAAATACGGCCCCCTGCGCGGCACCTGGCGCGACATCAAACGCATCGGCCGATGTCACCCCCTCGGCGGCTTCGGCTACGACGCGCCGTAACAACCCAATCGAACCATCAAAGCGCCTCGAGATTGTTCTGCGCACGTGTCGAACATGAAGAATATGAACGTCGCGCTCGCGAACGGTAAAGATCAATCGATGCGACTTGTAGACGAGTTGCCGCAGTTCACTTCCCGCGAAACGATCGTTCTCTCGAGCAAAGGCGCAGCTTTTCGGCATCTCCGAACGCGAAGCGAGCGCCGCTTCCAGGCCCTCGTACCAGCGCACCGCCGCTTCCGCACTGGCCCTGCGTCTCGAATCCACACGGCAGCGGCAAGCGCTTCCTCACGCGCGTCACGTCGAAAGACCACCCGGTACTTCAACCCCGCTCAACCCCCGGTAAACCCCAGCCGTTGGCGAATATCCGCCAGCACCTGTTCCACCGACACGCCGGCCTCGCCGTTCTCAAGCGACGCCAGACGCTCCCGCAGGACGCGTTCGGTTTCAAGTTGCTCCACCTGCTCAACCAGCCGCTGATAGGCCTCCGCATCCTGCACGACCACACGTGCCTGCCCATTCACCGTCAACACTTCGGGGCGGCCGCTGGCGCGCAGACGCTCCAGATGCGCCTTGTGATCGCGAAGGAAATGCGTCAGTGGATGAATATCGGCAACCCGCACCATGGCTCATCTCCAATCGTACAATTCACAGATAATTGTATGATAAGGCTGTTACCTGGCAAACCGGGGCAGTCGTTTGGCCGACCGCCCCAACACGCCGATAATTGAAAATACATGACCTTCATCCGACAAAAACTGCGGGCGGTGGAACGGTTGCTGACGCAGCCGGTGAGCGAACTGACCCGGGCGCAGTGGTACGCGCGGTACACCGCCGACCTCGTACGGCACTGCGCGCGGGTCATGCGGCGGGACCGTGCCGGGCAGATGGCCGCCGCCCTCACCTACCGCACCATCTTCAGCCTTGTCCCCCTCGCGGTCCTGAGCCTCATCGTGCTCCGTGCCGTCTACGATCAGGCGACCGCCACCGACTTCCTGCAGGGCCATATCCTCGCAGCGCTTCAGATGCCCGCCGAGGAAGCCGTGCGCGTGCAGGAGGCGATCGTCAACTTCACCAACACCGCCTACGAAGTGAGCGGCAAGGGCGTTGGTGGCGTGGGCATCGTCGTTCTCATCTGGGCCGCGCTCGCCATGGCCGTCACCGTCGAGCAGTGCTTCAACACCGTCTACAACAGCCCCACCGGTCGACCGTGGTACTACCGCATCCCCATCTACTGGGCGACGCTGACGCTCGGACCCGTGCTCATCTTCGTCAGTCTCTACCTCGGCGCGCAGCTCGTGGCGATGGTCGCCCAGATCCCCGTCGTCGGGTCGCTGCTGAGTTGGCTCACCGCCTTCACACCGCTCGCCGCCAGCTGGATGCTCCTGTTCCTGCTCTACACGCTCATGCCCAACGCACGCGTGTCGCTTCGGCCGGCACTGGTGGGAAGCTTCCTCGCCGCGCTCCTCTATGAAGCAGGCAAGTTCGGCTTCAAGTATTACGCCGCCAACGTCAGCTTCACCACCATCTATGGCTCACTCGGACTCGTCCCGCTCTTCCTCTTCTGGATCTACATCACCTGGATGATCGTCCTGTTCGGCCTCGAGCTCTCCTACACCATGCAGACGCTCAAGAGCTACCAACTGCGACAGGAGGAAGACCGACAGGAACTGCAACTCATCACCGATGCCCGGCTCATGATCCCGATCATGGCGCGCATCGGCCGATGCTTCGCCAAAGGCAAAACCATCGACAATCAGACACTCGCGCAGGATCTGAACCTGCCCATCCGCACCGTCATGCAGATGACCGAACGTCTGCGGGACAAAGGCCTGCTCAACGTCGTGCGACACGATCTGGACGAGCCGCCGAGCTTCTGTCTCGCGCTGCCACCCGATGAGATTCCCATCGCCCGCTTGGTGTCGCTCTCGGCAGAGTTCGCAGGCGATGCGACGGATCGGCGATCGAACCGACCCGAGTGGCGGTTGCTCGAGTCGCTCACCGCCGCCCAATGCGAAGCCGCAGGCAACGCGACCCTCGCTTCACTCATCAATAGCGCCTCCAAGTCGTCCGTCACCGACTCCAACGTCGCAACGACACCCGATGCGCTCGTTCAGGCATAAACCGCTTCATCCATCCTTTTCACCGCGCGACGCATCGGCCTGCCTCCGTCGCCGACGCTGCCATTCCCGGTCAAGGCTCTGCATCGCGCCGCTGATCATGCGCTGATAGTCCGCAAGTTCCGCCACCTCATGAGGCCGCACCGCAACGACAAAGTCGTACCCCGTCGGCAACTCGTGCTGCAACAGCCGAAACGCCTCGCGAATCAGACGTTTCACCCGGTTGCGCTTCACCGCGGTGCCCACCTTCCGCGGCACGCTCAAACCCAGTCGCGCGTACGGCAGATCGTTCGGCAGACCATGCACAACCAACGGCCCCACCACCTTCCGAGCCCGCGCACCATACACCGCTGAAAACGCACGCGACCCGTGCAGACGCTGAGCATGCGTGAAGCGGTAACGACGGTTCGTCATAACGCCAAGTCTAACCGCAATGCCATTCATGCCGCGATCCACTCAACGTTGCTTCAACTGAAATGCCGCGTCCGGCTCACCCAGCGCCATCTGATACCGCTGCAGCAGCCGTGAACGCGTGATCATGCCCAACACACGATGCGAATCGTCCACCACCGGCAGCGATGCCACATCATGTTTCGCGAACAGGTCCAGCACCACGTCCAGCGTCTGATCCCGCCGAACCGTCGGCAGATCGGTGTGCATCAGTTCACCCACGATGAGCAGCGGCACCGCCTCACGCTGCAGCAGCGTCGTGCGCAGGTCCTCCCCCACCACCATGCCCAGGTAGCGGTCATCCTCGTCGCACACGACGTAATCGTGCACATCGAAATCCTCCGCCAGCTTCAGCAGCCGTGAGCACGGATCGTCCGGCTGCACAATCGCCGCGGGCGACAGCGTCACATGCGACACCTCCAGCCGACGCAGTACCGTCGTGTCCGAATGGCTGCCCACGCGAATGCCCATGCGTCGCAGCCAGAACGTGTAGACCGTCTCGGGGTAGAGCATCTGCGCCACGAGCGTCGCGAGAATCGCCACCAGCATGACCGGCAGAATCACCTTCGGCTGACCGGTGAGTTCAAACACCAGCAAAAACGCTGTCAGCGGGCAGTGCACCGTCCCCGCGAGCACCCCGGCCATGCCCGCCAGCGCATAACTGGCGGGCTGCACATCCGCCGCCCACCCCATCGCCGCGAGAAAGCTGCCCAGCGCTCCGCCCAGCGTCGCGCCCATGAAAAGGCTGGGCGCGAGGATCCCGCCCGAACCGCCCGAACCCAGCGTCATGCTCGTGCCGACGATCTTGAAGAACATCGTCGCCAGCAGCAGCGTCGTCGTCGCATGGAACATCGTCTGCCCCATCGCGGCACTGGTCGTGTAGCTGTCCGAGCGGAACAGCCACTCGATGACACCATACCCGTTGGAGTAGAACGCCGGCGGGTGGTAGCCCGGCACCGGATGCCCGAAGAACGTCAGATACGTCACCCCCAAAAGCCCCAGCGCCACACCACCCGCCGCCGGTCGAAGAATGCGATGCAGCGACAGTCGGCTCCAGAACCCCTCGGCCGCAATCATCGACCGCGTGAAAAACACCCCCACCAGCCCGCACATCACCCCCAGCACAATGAAGAACCCCAGATCGCTCAGCGCGAACTCCAGCGACTGCAATTCCGCCGGCACGCTGAACACCGCGTTGTCGCCCAGCAGTTCCCGGCTGATCGCCGTGCCGAACACGCTGGCGATCACGATCGGGATGAACGTCTTAAGTGAAAAGTCGCGCAGCACGACTTCCAGCACGAACAGCACGCCCGCGATCGGCGCGTTGAAGATCCCCGCCAACCCGCCTGCCGCGCCGCAGCCCACCAGCGTGTGCATGTGCTCTCTGCCGACACGCAGAAACTGTCCTGCCGCCGACCCGAGCACCGAGCCGATCTGAATGATCGGCCCCTCCACTCCCGCCGATCCGCCCGACCCGATGGTCAGCGACGCCGTGATCGCCTTGAACACCCCGCCACGCTTCGCCATCACGCCTCGACGGCGCGCCAGCGACTCGACCACATCCGGGATGCCGTGCCCGCCCGTCTTGCCCCGCGCCCAATGGCTGATCAACCCCACACACAACCCGCCCACGGCCGGCAGCACGATGAGCATCACATATTCCTGCCCCCAGAACAGCGTGTGCTGACGCTCGGAAATGCCCTGAAAAAACAGCTCGCTGGTGTGCACCATCCAGTTGAACCCCAGCGCCACCAGCCCGCCCACCGTGCCGATGATCGCCGCCAACGGGATCAAAAACCAGTCACTGGGAAACCCCAGCCGGCCAAACATCCGAGCCAACCTGAAACGCGCACGAGCAACCATGGTGCAAGTGTACGGCTATAAAAGAGTTGAGAAAAGCCACATCAATCCATCGGTTGACGCAGCAGTGCACAAAACCCAGCCTGTGTGAAGTGGATGTGGAACAGAACTTATGTTTTATAGGTGAGCATGGAACCGTGATGCCCAGTCGGCGGGCCCGTCCAACCCCGCCTCGGCGGCAGCTTTCAGAAACGAATACGGCCTCCCTGTTCAACGGGAACTTCAACAGCCTCTTGAATCGTGACCTTGATGCGCCGATGCTGCGGCAGAGCGATTCCTCGGGCATCAGCGCCTTGCCGTCATAATAAGCGGAAAATACGCACCATCGTTGGTCCCGTTCATCAAACGTTTCGCCCGACTCACGCGTTGTACGTCACCGCGCGGACGGCTTCGATGATCTTGCGCGCGTTGGGCAGCATTTCCTGCTCCAGGTGACGCGCGTACGGGGCGGGCACATCGTCGTTGTTCACGCGGATCACCTGATTGTCCAGATCATCCATCGCCCGTTCGTACACCTGTGCCGCCACTTCGCTCGCCACCGAGGCGAACGGCCAGCTCTGGTCGACCACCACGCAGTAATTGGTCTTGCGCACGCTTTCGACGATCGTGTCGATGTCCAGCGGCCGCACCGTCCGCGGGTCGATCACCTCGCAGTTGATGCCTTCCTTCTCCAGTTGCTCCGCCGCTTCCAGCGCGAAGTGCACCGGTCGGCCGAACGCCACGATCGTGCAGTCCGTGCCTTCCTTGACGATGTTCGCCTGCCCGAAGGGGATGAGAAAATCATCGTCCTCTTCCACGGTGGGCGGCGCCCAGGCGCCATCGGCGAGGTAGCGCGAAAAGTCGCGGTCGCCCCGTGCGCCCATGCCCAGCATGCGCTCGCTTTCCAGGAAGAAGACCGGATCGTCATCGCGGATCGCCGTCTTGAGTAGCCCCTTGGCGTCGCGCGGGGTGGAGGGGATCGCCATTTTCAGGCCCGGCACCACGCCGTAGATCGCCTCGACCGCCCAGGAGTGGGTCGAGCCAAGCTGCCCGCCCGCGCCGTTGTTGCCGCGAAAGACGATGGGGATGTTGAACTGCCCGCCGGACATGTACAGCATCTTCGGCGCGTTGTTGATGATCTGGTCCGCCGCCACCAGCGAGAACGACCAGCTCATGAACTCGATGATCGGCCGCAGCCCGTACATCGCCGCGCCAATCCCCAGCCCCGAAAACCCCGTCTCGCTGATCGGCGTGTCGACGATCCGACGAGGCCCGAACTCCTC
>CAZEFM010000034.1:35312-37916 GCA_964511575.1 uncultured Phycisphaeraceae bacterium | reverse complement strand
TGCAGCCCGCGTTCGGCGATGCGTACACGCAATCGTTCGATGTCGCGCTGGGCATCTACGCGCCGACACAAACGCTGGCGTTTGGCACGGGCAATCCGAACCTCACGCAGGCGGTTGCGGGTGAACACTTCGAAGCGATGGGTTTTTCCGCCAACGGTTCGTTTTCGGGGCAACCCGTCTTCGTGGGGTACGGCGTCGTCAGCAAGGAGCGCCAGTACGACAGCTTTGCCGACGTCGGCGATGACCTGCAAGGCAAGGTGGCGATCGCGTTTCGATACGAACCGATGACCGGGCAGGGGCGCAGCAAATGGACGAAGCGGGAAGGGCGCTGGAGCGATGCGGCGCGGTTTGAGGAGAAGGCCCGCCTCGCCGCGGATCGTGGCGCCACGGCCATGTTGATTGTCGATCCGCCCGCGCGCGAGCTTTCGGGTTCGCTGCGCAACGCCGCCAATACCGCCAACGTCGGTCGAACGACGATTCCCGTTTATCACATCAGCGCATCGCTTTTGCGGGAGATGCTCGCCAAAGCGGGTCGCGATGTTGACGCCACGTTGAACGAGTGGCAACGGGCGGCCGATGAGGGTGCGGTTCTTGATGCGCTGGACAACCTCACCGTTGCAGGGGAAGTGGAAATCGCTTCCAAGCATGCGACGACCGACAACGTTGCCGGCATCCTGCGCGGTCACGGCGACCTTACGGATCAGGTTGTGTTTGTCGGTGCACACTATGACCACGTGGGCTACGGAGCGGTGGGCAGTCGTTCCGGCACGCACGAAATTCATCACGGTGCGGATGACAACGCATCGGGAACCGCGGCCGTGCTCGTCCTGGCCAAACGTTTCGCCGAGCGATATCAGGCTTCGCCGCAGACACCGCGTCGCACCATCGTCTTCGCCTTCTTCGCCGCTGAGGAGCGCGGGCTGCTGGGCTCGGATTACCTGGTGAAGAACCTTGATGACATGGGCATTCGTCAGGATCAGATCGTTGCGATGCTCAACATGGACATGGTTGGCCGCGTCAGCGACAACAAGTTTTACGTGCTGGGCGTTGGTACGGGCGACAGCTTCGAAACGCTCGTGACGCAAACAAACAAAGAGGTGGGTTTCAACCTGACGACGCAGCCTGCGTTGCCGGGCAACTCGGATCACGCGCACTTCATTCGCCGACAGATTCCCGCGTTGCATTTTTTCAGCGGGTTTCACCCCGACTATCACATGCCCAGCGACACGGCTGACAAGGTGAACTATCCCGATCTGGTGCGTGCGGTTCGCCTGATCGATGGCGTTCTGGAAGCGCTGGTCACGCAGATTCCCGCGGTGGCGTACATCGGTCGGGAGGGCGGCGGCACCACGATGCAGCACACCGACCCACACGCTGCGGCCTCGCCCGAGGAGCAGGCACGCATCGCCGACCAAGGCGGTCGCGCCCGGTTGGGAATCATGCCCGACTATGCCACCGCGCAGGGCGTGGACGGCGCGGGTGTGGGCGATGTCATCGCCGATCCCGCCAAATCGGCCGGACTGCAGGCCGGTGATGTCATCGTTCAGTGGAACGACACCGCGATCGGCAACGTCGAACAACTCTCAGCCATGCTCCACCGCGCCAGCCCTGGCGACGAAGTCACCCTCACCATCATTCGCGACGGCGCCCGCCAGCAGATCAAACTCACGCTTAGCGGCCGGTGACGCGGATGAGGGGGTGTTGACCACAGATAGCACGGATGACACGGATGAATGAACCTGTATGAACCGCGGATGACGCGGATGACGCGGATGGGCGCGGATAGCGCTTGCGATGGCGGATGATTTGCCAAGCGTATGAACTTTTTCGCGTTCGCGGTGGACGGGTGGTAAGCACCCAGACGCTCATCAGGCATTATCCGCGCCCATCCGCGTTATCCGCGGTCTCTTCCTGCCTTACATCCATGTCATCCGTGCTATCCGTGGTTGAACCTCAATCGTGCCGCAGTGCGACGATCGGGTCCTGTTTCGCGGCTTGCACGGCGGGATAGAAGCCGAAGATGATGCCGACGCCGGTGGCGACGACGAAGCCGGCGATGATCGACCAATCGGTGGGGATGGGCGTGCCCATGTCGCTGAAGGCGTTTTCATCCAGCTTGGGCAGCATCGCGAGCAGCGGCACGCCAATCAGCCCCAGCGCCACACCCACGAGTCCGCCCGCCGATGACAGGATCGTCGTCTCGACGAGAAACTGTGCCGCGATGTGTTTTCGCGTTGCGCCGAGTGCCCGTCGAATGCCGATCTCACGTGTGCGTTCGGTCACCGATGCGAGCATGATGTTCATGATGCCGATGCCACCCACCAGCAGACTGATCGCCGCGATGAAGATCATCAGCGTGTTGAACATGCGAAGCGCCCGCTGCCGTTGATGCAGCAGTTCCAACGGCACGATGATGCTCACATCGCCATCCTTGGCGTGGGCGGCGTCGATGACGAGTTTAACCTGTTCAGCCACGTCGACCACATCGTCAGGGGTGCCGGCGTTGACGTACACCTCGTACAGTTCAACCTGTTCGCGTTCCATCGATCCGGCGCTTCGCCGTACGATCGTGTCGCCGAACCGCGACTGTGCCGTGGTAAGCGG
>CAZEFM010000034.1:8073-35212 GCA_964511575.1 uncultured Phycisphaeraceae bacterium | reverse complement strand
TGCTTGTTGCCTTCGCCGATGGCGACCATCCAGATGACCGCCGCCACGCCGAAGATGATGCCCATCGCCGTCAGCAGCGAGCGCAGCTTGTGCAGGCGCAGGTTTGTGAACCCCAGCCGTAACGTCTCAAGCAGAAAGTTCATGCCAACCGTTCAGGGAGCGTTGCGAAACCAATCCAATGATCAACGTCAGGGCGTGATCTTAGCCGCATCGACCCCGCCGTGGGAAATCGGTGGGGCGACCATCACGCTCTTGCGTCGGCGGCGAGGCTCCGTCGCGTCTCATTGCACCGGCGTCATCACCAGTTCCACGAACCGGTTGTCCGGCAGGGCAACCCACCCGCTCCAGGATTGCTCCGCCCGGGGTGTCATCTGCAGCGGCTGCGTGACGTCCTCCAGCGGCAGCGTCGCCAGTTCGCTGATCGGCAGCAGCTTCAACTCGGAGAGTGAGGCGAAGACGATCGCCAGATGCGATTCGGGGACCTGCAGCGTGATGTCCAGATCCTCAAAGCGAATCTGATCATCCTCAACCACGAACGTCACATTGCCCAGCGCGATGACCTGCTGCGGCTCACCTTCGACGGGCGGCTTGGAGGTCTGGTTGTTGGGCGCGCCGTTGAACCCGCCGGGTCTGTTGCCGTTGAGGCGGGGCGGTACCGCGCCGGGCGGCACAACGGGGCCGCCGGGGTTATAGGGGGCGGGGCCGAAGGGATCGGGCCGGCCGTTGGGTCCGGGTCCACCGGGGAACGCGCCGGGCCGTGCGGGGCCGGGCGTGCCGGGCACGGTGTTGGGGCGACCGCCGGGTGTTGTGGCCTCGGCGGGTTCACCGTAAACGTTCATCACCAGGCGGTACTTGCCCGCAGTCTTTCGCAGGCGATCCTTGAAGATCTCACCGCGCACCTGCGACCACGCCAGCGCGATGCTTGCGGGGCTGCGGTCGGGCAGGTTGTTGACCGTTTCGATGAAGTGGCGGGCGGCTTCATCGTCGCCGCCGACCGAGCCGACCAGCGCCGCGATGGCCCCGGCCGACAGATCCTCGTTGTTCACGCCCGCCAACTGCAGCAGCGGCTGCTCACCCTGGTACGCCTGGAACCACTGGCTGGGATCGGGCGGCCCGCCGGTCGCCAGTTCCCGTCCAAACCACCGCACGCTGGGGCTCTGCGGCGAAGGGTCGAGCATCAGACCCGCCACCAGCGGTTCATGCCCGAGCAACTGGCGGTAGACGTTCAGCGCGAACGTGTGCCGCTGCTTCAGATCCATCGCCATCAGCGATTGATCGATCGGCTGCTGTGACTGGCGCAACGCTCCGGCGGCGAGGCCCTGCGTTTCGGCATCGCCGTGCAGCACCAGCCGCGCCAACTGGTCGGCCGCACGCTGCGAGGGGCCTTCGCTGCCGAGAAACGCCACCACCTGCGGCGGAAGGGTCGGCTGCGTCAGCGCGGCATCGACGAGCGTGCGATACAGATCGAACGGCTGCGGTTGATTCGTGTTGCGGTTGATGGGGCGCGGCACGGGGCGGCCGGGGGTGGCGCCGGGGCCGAATCCGTTGTTGCCTGCGACACGTGCCTGTTCAGCCGCGCGTCGTTCAAGCGTGGCGGTGCGCTGCGCCTCGGCGACGTCGGGGGAGAAGGTGAATGCCTTGAGCGAATCCCACGCCAGCGCCCGCAGCCGCTGCTCGCCGTGCTGGATCGCGCGGAAGAGGCTGTGGTTGATCGACTCGACGAGGATGCGCGCCCCCAGCCGTACGTGGATGTCGTTCGGGGCATCCGATGCTTCGTCCGCCGCATTCGCCGGATCGGATGTTCCGGTTGCCGTCTTGCTGGGGTTGTCGAGCTTCGCCTGTGCGAGCAGTTCGAGCGTGCGTTCCGCCAGTCGCACATCGGTTGCGCCGAGCAGTTTGAAGTCGAGCCATCGTGCCGCGAGCGGGTCGATTCCCGCTTCACCAATCACGGCGGCGATGGCCTGGTCGAGGCGTTCATCCACCAGTTGTTCGAACTGGATGGCACTGACGAACAGCGACTGGTTGTGTTCGGGCATCTTGTTGGCAATTTCCAGCGCCACCGTCAGGACCTCGGCAGGTGATGCGCCCTGCGGGTCGCGCAGCGCGCCGGTGATGGCCACCGCCGCCTGTCGCGCCGCCGCGGGGTCCTGCGTGTTCATGTGCAGCATGCTGCGCAGAGAAAGCAGCTTCAGGCGCGGCGTCATCAGGGGCGCTGCTTCGGTGAGTAACGCGGCCGTGCCCTGCGTGGGCGGCAACGTCAGCGCGATCTGCTCGATCATCGCTTCAGCGCCCTGACGGTTGGGGCCGCGAATCACTTCCATGATGACGCGCGAGAGTTGATCGTTCGGCTGCACGCCGCTCAATGCGCCGGATTTGCCCAATGCCATCGCGAGAATACGGAGGTTGTAGGTGTGGCCGGTGCGCGCCAGTTCCTGCAGGTCGCGCACGGTGGCGGTTTCGATTCGCCCGCCACGCGCCGTTTGCGCCAGCGTGCGCACCGACTCGAGGTGCCGCATGGAAATCGACCACGCGCCGTCCTCCATGTTGACACCGATCTCCGGCACGGAGCGGCGCACTTCCAGCACCGCCCACACCGTGTCGACGCCACTGACCTCGAACTCTTCGGGCAGGTTGGTCACCTGTTCCTGCAGATCGCGGAACTGGAGGCTCGCTTCGCGGAAGGCTTCCTGTTCCTGACGTCGGCGGGCGGCGAAATCCTGTGGCGTCTCGTTGGGGTTGCGGGTGATGCGCGGGTTGGTCGGGCGGTACTGCGCCACCAGTCGCGGATCAGCCTTGAAGGCGTAGAGGCTGCGGCTGGGGTCGGCCTCCGCGCCGGGCAGGCCGCGCTCGATTTTCCAGCGGAGCGTGCCGTCGGGCTCGATCTCAAAACGTCGCGCCAGTCGCGGAGCATCGCCGGGCAACCGCGACGTGTCGATGTTGCTGTCGGCCTGTCCGGGAACGCGACCGGCGGGGCCGAAGCCCGGGCCCGGACCGAAATCCTGGAACTGCATCGTGGCTTCGACGCTTTGCACGCTGCCGGGGATCGGCAACTGAACACCGCGAGGCGGCAGCGGGCTGGGGAAGCCGGGGTTGCCGGGCAGTCGGCCAGGTGGGGTGGGGCGGGGCTGCGGTCGGCCGACCGGGCGATTATTTGGCTGGTTGAGATTGCGCGGGGAGATCAGCCCGGTGTTGCCCGGCTGACCCGGCACCGGCACGCGCCAGGCGATGAAACGTCCGCCTCTGAAATTGACGGTCGTGTGCGTCAGTTCCGTGACTTCCTCGCCGGGCGTGAGGCGAAACGGCAACTGCACGTACTGCGTTTCCGCATCCTGCGTGAAGATCCAGACGGGGTCTTCGACGGCGGTCCCGGTAACCGTGCGGTCGGTGAGCAACTGTTCCAGATCGAGTTCCAGCTTGGGCGCGGGAACGGCTTCCTGCGGCTCGCCGCGCAGCACCGGAGCGGGCGGAGCGACAGGCGGCGGGGTGGCATCCTCATCCTGGGAGTAGACACCGTGGACGCCCAGCGCCAGCAGAACGAGTCCCGACAGAATGTGACGTACCGCGTGGGAAGAACGCTGCTTCATGACACTGCTTTCGATGGCTGAGATGGACGATTGTCGTATGCCGGGACCAAACCGCCCCGCCCCCGGATGATGTTCCCCCCGCTGGATACTGCTCCCGGTGGCGTCGGCACGCCTGCGATGTCGCGAACGCGACGTTTCACAAGCCGTGCGAGCCATTTCTCGTCTCGTCCCAAACCCCCTCCGCAGTTGCGCCCATCCTACCAATCCAGCCGCGCGGTCGCCACCGGAGTTGATGGTTGGCGGGTGGGGAAGTTGGCCGGCGTGGCAGCGGGGCGCGCCTGAGAAGGCGTACCTCCGGGACGGCTGTCTCCGGGCTTTAGGGGGTGGTGGTGCGACGAAATTGGGCAGGGGTTGGTGGGTGTGCCTGATTTGTGCGCGCAGCGTGTGGAGCCTGGGGTGAATATTGACATTGTTGTAACGATAGGAATTCGTGTTGGTTATGGGGTGTGCGTGCGAGGGGTGGCATGGGGGATGGCACCAAAGTTGTCTAGGGGGAGGGCTGTGCGTGCCGGTTGCCTCGTGGGGCGGCGGCGATTGGTTGTGCGGCTTGGCCGCGAGATTCAGCCCTCCAACTTGATGCCAGGAGATTGGTCTTATGAAACCAGGATGGATGCGATTTACCCCGCTTGTACTGATGACAGCACTGCTGTGTCTGTCGGCGGCACAGCTTGCGTGGGGTCAGGATGCGCCGGGGATGCCGCAGACGCAGCCGGTGGACACGGCGGGGGACGCGGTTGCGGCCGGACTCGAAGCTGCCGCCGCGGCGGGCGAGGAAGCGGCCGTTTCCATTGAGATGTTCACCGTCAACAACCTGTGGATGATGATCGCCACCGCGCTGGTCTTCATCATGCACCTGGGCTTCGCCACGCTTGAGTCGGGGCTGACGCGGGCGAAGAACACTGTCAACATTCTTTTTAAAAACACGATGATCCCGGCGATCGGACTGTTGAGCTACGGGTTGGTCGGCTTCGCGCTGATGTACCCCGGCGAGTTCAACGGGTTCATCGGGTATGCCGGCTGGGGCATCACCATTGATGCCAACGACATGGCGGCGGTGACCGAGAACCTTACGCCGCAGTACGGCGACGGCGGGTACACCTGGTACACCGACTTCCTCTTCCAGGGGATGTTCGCGGCGACGGCGGCGACGATCGTCTCCGGTGCGGTGGCCGAACGCGTCAAACTCGGGCCGTTCCTGCTCTTTTCCGCCATCTTCGTCACCATCAGCTATCCGATCACCGGTTCGTGGCAGTGGGGTGGCGGCTGGTTGAGCGAAATGGGCTTTGTCGACTTTGCCGGCTCAACGCTGGTGCATGCCGTGGGCGGTGTTGGAGCACTGGTGGGGGCGATCATCCTCGGGCCACGTCTGGGCAAGTACGCCCGTGACGGCGCGGTGCAGCCGATCCCCGGGCACAACATGCCCATGGCGACCATCGGCGTGTTCCTGCTGTGGCTGGGTTGGTTCGGGTTCAACGGCGGCTCGGTGCTCAGCGCCGACCCGGCCGGTGTGTCGCGCGTGCTGGTGACGACCTCGATGGCGGCGGCGGCGGGCGCGCTGGCGGCAGCGCTTACGAGCTGGACCGTTGGCGGCAAGCCGGACCTCTCCATGGCGCTCAACGGCGTGCTGGCGGGCCTCGTGGGCATCACTGCGGGTGCTGACCTCATGAGCGTACAGGACTCGGTGATCATCGGCCTTGTCGCGGGCGTTCTGGTCTACTTCTCGGTCATCTTCCTCGACAAGCTGCGCATCGATGACCCGGTCGGTGCGGTGAGCGTCCACCTGGTGTGCGGCATCTGGGGCACGCTGGCGGTGGGACTCTTTGGCGCCAGCCGCGGCTTCACGCAGTTGGGTTACCAGGCGATCGGCGCGTTGTCGGTGTGTGGCTTCACCGCGGTGTTCGTTGCGGTGGTGTTCCTGGCGCTCAAAGCGACGACGGGGCTGCGCGTCAGCAGTGCGGAGGAAGCCGAAGGCCTGGACCTGGGCGAGCACGACATGGCTGCCTATCCCGACTTCCAGCAGACGTACATCAAGAGCTACCACGCACGGGAGATTTGACGAAGTGGGCGGCCATGGGCCGAGGGGGGAAGTGGTTTGGGTTTGGCTTAACTCATTAAGAATGGACAGCAACCATGTACATGATTGAAACGGTTATCCGGCCTTCGGCGCTCGATTCGGTGAAGTCGAAGCTCACGGAACTGGGCATCCTGGGGTGCACCGCCATCGAGTGCAAGGGTTTTGGCAAACAGAAAGGTCACACGGAACGGTATCGCGGCGGACGGATGGATGTGGGCTTCGTGCCCAAGGTTCAACTGAAGGTCGCGGTGCGGGAAGAGGACCTGGACAAAGCAGTGGAAGCGATCACCACGGGCGCGCACAGCGGCAAGGTAGGGGATGGCAAGCTGTTTGTGTATCCGCTCAAACGCGTGGTGCGCATCCGCACGGGTGAGATGGACAACGCGGCGTTGTGATACGCCGTGGCAATGGACCTTGGGGGCGACGCGGCGAGCTCGGGGTGGGGAGTGCGACTCGTCGCGTCGCCATTTTGGCGGGGGAGACGTTTTTCGGGGAATGATGATTGGAGGGAAACGGCGCGGCGGGTTGCGTTTATGGGGAACGCTTCACGCCGCGCCGTTGTTATTTGCGGCAACCGGTGGGGCGTTACTGATCGGGGGAGTTCATCGGGCGGGGTTTGATGACGCGGGCGGGGTTGCCGGCGGCGACGACGTTGGCGGGGATGTCGCGGCTGACCACGCTTCGCGCACCGATGACGGTGTTGTCGCCGATGGTGATGTCGGGACCGATGAATGCATCGGCACAGATCCACACGCCCGCGCCGATGGTGATGGTGGACCGGATCAGGGGCAGATCGGGCTTGGCGTAGTCGTGGGTGCCGGCACAGAGGTGCCCGCCCTGCGAGACGACGGTGTGGTCGCCGATGCGGATCGGGCCGAGGTTATAGACGTTGACATCGTCGGCGAGGATGGCGTGCTCGCCCATGGTGAGCAGCCAGGGGTGGAAGATGCGGGTGGTGGGTCGTGTTCGGCTGGTGGGGGCGAGTTGCGCGCCGAAGCATCGCAGCCAGAATCGTCGCCAGCGGTAGGCGCGGCGGAAGCTGAATCGGATGAGCGTGGCCTGGACCCATTCCCATGCGAAGCGCCGCAGGTATTCGCTGCGTGAGTAGGGGCTGGGGGTACACAGGTCGAGCCTTTGGAAAACGCGGTCGGTGTCCGGGGGCGTGGTCTGAGGCATGGTGAACGCAAGGGGGGTGGGTCGGTTGGTCTGGGGCGGCTGACGGCTGGGGAGCAGTCGGGCCGACCGTTGTCGCGCGGGGGCGGGGCGCGTTTGGGGTTGCAGAAAGTCATGTTATCATAAGTGCCGCTCGGCTTGCCGATAACATTTCTGCCTGGGACTGAGAGACGCGTGGGCAAGAATTGGTCGACAACCCGTACGGCGCTGCCGCGCACGCATCCGGGCGTGCTGCCTTCGCGGCGACCTGCCGACCCTGCCGGGACGGAGGAGCCGCGCTACGATCCTGCCATGCTTGTGGAAAGCCCCTATGCCCCGGTGACGGTGGTCATCCTCACGTTGAATGAGGAGATCAACCTTGCGGACTGCCTGGCGTCGTGCCGGTGGTGCGATGATGTGCACGTGGTGGATTCGGGCTCGCAGGACCGGACGGTGGAGATTGCCCGGGCGATGGGGGCGACGGTGCATCGTCACCCGTTCACCTCGTTCGGCGCGCAGCGCAACTGGGCGATCGACAACATCGATGCGAAGCACGACTGGATTTTCCATCTCGATGCGGATGAGCGGTTCACGCCTGAACTGGTGAAGGCGATTGCGGCGCTCTTGGCGTCGAATCCGCCGCAGGCCGGCTTCCACGTGCCGCACAAGATGATGTTCATGGGCCGGTGGCTGAAACGTTCGGGAGGCTACCCGACGTATCAGATGCGGCTGTTCCACCGCACGCGGATGCGCTTTTGCGATTACGGCCACGGTCAGCGCGAACTGACCGAGGGTGAAGTCGGCGTGCTCGATGAACCCTACCTGCACTACAGCTTCAGCAAGGGGCTGTACGACTGGCTGGACAAGCACAACCGTTACAGCTCGCTTGAAGCGCTGCAGGTGATCAGCGAGACGAACCATCGCTGGTTTTCGCCCAAGGCGATGCTCAGCCGGGACCGGGTGAAGCGGTGGCGGGCGTGGAAGGCGTTCAGCTATCACCTGCCGTTCCGCGCGACGCTGCGCTGGTTTGTAACGCTGTTCGTGATGGGGGGCGTGTTTGAAGGCCGCGCGGGTTGGAACTATGCCCGGCTGATCGCGCTCTATGAGCGGATGATCATTCTGAAGCTGAAGCTGATGCGCAGCGCGATTCGGCGCAACGCACAGATTGAGCGTGAGCTTCGACCGGTGGCGCGCACAACGGTCACGGATGTGCAGGACCCGCTGGCGAAACGGCAGCGTTCGAACGACACGCCGTTGACGACCGAGGCGTCTACGCCAGCAATGGAAGGGGCGAACGGCGATACGGTGACGGCATCGGTGTCGTCGGACAACGGCGAGGTGCTGCAGACGCAGCCGGAACGCAGCCCGTGGTCGTTCTGGCAGAAGGTGGCGCGTGCGGTGTGGATGGTGTTCGGCAAGCCGATCTTCCGCATGAGCTTCCACGACTGGTATCGCTTCCGCAACGCGATGTTGCGTCTGTTCGGTGCGAAGATCGGCAAGGGTGTGACGATTCGGCCGAGCGTGAACGTGGAGATCCCGTGGAACCTCGAAATCGAGGACGGGGCGACGGTGGGCGATCACGCAATTCTTTACAGCCTGGGAACGATTCGCATCGGCAAGCGGTCGATCGTGAGTCAGTACGCGCACCTTTGCGCGGGGACGCACGACTACACGGACAGCACGTTCAAGCTGCTGCGTCTGCCGATCACGATTGGTGACGATGTGTGGATTGGCGCGGATGCGTTCATTGGGCCGGGGGTGAACATCGGTTCGCTGGCGGTGGTGGGGGCGCGTTCGAGCGTGTACAAGGACATGCCGAGCAAACAGGTGTGCGTGGGGAACCCGGCCAAGCCGATCAAGGAGCGTGTGCTTCGTTGAACGTTGCCGATGCGAATGTGAGCGCGGACGCTTTGTTGCGTACCGATCCGCCGACGGATCCGCGGCAGTTTTTGCCGTTGTCGCGTGGTGAGCGTTTTCGCGTGGGTTGCTGGGCAATTGCGCGACGGCTGCTTTTCGGATGGACACCGCAGCGATTCAACGTTTGGCGGTTGCTCCTGTTGCGTTGCTTCGGCGCGCGGGTGGACAGCACGGCATTCATCCACAGCAAGGCGATCATTCACTTTCCGTGGAACCTTACGGTCGGGCCGAACAGCCGTGTGCAGCACAAAGCGATTCTGGAATGCATGGGGCCGATCACGCTGGGACGTGGGGTGCATGTGAGTCAGTACGCGCATCTGGTGTCGGGTACGCACGATTATCAGCAGCGGGACATGCGCATCGTGTGTCGGCCGATCGTGATTGAAGACGGCGTATGGCTTGCGGCGGATGTGTTCGTCGGCGCGGGCGTGACGATCGGTATGAATACGATTGTCGGCGCGCGGTCGGGCGTGTTTTCGGATCTGCCGCCCAACGTCATTGCGGTGGGCAGCGCGGCGAAGGTGGTGAAGCGGCGCGGGTGAGGGGATTGCCAATTGCCAATCGAGTGCGTTATGGCGCACCGTTGATTGCACGTCTTGATCGGTGTTGATTGTGTTTGTTTGTGACTGAAGATCAATTCAGGTCGGCGCAGAACCATGTGGCTTCGTTGCCGGCATGGACGCGTTGCAGCAGATGGAGTTTGACGAACGGGCCCACGCGCGCGATCAGCGCGGTGGCGCTTTTGGCATCGTCGGTGAACAGGTGCAGCACGGGTTCGGCTGAAGCATCGAAACGGCACTGACGCTGCGTCAGTTCCAGCAGGTTCAGGTGCTCGCTGACCCACGTGCGGGCTTCGATCAGATCGATCACGGCGGCGGGAAGCGCTTCGTTCGCCGCGATGTGCTGGCGGAGCAGGTGCAGCCGGCCATCCTGGTCCAGCACCAGTTGCGTTTGCGGATGTCGCGGGCATCGTGCCTGCAGCGAAAGTCCGCCGGGCAGGAAGGTGCTCAGGTCGGGTGCGTTCGTGTTCGCAGGCGCAGTATTCGCTGTTGTCTGCGTTGTCGGTGGCGCCTGCGGTGGTTGCGCAGCGGCGATGGGAGGTATTACGGGCTGCGGCTGCATCGTCGGCGCGGCGGCGGCGGCGTGGCTCGGCGCGACGGTTGGTTGCGGCGCAACGGGAGGCGGCGCGATGTCCACGTCTTCCACGGGGCGCGGCTGTTGTGCGGGCGCGGGACGCATGCGCTGGGGGCGGCGTGTTGCCTGGAAGGGCGGCAAGCCTGCGCCATTGGAAGCGGGCGGCGGAGGTGTGGGCCGGTTCAACGGTCGGGCGGTGACGGTGGACATCGCCTGCAACACCTGCGGCCAGTCATCGCCCGGGTTGGCAAAGCTGCCGACGATGCGCACGCTCACCGGCGCCATCTGTCGCAATGCGCCAAGCAGTTGCACGGGTTGATCCAGCACATCGTCGAGCGTCATGCTGATGCGCTGCAGGGCCGCGTCGGCCGCTTCGCCTTCGCTGCCCATGATCATCACGCCGATGTTGCGATCCGCCTGCGAAGGGCTCTGCTCCGCATCGTATTCGATGAGTTGGCGAATCAGTTCGGTGGCGCCGCGGACCGCCAGCTCGTGTGCGCCGCACAGAATGGTCCAGCGCTCCACCGCATCGAGCTGCTGCGTCAACGTGCCGTTGGCGGAGGCGGGATGGATGAGCCACAGCCGGACGTTGGGCAACGCTTCGACGGTGGCGAGCAGATTGTCGCCGACATTGGGCGCAGCGGGGAGCACGCCATCGTGTCCGACCAGTTCCATGTCGATCTGCTGCTCGTCGAGATGGAGCACGGCAACGAGGCCTTCGCGCGTCGCGCGCCACTGAGCATATTGGGTGAGCCACGGGCCGGCGAAACCGGGCAGGCTACCGAGGAACACCGCTTCGATGGTCGCGCCGGTTGAGGGCGGCTCGTCGCGGGTGGGTTCATCGTCGGCATCGGTCATGCGCAGTCGCGGCGCATCGGAATTGGAGCGATGCGGCGGTGTGGGGTGACCGGTGACGAGCTTGGGCGTGAGGCGGATGGGCGCGGGGCCATCGAGTTGGTCGTTGAGTTCCTCGGGGTCGGCGGTTTTGGGTTTGGTCGATGCCACCATGCCGCCGGTTCCGGTGAGGAACAGGTCCGCCAGGGACTCAAGCATCTTGTGGGTGTGTTGATCTTCCATGACGGGACTGGCGAGAATGCGGGATTCAGCCTGTTCGAGGCCGGAGGATGTGATCTTCACGTTGCATGCCCGACTTTCTGCTCACCCCGGGACAAGGCGGATCCGCCTGATTAGTCTTCCACTTCGAGGATGCTGTTCAGTTCGCCGTACGGATTGGCTTCGACATAGGTGTTGTACGGATCGTGAACCCAACGACCATCGACGATGAGGCGGTAGCGATAGCGGCCCGGCGCAACGGGTACGCATGCCTGGAAGACGCCCAGTTCCTCATCGCGTTTGAGCGGTGTGGCGTCGGGCGACCAGCCGTTGAAATCGCCCGCGACGAAAATGCGTTTGGCATCGGTGACCGGTTGAATGAAGAGCACGCCCTGCGAGGTGCAGCGGACGCCGTGCATCCGCGCGAGCTTGCGGGCGAGCTGTTCGCGTCGCACGGGAGCGGCGACGGCAGTGGCGGTCGCGGTGGCGCTCTGGCCGTTGGCAGCGGCGGCGGCGTGGCCGTTGCTGTGCGATACGGGCGTCACCGGGGCGACGGCCGCGAGTTCGGGTTCGGCGGCGACGTCCGGATCGGCGGCGAGCCGCGCGGCAAGCGCGGCGGTGCGCGCCGACAGCGCACGTGCACGCTCCACCAGTTCCGCGGCGCGGCTCATCGCGGGATTCATCGGCGTGGTAATCGGCTTGCCCGCTTCGGGTGTCATCGTGCCGGTCGCCGCTCCCGCAGCCGCCATCGCCACCTCCCGACGGGCGGGCGGATGCTGCACCAGCCACGTCGCCAGGTTGTCAAAGTCCTGCATGCCCCGGCTCGCCGGATCGTATTCCGCGATCGGCTGGCCGAAGCTCACCGCCTCTTTCAGCTTGCTGTTGAAGTGCACGACGATGGGCAGCAGATTCTCGCCGAACTGCTTCTTGAGCTCGGAAAGAATTTCGCGTGCCAGCTTCGTGCGCACGTCGTACATGGTCGCCAGGACGCTGAACCGCACGCCATGCCCCGCGCGACGGGCGAGCATTTCGATGGTCGCCTTCTGCTTCACCGCGCCCTGAAGCGCGAAGTACCCCGTTTCTACGGGGATGATCACTTCATCTGCGGCACGCAGGGCGTTGAAGGTGAGCAGCCCGATGGAAGGGGGGCAGTCGATGACGCAGTAGTCGTAATGGTCCGCCACGGTGCTGAGCACCTGCGCCAGCCGACGGTCCTTGTCGGGCGCGGTGACGAGTTCCTGCTCGATGCCGGCCAGTTCCATGGTGCTGGGCGCCAGATCGAGGCAGCGGGAGATCTGCCAGACGATGTCGGCAAAGGCCATCAACCCGTTCAACCCCGCGCGGAGCATGTCGCCGATGGCGCGGTCGATCTGCGATTCGGGCACGGCGAGCCCCATGGCGCAGTGGGCCTGGGGGTCCATGTCGACAAGCAATGTCTTGTGACCGCGCGACGCCAGCGTGGCGGCAAGGTTGATGGAGACGGTCGTTTTACCGCAACCGCCCTTCTGATTGATGATTGCGATCGTCCGCACGTTCTTTCGTCCCTGAAAGCGACGAGCCGACCTGGCACATCCTGGCCAGTCTTGCGAGCGTCTCGACTCATGGGCTTGGGCACAGTCCTTGTGCCACTCGCCCGCGACATCCTGTCGCTGTGCCTGCGAATGCGGCGTACTGATGAACGGTCGCCGAACGACACAGAAGGTAAACCCCGTTCATCCATTTCCAGTTATCGGGGTAAAAGTGGGCAAACCTTGAATATCAGTATTGATAACCGCGATTCGGTGGGACCGATATGTCCCGCCGGGGCCTCGTGAGCACGGTTGACTTACAATGCGGCGCATGGTTCCGCCCGCCCAGCCGCCGCTGATTCTTGCCAGTCGTTCACCCCGACGAGCGGCGTTGCTGCGCGATGGGGGATACGAATTCACCGTAAAAACGCCACCCTTTGACGATCCAGCCGACCCATCGACACACGCCGCAATGATGGATTCAGACGCATCGCCCACCCCCGAAGCGCTGGCGCAACGGCTGGCGTGCGACAAGGCCCGGAGTCTCGCGCCGCATGTGCCTGACGGGGCGGTCATCCTCGCGGCAGACACGATTGTGGTGGTGTCCGATGGAAAAAATTTTGTGCTTCTGGGGCAGCCGGCCGACCGCAGCGAGGCGGAACGCATGCTTCGACGGCTGGTGAATGGTGTTCACCGGGTGGTGACGGGGGTGGCGCTGGAGCAGGTTGGGGAGACGCGGCATGACGCCTTCGCCGATGTGGCACAGGTGCGGTTGGGTATGGTTGATGAGGTGGAATTGCAGCGATACCTCGACAGCGAAGCATGGCGCGGCAAGGCGGGTGGGTACAACCTGCAGGAGCTGCGCGACCGCTGGCCGTTTGAGGTGAGCGGCGATGAGACCACCGTCATCGGCTTGCCTATGGTCATGGTGACACACCACTTGCGGGCATGGGGGGTTCACCCGGACAGGAAAGTGGCTCGGTGATGGGGAGTTGGCTGATCGACATCATGGCGGGGCAGGACAACGGGGGGGCGGCGCGTATCGTGCGCGGGGTGCTGTCGGCGCTCGAGAAGCCGTACCGCGCCGCCATCGCCGTGCGCAACGCCACCTTCGACAGCAAGCTGCGCCTCAGTCGACCGGCGGGTCGCGTCACCATCAGTGTGGGCAATCTGACCACGGGCGGCACGGGCAAAACGCCGATGGTGGTGGAGATCGTGCAACGTCTGCAACGTGCCGGCGCAACGCCTGCGGTGCTTTTGCGAGGCTACAAACGCACCGCTGACAAAAGCGATGAGCAAATGGTGCTTGCCGAATCGCTTGGCCCCGATGTGCCTGTGGTCGCCAACCCCAATCGCATGGCTGGTGCCAACGCAGCGCTGCAGCAGAACCCAAAGGTCGATGTGTTCGTGCTGGACGATGGGTTTCAGCATCGTCAGGTGCATCGTGATCTGGATCTGGTGCTGATCGATGCGACGCAGCCGTTTGGTTTTGAACACGTGTTGCCGCGTGGTTTGCTGCGTGAGCCGCCGCGGGCGCTGCGTCGCGCCGATGCGGTGATCGTCACCCGTGCGGATCAGGTGGATGCCGATCGATTGGCCCGGCTGGATGGTCGGATCGAACTGTTGACGGGCAAACGACCGATCGGTCATGCGGCCCATGAGTGGGTCGCGTTTTATGATGTGCATGACGTGGCGCATCCGTTGACGATTCTGTCGGACAGGCGTGTGGCGGCGGTGTGCGCGATCGGCAACCCGCAGCCGTTCTTTGAAACGCTCCGCCGGTACGTCGGGGAGGTGGTGTCGCAGGTGAGCCTGCCGGACCATTACGCCTACAGCCGCGAGGAGATCGACCGGCTGATGCGGCAGGCGGTGGAAAGCAAAGCCGAGGCGCTGGTGCTCACGGAAAAGGATTGGGTGAAGTGGATGCCGTGGGTGGATGCGGAGCACCTGCCGCTGCCGATTTACCATCCGAAACTGCGTCTGCGCATGCTGGATGGCGATGAGGCGTTGGACGCGCTGCTGCTGAACGTGCTCGATAAGCGGTGATTGGTCATTGCGGACGTGGGATTGTGGGTTTCGGATTGTTGCTCGGGGCGAGTCGCTGGTTTGCAATGTTGGTGGTTCAGGTTGACGATATATCCGTTGAGGCACGCGGTCATGCTGCGTTGAACAATCCGCCATCCGAAATCCGCCATCCGAAATTGAATCATGGCTGACGCAAGAATTGATGTGCTGGGAATGGACGACCTGCCGCTGGTGGTGGATCTGTACAACCAGATCTACCGGCCGCCGCATGATGAGGCGTTCTTTCGTCGACGTTTTCTTGGTCGGCATAATGCCCTGATTCTCACTGCGGTGGTGGAGGGGCATCCCATCGGGTTTTTCCTTGGGTTCGAGTTGAAGCCTTCGGTTTACTTCACCTGGTTGTATGGGGTGTTGCCGGCATACACGCGGCAGGGCATTGCATCGCAACTGTGCGAAGCGGCGCACGCCTGGGCGCACGACAACGGTTACGCCATGATGCGCATGGAATGCCACAACCAGCACCGCCCGATGCTGCATCTGGCGATCAAGCAGAAGTACGACATCGTTGGCATCCGCTGGGACTCCGACCGCGGCGACAACCTGGTCATCTTCGAGAAGATGTTCTGAACGGGGCGTCGAGCAGGTTGTGCGACGCTGCACGTGACAAAGCCCTTCAACACGTTTTTCGCGCCCTACAATTCGCTGGAGGTGCGCGATGGACGACAAACTGGTTCCCATTTTTCACGCCCTGACCGTGGACGATGCCCAGCGTCTGGCGGACATACTCGATCAGCGCGGCGTGGAGGCGTTCGTCGAGAACACCGACAGCCCGATGTACAACATGACGCAGGGCCCGGCCAGCCACATTGTTTACGTGCGACACCCCGCGGTTGCCACCGCGCGGGAAATCACCCGCCAGTTTGAGGCCGATTGGCATCACGGTGTGCCGCGCGACGAGCAGCAGTATGAGGAAACGGGGTTGGAGCTGTCGGACGATCCCATTCCTTCGGAAGACAGCCCCAACGAGGAAAACCGCATCGGCAACGAACGCATGGACGAGCAGCGGCCGGGCCCCGAAGCGCCCGAAGTGGCGGACCTCATCAGCGAAGAGGAAGGTGAACGACACGAGGACATCGACTGGAACGAACACCACATCGTCGGCTTCGGCCCCGATCGCGGTCTGACCGAAGATGCCGAGGTCGAGTCACCCGAAGTGGAAGAGCAGCGCATCGATGAACTGCACATCGATACGCATGACGATGAGGTTTAGGCGCGACCTTATTTGACGGCATTTACCGGATGAACGGGATGAATGCGCTTTGATTTCGGCGCTGTGAAAACGATTGCATCACCGGCTGTTTCAAAGCCTGCCACTTAATCCGTTCGATTCTGTAATCCGTCAAAAAGAACACGTCAAACCTGTTCATCCTGTCGGAAGAACTCGCGTCGAAGCTGTGTCAGTTGCTCGGCGGTGCACATCAGTTCGGCGCGGGCGCTGAGCCATTGCGCCAGTTCGGTTTGGCCGGTACGTTCGGCGGCGACGGCGACCATGGCGTGGAACGCGCCGCATTGCGGGCCGGGCATCAGTTCGGCGTGACTGATCTTTTCGTTCAGCCGCCACAGCGCGTGAGCATCGTGGCCCGCGGCAACTTCATATTGCGTTTGCAGGGCGAGGCGCTGCAATGACTCCACAAGGTTGAGGTTGCAGCGCGACAACTCGGCGAGTGCGACCCATGCGCCGAAAAGGTCGCGACAGTGCAGCCGTGCCTCGGCGAGCATCAGCAGCAACTGGGCGCGCACGTTCTGGCCGGCGGGCAGGATGCCCGGCAGACGCAGCCCGTTGCGGCTTTGAGAGGGAATCTGCGAGAGCAGCGTCTGACAGATCGCCGCCGCTTCACCGAAACGCTGCTGGCGATGGCGCAGCCCCGCGAGTTGGTGAAACAGCAGCAGTCGCACCGGACGTTGCAGCATGCGTCGCGGCAACAACGTGGCGAGTGCCGCTTCGGCGGCGGCGGGGTCACGCTCGATCATCGGCCCCAGTTGCGGAATCTGCTGCGCCACGCGCGTGCTGCCCGTGCTGCTGCTCACCCAAATCACTGCCAACACCAGCACGATGATGTTCCACCCCGTCGGGCCCAACGGCAGCAGTGGCGATTCGCCCCCGTTGAACACCGCCAGCAGCAGCGCGCCCAGCATCAGCCAGCGCAGCGCACTGTCCACCGCCAGCGGTCGCAGCAGCAACTGCGGCGTAAACGGCTCAACAACTTCGGAAACCTTCAAAGCCATCGTCGCTCATCAACTTCCGGTGGATCCGTTACTCAGCGCACGCAACTCGGGGTAACGATGCGTCAGCGCCTCGATGGGCAGCAGCAGCGTGGCGCGGTACCACCAGCGTTGGACATCGTCCGGGGCGACCTGCTGCGTGTGTTTGGCCAACTGTTGATGCGCCAGCGCCATCAGCGCATGGCCGTAACCCGCCTGCACGCCCAACGGCCGCAGTGCATCGACGAGGGTGTCGCTTTCGTCGATCGCCTGCTGGTAGTGGTGCGTGCGCACCTGCTGCAGGAGTTGGGCGAGTCGATAGGCTGCGCCGACGGGTGTGTTCTGATATCGACCGATGACGCCGCGCAGACGACGGAGCGTGTCGTCGGCATCGGTGAGGCGTTCGGCCGAGAGTTGCGCGAGGCTGCGCAGCACCTGGAACTGCACGGCGGCGGGATCATCGGGTACGAGCCGGTCGATGAGGTAGTCGTAGGCGACGATCGCCGCGTCGTAGCCGCGCAACTGATCGAGATTGTGCGCGATGCTGGCGACGACCCGGCCGTGCAGCGCGGGGTGATGCACCACGCGGGGGAGCAGTTCCCATCCTTTGCGCAGCGATTCGATATGCCTTCGCCGCATCGCCAGTTCCTGGACGTGCAGCGTTGCCTTTTCGACCGCGGCAAGCCGTCGCACGCGTACGTTGGCGGCAACGACCAACCCCAGCAGGAGCAACAGCGGCAGCAGCACCAGTCCCGGGTCGTTGCTGCCGAACATCACGATGAGCAGCAAGGGCAGCGCGATCAGCGCCACCCACGTCGCGGTGCGCGAAGGGGGTTGCGGCGTGAACCGGTTCAGGTGCGCGCGAACCTGGTCGGGAGTAGGTGGGGTGAACGGTCTCATCGGGGTGTGTCCCGCAGCGGGCTTACGCGGGCGCATTCCAATGATACAGCGCAAAGTAGATGAGCACCCCGGTCACCGAAACGTACATCCAGATGGGGTAGGCGAACCGTGCGAGCCTGCGGTGCTTGTCGAAGCGGCGGGTCATGCCCAGACGCACCAGCATGACGGCGAAGATCGGCACGGTGATCGCCAACACGATGTGTGTCAGCAGCATGATGTAGTAGGCGAGCCTGATGACGCCGTCGTGGTTGAAGGTGGTGTGCGCTCCGCCGGCGACCTTGGCGCGCCAGACGTAGTGGGTGACATAGGAAACGAGGAAGATCGCCGACACGCCGAACGCGCCGATCATGCAGCGGGTATGTGCCGCGACGTTGCCGCGTTTGATGAAGATGAAGCCGGTGAGCAGCAGGGCGGCGGCGACGCCGTTGAGGGCGGCGTTCACCGCGGGAAGCATCGAAAGATCTACGTTCTCGAACATGGTCGTGCGTGTTGGAAGGCGTGGCTCGCGGGTGTGGCGCGGATGTCAGGGAGGCGTGGGGCGGGGTTACTCCTGAAGCAGTTGGTTCAGGCGGGCGAGCAGGGCATCGCGTTCGTTTGGAGCGGCGGAGCCGTCGGGCAGCCCGCGATCGATTCCGGAAAAGTAGCCGCGAATGCGCTGTTGGCGATCAATGAGGATGAAGTTGGAGCTGTGGCCGATGGGCATGGCTTCGTTGTCGACGTTGTCGAAAACGGTTTCGCGAAAGCCCTGGCCGACGAGCTGCCAGATCTCCTCCCGGCCGCCGGTGAGAAACCGCCACAGCTCGGGCTGAGCGTTGTACGACTCGGCATAGTGGGCGAGCACCTCGGGGGTGTCGTGTGAGGGGTCGACGCTGATGCTCACGAGGCGGATGTCATCGCGGCGGGGGTGGTTGGCAAGCGCGTTCTGCAGCTCGAGCATGCCGTGTGACATGAGCGGGCAGGTGCCGGCACATCGCGTGAAGATGAAGTCGACGATCCAGATTTTTCCCGCGAGCTGTTCGGTGCCATAAGGCTTGCCGAACTGGTCGGTGAGGGTGAAGTCGGGGACGGGGAGTTTGGGGTCGGGCTTTTCCGCGCCGGCCCGCATGACGGGGTCGTCGGGTCGGTTGAGCGTGACGATGGTGATCATCGCGGTCGCCCCCAGCGTTGCCACCGTCATGAGCACGAGAAGCAGGCGTTGGGCGTTCATCCCATGCCGTCCTTGCTGCGGCGGCTGACGACGCGCGTCGCCAGCGCGACGGTAGCGATGACAAAACTGACGAGCACGACGGCGGCGATGGGCATCGACAACGGCGCGCCCGTCACGCCCTCGCGCCCGATGAAGAGCGATGAGAGCAGCGTTTGGCCGTAGGTCATCGGGTTGGCCCACATCACCGCGCGCATGCCCACGGGGGCGGAAGTCAGCGGAAAGACCGCGCCGCTGAGCACCCACATGGGCATGAGAAAGAGGTTCATGATGGCGTGGAAGCCGGCGGTGGAATCCATGGGCCAGGCGAGGCACAGACCCAGCGCGGTCAACCCCATGGCGAGAACGAACATCACCACCACCGACACCAGCAGCGACGCGAGCGGCGCGCCGGGGCCCAGAAGCTGCCACAGCACCAGCAGCACCAAACCCTGAATTGTGGCGATGCTCGCGCCGCCGAGCACCTTGCCCAGCACAATGGCGGTGCGCGGTACGGGGGCGACGACGACCGCCTGCATGAACCCTTCACGCCGATCCTCGATCACGCTGATGGTGGCGAAGATGGCAGTGAAGAGCAGCATCATGCTCACGATGCCGGGGAAGAAGTAGTGCTGATAGGAGACGCCGGCCTCGTCGGCGGCGGCGGGGATGTCCACCGCGCCGCTGAAACCCAGGCCGAGCATCAGCCAGATGACCAACGGCGTCGCCAGTGAGCCGATGACGCGGTTGCGCTGGCGGAAGAAGCGGACCATCTCGCGTCGCCAGAGCGTCGCGCTGGCCTGCCAGAGACTCGCCTGCGCAGCGGCGGCGGGGATCGGCTGACGCGCCGCCTCGGGGGCGGGACGCTGGGCCGGCTCGTACGCCATCGTGGAAGGGGTGGTCTGCTGGGTCATAACTCTCAGGCAGCATCGTAGGCGAAACCGTGCCGCGGGGCGAGCGCGCGGGGGCAGGGGATCGGCGAAAGGGCGCTGCCACGCGCATCAGGAGTCTACGAAGGCGACACGCCACGCCGGGCAAGCAGTCGCACCACTTGGGTTCGATTCCGCAACCTTGAACTTTGAACGGAACTCACCCCCACCAAAGCACAAGGCCGGGAGCGGCATCGGCGGCGGGTGAGCATTGGCTGGACGCCTTCGATTGGCCGCTCTCGGCCTGTTTGTGGATCAAGCGAATCAGTGGATCAGTAGGCCCGGACCACGCCGATGACCACGCCCTGAATCTGGCAGTCGTCGACCCAGATGGGTTCGTAGCGTTCGTTGGCGGGCTGGAGCCGGATGCGGCCGCGCTCGCGGTAGAACTTCTTGAGGGTCGCTTCCTCGCCTTCGATGAGCGCGACGACGGTTTCGCCGTTGCGGGCGTTGTTGCGTCGTTCGCAGATGACGTAGTCGCCGTTGAGGATGCCCGCATCGATCATGGAGTCGCCGGACACCTGCAGGGCGAAGACGTCGGTGGTGTGTCGGACCTTGCCTTCCGGGCCGAACAGTTCATCGAGGTCGAGGAACTCGCGTTGCTCGACGGCTTCGATGGGTTGGCCGGCGGCGATGCGGCCGACGAGGGGTACGCGCGAGCCCTTCTGCTCGTCAGGCAGTTGCACCTGCGGGTTGACCTCCAAAGAGCGCGCCTTGTGCGCTTTGCGCAAAAGCGCTCCCTTTTTGATCAGCGCTTCGACGTGCTCGAAGACGGTCACCTTGCTGACGCCGAGCTCGTCGGAAAGCTCCTGCATGGTCGGCGAATAACCGCGGGCCGTACGAAAGTCGCGGATACGGGTGAGAATTCGCAGTTGTTTGGGTGTCAGACTCAGGTTCATGACAGATCTCCTCCACGGCTTGGGCCGAATGGGTGAATGGTGTTGGTTCGTATGTTGTGGGCGTGACGCCGGGTCTCGCCGCACCGTTAATTTTAGCATTCTGCTCGTCATCCCGGGCAAGGGATTTTGCGGCAACGGTGGCTCGCGCGGCGGCGGAAGCGGCAGCAAGCGCGTTGGCGCGGTGTACCGGCTGGGCGAGCGTCCGCAGATCACGCTGCAGGTTCGCCAGAGCGGTGCCCTGCGCGGTCAGCCAGCTTGCGGCCGGGCTGAGCAGCGCGGTGGATGCCACGGCTGGCAGCCCGCGACGGGTGTAGAGGCCGATCGGCTGGGGCCGTTCCCCCGGTGTGTACCGGTCGGTGGCGCGGTCGCGTGGCGATGTGGCGGTCTGCGGAGCGGGCCGGCGGCCGGGCAACTGATCGTAACCCGCGTTCTGTCCGGCGGATTCGCCCTCCGGGTCGTGTCCCTGCCCGCGTGCAGCGGACCGCACCAGACTGCGGCCACGCACCTCGTAGCGGGTCTGAAACTCGCCGCCGGGTCCAATCATCAGCAAGGGTGCTGCCATGACGCGGTTGCCTCCGTTGGGGGTGCGGCACCACCTGTCCCCAATATCTTGGGTCAGGCAGTGGTCTGTCCGCATCAGCTTCGACCATCCACACATGGTCGCTTGAAACTTTTGCGTCGCCTTTGTTCGATATACGTTAAGCTAAATCATACCGAAAGTCAAGTGCGATTTGCAAAGAATGCATTCTTGAGGATTTACGGCGTTTCATCGCCCGATGTGCGGATGGTGTAAGGCGTTATGTGTTATCGGTCCACGAGAAGCGGCCGGGAAAAAGACGGCCCGGCGGTCGGGCGATCCGATGCGAGTGTGTTCCGGGAGAAGCGGCCGGCGGGGTGGGGACGGAGGAGAGAAAGGGTGCGGAAGAGGAGGCGCGTAGGCGCAAGGCACGGGGAGCCTTCGCGCTGGTCGGGCGTGTTCGGGTGTGGGATAGGAAGCGACGCGACTTGTCGCGTTACGGGTGCAACGCGGCGCTATCGTGTCACCATTCGATGCGTTCGCGGCTTTCGCCGGTGAGTTGTTCCAGACGCTGGGCAATGAGCTGGTCGCGTGATTCGAGTCGTTCCGCCAGGGACTTGCGCATGGTCTGGAGCCGCTGCTCGATGACCTGCAGCTCGTGCTGGCGCATCTTCTGGCGGACATCAAAGTGCTGTTCGAGCACGGCCGCCATTTCACCGCGGATCGCGCGGACCTGGTTGTCGTCCCCGGCTTCATGCGCACGGCGGTAGCGGCGCGCCAGATCACGGCTGGCGCGGTCGAGCTTCACGTTCTCGACGGTCAGCTCGTACAACACCGGATCGGTCCGCTTGAGTTCGACGAATCGACCGAGCCAGAACGCCTGTTCGTTCAGGGCGCGGCTGACACGTTCGGGGTTCTCATCGCGGAGATTTTCCATCCGTTCGGCGAGCTCGGGATGGATTTCCTGCAGGATTTCCAGCCGTTCCTGAATCTGCTCGTCGGTCAGTTCGACGGGCCGACGTCGGCGGAAGTCGGGGCCTGTGCCTTCGCCGGTGGGGCCTGCTCCGGGTCCACCCGGGCCGCTGGGCCCACCGGGGGCGAGTCGTCGCGGGCCGCCTTCGCGGTCGCCTTCTTCGGCGAGTTCGCCATCCCGGCGCCGATCGGGACGACGCACGGGCGGTTCATCCTGAGCAAACGCCAACGCGGGCAGGGTATCGGCGGGAAGCGCATGGGGAGTGGTGACAGCGCGGGGCGAAGTCGGCGTATTGCCATCCCACGCCAGCGACAAGGTCGTCGCGCAACCGATCGTCACCACAAGTCCCGCTGCCATCAACCGCCGCATATTGCGCCTTTCTTCACGCTGTGTTCAGCGTCGTAAACGAGTGCGTGTGTGTCGTTGGATTAAGGGGTTCAGAATAACTGATCCGTCCAATCCAGGTGGGATTCCCATTCAAAGAGTTCGCGGGCCGGGTCAGCGATCACGATTTCGCTGCTGGCGACCAAGTCGAGTTCCAGGCGAAGCAGTTCGATCTCGCGATCGAGGATGCTGTCGAATTCCGGCAGCTCAGCGAGTTGGGCGAGCTCGGTTTCCACTTCGCTCACCGCCAGGATAGTGGTGTGAGGCGTGGGGATGATGAGCTGCCCGGTCGGCCGCAGGGCGAGGGTGAGGCCGGCGGCGAGGACGATCATGGCAGCCAGGCCGATCACCAGTCGATCGATGCCGGGTCCAATGCGGCCGATCACCGTCGGCTGGCGGTGGGAGGCCAGCAGGGGGCGCGTGGCGGCGAGGATGCGCTGCTCCAGGTCGGCGGGCGGCTTTTCGGGCCGCAACGCCTCATCGAGCAGGGCGTCGAGCATCGGGTCGGGTTTGTCGTTGCGGGAAAGCATGGCTGTTTCTATTTCGGGTTGCGGATTTCGGAATTCGTGCTTTCAGTCGGTTTGAGCGGTTTCGGTCATGATTTTCCGTAGTTTGCCGACGGCCCGGTGGGCCCGCGCCAGGACGGTGCCGAGCGGCTGGTCGAGCGTTTCGGCGATCTGCGGGAAGCTGAGGCCGGCCGTGTGCCGCAGGTGCAGGATCTGCCGATCAGCGTCGTTGAGGCTCGCCATGGCGCGTTGCAGTTGTTCGATCTGCTCCTCTCGGGTGAGGGTTTCCAGCGGTTCGGGGCCGTCGCTGACGCGTGCCTGACTGGATCGCCATGCTCCCACGGCGTCGTCGTCACTGTCGGCGTCACTCATATCGATCGGTCGAGCGTGGCGTTGTCTTCGCCTCAATTCGTCGCGGAGGGCGTTGACGGCGATACGAAAGAGCCACGGTTCGAACCTTCCCTGCTCCTGGTAGCCCTGCTCGGCACCGAGTTGGGCCACGAGTTTGACGAACGTTTGCTGGGTGATTTCCTCCGCCAGGTCACGGTCGCCGCACTGCCTCACGAGGAGGCCGAACACCCGCGGGGTGTATGCGTGGACGAGTGCGGTCCAGGCCGCTTCTTCGCCTCGGGCCACCCGTGAGAGCAACGTAGCCAGCGGGATGTCGGGCGGTCCGGAGGGCATGTCCGCTTGTGTTCTGGAGGTTAAACGAGCCGGGGGGGATGGTATTGCATTGTACCCGGATGCGTGTGTCGAGGATTTTGGACGGTCGGGTCAGGGTTCCGCGTGGCCGGGGAGGGCTGCCCGCGGGGCGGCCGAATCGGTCAATCCCGTCGCCTGCCGCTGCACAACGGAGGGGCGTCTGGTCTATACTTATGCCCCATGGCCAGTTCCGCAACGACGAGTGCTGCTCCCGTGCCTCCCGCCGAGTTGGATTTCCAGGACCCGGCGGTGGTGATCGACCTTTTTGAACGGGCGGCCGCGGCGAACCGCAAGAGCCGCCGCCGCAAGGGCGCGCTGGTTTCCCTGCCCAAGCGCGGCCGAGTGCTGATCACCGGCGACCTGCACGACAACGGGCTGAACTTCCAACGCATCATCAAACTCGCCCAGCTCGATCGCAGCAAGGATCGGCATGTCATTCTGCATGAGGTCGTACACGGCCGAACACGCATCAGCGGTCGCGACTTTTCGATCCGCCTGCTGGCACGTGTCGCCGCACTGAAGCTGCAATACCCCACGCAGGTGCACCTGCTGCAAAGCAACCACGAACTGGCGCAGTACTGGGGCGACAACATTTCCAAAGGCGGCATCAACTCCGTCGAATGCTTCAACGAAGGCGTGGAATTTCTCTACGGCGACGACGCCCCGGCGGTTCTCACCGCGATGAACACCTTCATCCGCAGCTATCCCGTGGCGATCCGCTGCGCCAACGGGGTCTTCATCAGCCACAGCCTGCCCGGCATTCGTCAGTTGGACACGTTCGATCCAAGCGTGATCGATCGCGAGCCGACGGACGAGGACATGCGACGCGGCGGATCGGTTTACAGCATGGTCTGGGGCCGTAACCATCCCGAGGATGTCGCCGAGGAGCTGGGCGAGGAGTGGGATGTGCGTGTCTTTGTCATGGGGCATCAGCCCGCTGACATGGGCTTTGAACGGCAGGCGGAATCGATGCTGATTCTCGCATCCGATCACGAGCACGGCATGGCGCTGCCGATGCGGCTGAACAAGACGTACACGCGCGATGAACTGGTGGGTGAGCTGGTGCCGCTGGCGTCGGTGGTGGTGTAGCCGTTCGCCGTTGGCAGTTCACGAAAGCTGGGCATTTCATGATTTGGGGGGTTCAACAAAATTCTTGGCGTATCGGGGGGGCCGTGGTATAGTGCGGGTTGGAGGATCGCGAGAGGCGCGGCCTATCTTTAGCGCCCGGGGGTGAGGAATCTGATCGATGCGGAAAGTGATGCGAGGGGCGGCGGCGTGTCTGTTGAGCGGGATTTTCGCGGGCCACGCCCTGGGGCAGGTCAACGTTGATCTGAACCACTGGCAGAAGGAGGGGCCATCCAGCGCGGGCAATTGGGTGGTTGAGCCGGACGGCTCGAACGTGCTGCAGACGATCAACGGCGCCCCGACTTACTTCGTCAGCAACGTCGACTTCTATAACACGACGATTCGCGGCAGCTTCGGGGTGGAAACCGGGTCCGATGACGACTTCATCGGATTCGTGTTCGGTTATCAGGGGCCGTTTTCCGAGCAGGATGACAGCCCGCTGATGGTCGATTATTTGCTGTTCGACTGGAAGCAGAACAATCAGAGCGGCGCGACGTCGGGGTTTCGGCTGTCGTACCTTCAGGGGGAGCAGACGGGCAGCAGCAACGCGGGGACGCCGATGTGGCAGCACGTCAGCAGCGGCGGGCTGGTGGTTGAGCAGCTTGCCAGCCGCACGGGGCCGGGGCTCGGCTGGGCGGACAACACGGTTTACGATTTCGAACTGCTCTATCAGGCGGACCGCATCCGCATCAACGTGCAGGGTGGAACGGGCGACCTGGCGCTGGGGCAGACGATCTTCGATGTGAACCTTGCCGATGTTGACCCTGAGGGTTCGATCTTCGGCGGGGCGTTTCCGGAGGGGCGGTTCGGTTTTTACAACTACTCGCAGGCGTCGGTGCGTTACCAGAGCTTCACCGAGGAAGCGGATCCGGTGCTGTCGGTGTCGTCGACGGATGTGAATTTCGGCGCGGTGCGTGTGGGGACGAACGCTTCGGCGGACGTGACGATCGCCAACGCGGGCGGGTTGGGCGCAGCCACGCTGCTGGGGCAGGTGGAATCGGCGTCGGGCGTGTTTGCCGGCCCGGACGAGACGGGGTTCGCGCTGGGCGAAGGCGAGGCTTCGGATAAGACCTTCACGTTCGCCCCCACGTCGCGCGGCACGTTCGATCAGCAGTTGCTCGTGACCAGCAATGCCCCGCGTGACGCCGAGGCGATCCTTTCGCTCATGGGCGAGGGCGTGAGCCCGGTGTTTGCCAGCGATCAGACGCCGGGGACGACGCTTGACCTGGGCATCGCCGACAGCGGCGTCACGACGGCGCTCGTGCTGACCATCGGCAACATCAGCGACGATGACAACGGCGGCAACGACGATCTGACGGACCTGACGCTCGACTTCGTTCTTTCAGGGGTTGATGCGGCGCTCTTCAGCGTCGACCTCGTGCCGGGCACGCGGGTCGGTCAGGGCGATGATGTGGAACTGCTGGTGACGTTTCTGGGCGCTGAGTCGCTTGGAGATTACGCCGCGACGCTGACGCTCCAGACCGACGAAGGCGCGGCGCTCGGTGACACCGTTGCGGGGGCGTCGTACAGCTACGACCTGGCGGTCACCGTGGCGCCTGAGCCTGCAACACTGGCGCTGATCGGGCTGGGCGTGCTGACGATGGCGCGGCGGCGGTCGCGTTAACGGTTGGCGGCGGCGACGCGGCTGAGGAAGTGGTTGATCACCACCGGCAGCACCCGCTTCACGTCCGTTTGCAACTGATCGCGGCTGGTCAGTTCGCCGTGCACGAGCGCGTATGTCGGCAAAAACAGCGTCTGATCCAGCCGTTCGATGCGCACATTCTGTTCCAGCGACAGGTGATAGGTGTAGCTCACGGCATCGGGGTAGGCGGAGCTGACGTTGGTGATGAGCACCACGTTCAGCCGAGGCAGGTCGACGCCCTGCGTCACCTCGAGGCCGGCATCGGTGACGAGTTGCGTGATCGTCTGCTGCAATTCGTTGATGAACGCTTCATCGTTGACGAGGCTGCTGGCGCCCTGCACCAGCACTTCGACTTTGCGGATGCCAGCGAGCGATTTCACTTCCGGCGACAGGCCGGTGTTGCCCGGCAAAATCGGTGCGGCGGCGATGATGGTGACGAGCAGCAGACAGGCGAGTACGGCAGGGATGAAACGTCGCATGGAAGTGCCCTCGAAGTGACGAATGTCGGAACCGATGCGAGACGAACACGGCGACGCCCGGATGGCGTGGACGTCCGGCTATTTTAACAGCCGACGGACGTTTTCCGCATTGACGGGCTGAATGACGCCGCGCTCCGTGATGATCGCGGTGATGAGGTCGTGAGGCGTCACATCGAACGCGGGGCAGTAGG
>CAZEFM010000034.1:0-7973 GCA_964511575.1 uncultured Phycisphaeraceae bacterium | reverse complement strand
GTGATGATCGCGGTGATGAGGTCGTGAGGCGTCACATCGAACGCGGGGCAGTAGGTCCGGATGCCCGGCGGCGCGGTGCGTTTGCCGAAACCTTCGGTGATTTCCTCGGCCCCGCGTTCCTCGATGGGGATCTGGCTGCCATCGTTGATGGACAGGTCGAACGTGGAACTCGGCGCGGCCACGCAGAAGGGCAGGCCGTGGTGCCGGGCGAGCACGGCAAGGTTGTAGGTGCCGATCTTGTTGGCGGTGTCGCCGTTGGCGGCGATGCGGTCAGCGCCGGTGATGACGATGCCGATGTGTCCTTCGCGCATGGCGTGGGCGGCCATGTCGTCGCACAGGAGCGTGACATCGATGCCCGCTGCGGCAAGTTCGAAGGCGGTGAGGCGTGCGCCCTGCAGCAGTGGACGGGTTTCATCGGCGAACACCCGCAGCGGCAGGCCCTGCTCCTGCGCCAGGTACATCGGCGCGGTGGCGGTGCCGATGCCACCCGTGGCGAGCGCCCCGGCGTTGCAGTGGGTCAGCACGGCAGGCGTTGGCTGGGATGCGTCCCGGCTGCTCGCGCCCGCGTCATCCCACCGGCAGGCGGCACGCAGCAGCGGCAGCGCGTGCTCGCCAATGGCGCGACACATCGCCGCATCCTCCTCGTGGATCCGCTTCGCCTCGGCGAGCAGCGCCTCGGGCGTGCGCTCGCCGGCTGCGTACAGTCGCTTCATGCGGTCGATCGCCCAGAAGAGGTTGACGGCCGTGGGGCGGCTGGTGGCGAGATGGCTGGCGGCCTCTTCGAAGGTGTCGTGCTGCGCGCCGATGACGCAGCCGAACGCCGCCGCGACCCCGATCGCCGGCGCCCCGCGCACGCTCAGCCGCTTGATCGCATCCCAGACGCACTGCACATCGTGGCAGTCGATGTAAGCGATCGTCTGTGGCAATTGGGTTTGATCGAGCAGGCGCAGGTGACCCGTGCGTGCATCGCCGATCCATTCGATGTTTTTGATGTTGAGCATGGACAGGGCAGTGGTCAGGTGTCAGGTGTTTGCGATGGGTGGATTGTACGGTCCCGCTGCGAAGGTGTGGGGTGGGCCGCAGCGCATTTGCGTCCATTCGCGGTCCAACACGCCTCATCGCCTTCATCCGAATTCATCTGTGGCTACGCCGCAGCCGATCGCATCGGCAATCGGAGCATCCATTTGATGCCTCTTGCCGGGGGGCGTAGAATCGTTTCGTTCAACGTCGCGGGCGTCTCGTTCGGCGTCGTCGCGGCGACCTGAGAAGGAGCTAAGCATGGCTGGTGATGGAGTTTATGAATTCACGGACGCGAACTTCGAGTCCGAGGTGTTGCAGTCGGATCAGCCGGTGCTGGTCGATTTCTGGGCCGAGTGGTGCATGCCCTGCCGGATGCTGGCGCCCACGATCGCGGAACTGGCGGGCGACTTCGAAGGCCGGGTCAAGGTCGGCAAGCTCGACACCGATGCCAACCGCAACGTGGCGGCGAAGTACGGCATCCAGGCCATCCCCACCGTGCTCGTCTTCAAGGACGGCGAAGTGGTGCGCAAATTCGTCGGCGTGAGCCCCAAGAAAGAGTTCGCCTCCGCTCTGGAAGCCCTCGCGAGCTGAGAGGTGGGAAGGGGTGAATGGTGAGTTGTAAGTGGTGAGTGGTAAGGCAGGCGAAACGATCGCCGCCAACCATTCACCCGATAACCAATCACCACGAACCACTAACCTGCCTCCTTCAACTTCACCATGCCTCCACGCTTTCATCATGCGACGCTGGACAACGGGCTGACGGTGATTGCCGAGTCGAACGACGCGGCACACACCGGGGCGGTGGGCTTTTTCGTCAAGACCGGCACGCGCGATGAGACGCTGCCGGTCATGGGCGTGAGCCATTTCCTCGAACACATGATGTTCAAGGGCACCGATCGGCGCACGGCCGACGATGTGAACCGCGAGTTCGACGAGATCGGCGCGAACTACAACGCGTATACCAGCCACGAGTCGACCGTCTATTACGCGCAGGTGCTACCCGAGTATCTGCCGCGCGCGATTGACCTATTGGGCGACATGCTGCGGCCCGCGCTGCGGCAGGAAGATTTCGACATCGAAAAGAACGTCATCCTCGAGGAAATCGGGATGTACGAGGATCGGCCGGACTGGCGCGTGCACGATGCGCTGCTGGAGAAGTATTTCGCCGGCCATCCGCTGGGTTATCGCGTGCTGGGCACCGTTGATTCGATCAAGGCGCTCACGGCTGAGCAGATGCGCGATTACTTCAACCATCGCTACAGCGCCGACAACATCACCGTGGCCGCGGCCGGTCGCATCGATTTCGACAGGCTGCTTGATGATGTGCGGAAGATCACCGCGCACTGGAAGCCAACCGGTGTCGAACGGCAGTACATCGACCCGCAGGTCACGCCCGGCGAGCAGACGGTCGTTGATGCCAAGCTCAATCGTCATTACGTCGCGATGATGTGTCCCGGCCCGTCGGCGCAGGATCCGCTGCGTTATGCCGCAAAGGTGATGGCGGATGTGATCGGCGACTCGGATGGCTCGCGCCTCTACTGGGCGCTGATCGATCCGGGGCTGGCGGATGATGCTTCGTTCGACTTCCACCCGCAGGACCGGGTCGGTGGGTTCTTCGCCTTCGCCACCTGTGATCCGGATCGCCGGGAGCAGGTCGAATCGATTCTGCTCAGGACGATCGATGAGTATGGCTCGAAGATCGACGAGGCGGAGCTGGAACGCGCCAAGAACAAGATCGCCACGTTGGCGACGCTGGGTGAGGAAAGCCCCGGCGGCCGCATGCGCGGGTTGGGTCATCAATGGATGTATCTGGGCCGGTATTCCTCACTGGCGCAGGAACTGGAGCGCATCATGGCGGTCACCGTCGACGATGTGCGACAGGTACTGGAAAAGAGCGACCTGAGCCGACGCACGATTGTCCGGCTTGGGCCCAAATAAAGCTGTGTGAACAGGAGGAAGCGGAAATCCCTCCGCGCCAACGGCGATCTCCTGTTGAATCCCGCCTTCCTCTGTGTTCTTTGTGCCCTCTGTGGTTAACCTGATTACATCATGCAACACGATCTGATCATCATCGGCGCGGGTCCCGGCGGGTATGTCGCGGCGGTGCGGGCGGCGGAACTGGGCCTCAACGTCGCCGTCATCGACGAGAACGAACTGCTCGGCGGTACGTGTCTGCGCGTCGGCTGCATCCCCAGCAAGGCGCTGCTCGAATCAAGCGAACGCTTCCACGAAGCGCAGCACGAACTGGCGGCGCACGGCGTCAAGGTCACATCCGTCAAACTCGACCTGCCCACCATGCTCAAGCGCAAGGAGGAAGTGGTCAGCAGCTTGTCGTCGGGGATCGGTTCACTGTTCAAGATGAACAAGGTGAAGCGGTACCAGGGACGGGGCCGCATCACCGCGCCGGGGAAGGTGAAGGTCGAAGGCAAGGACAGCGCGGAGCTGGCAGCGAAAAACATTCTCATCGCCACCGGGTCGACGCCTGTGTCGCTGCCGGGCGTGGAACTCGATGGCGACCGCATCGGCACCAGCACCGAAGCGATCAGCTACACCGAAGTGCCCAAGCACCTGGTGGTGATCGGCGCGGGATACATCGGCGTCGAGCTCGGGTCGGTCTGGAAGCGCCTGGGGGCGAAAGTGACCATTCTCGAATACCTCGACCGCATTCTGCCGGGGATGGATGACGACCTGGCGCGTGAAGCGTTGAAGGTATTCAAGAAGCAGGGGCTGGCGTTCGAGTTGGGCGTGAAGGTCACCGGCGCGAGCGTGAAGAAGAACAAGGTGACGGTCGAGCGTGAGGGCGGCAAGCCGATCGAGTGCGATCGCGTGCTGGTGTCGGTGGGGCGTCGGCCGAACACGCAGGGGCTGGGTCTGGAAGAGGTGGGGGTGAAGCTTGACGAGCGTGGCCGCATCGCGGTGGACGATCGTTTCGCGACGAACGTGCCGGGTATTTACGCGATCGGCGATGTGATTCGCGGGCCGATGCTCGCTCACAAGGCGGAGCACGAGGGCATTGCGTTCGCCAGCTACCTGGTGCGCGGCGCCGCCCACATGAACTACGATGCGATCCCCGGCGTGGTGTATACGAACCCGGAAATCGGCACGGTGGGCAGGACCGAGCAGGAACTGAAAAAGGCGGGGATCGAATACCGCAAGGGCATGTTCCCCTTCCGCGCCAACGGTCGCGCCCGGGCGATGGGGCAGACGGAAGGGTACGTGAAGGTGCTCGCCGACGCGAAGACCGACCGCGTGCTGGGCGTGCACATCATCGGCCCGCGCGCTGGCGACCTGATCAACGAAGCCACCGCCGCCATCGACTTCGGCGCAACGGCGGAGGACATCGCGCTGGTGTGTCACGCGCATCCGACCCTGCCGGAGGTGCTCAAGGAAGCGGCCCACGCGGTGAAGTGAAGCGAGAATGCAAAGTTCAAAATGCAATGTGCAAAATTGCGTCGCACGTTTGAACCTTGCACGTTGAACCAAGAACCCTGAATCGCGGTCCCGCGAACTTCGTTATCATGCTCCCATGACTACCTCGTCGGCCCGGACCGTTCAATCCGCCCCGATCGAACTGCGCGGCAAGCGCGTGCACTTCATCGGTATCGGCGGGTGCGGCATGTCGGGGCTGGCGCGGATGGCCAAACACTTTGGCGCGGTCTGTTCCGGGTCGGATCTGGCGGCGTCGGCGACGGTCAACGCGCTGCGCGACGATGGTTTCGGCGTGACGCTGGAGCAGACGGCGGCAAGCCTGCCGGACGACTGCGATCTGGTCGTCGCCTCCGCGGCGATCGGGGGGAACCATCCCGAACTCGCCGAAGCGAAGCGGCGCGGCGTGACCGTCCTCAAGTACGCGCAGATGCTCGGACAGCTCATGATCGGCCGCATCGGCGTTGCCGTCGCCGGGACGCACGGCAAATCGACGACGACCAGCATGCTCAGCCACGCGCTGATCCGGTCGGGGCTCGACCCTTCGTTCATCGTCGGCGCGACGTGCGAGCAGATCGGCGGGGGCTCGCGCTGCGGCAAAAACGGTGCGGATGGCATCCTCGTCGCCGAGGCGTGCGAGTTCGATCGATCGTTTCACCACCTGCACCCGATGCACGGCATCATCCTCAACGTTGAAGAGGATCACATGGAAATTTACGGCTCGATCGATGCGATCGTCGAGTCGTTCGCCGAGTTCGCCCGACGGTTGCCGCGCGAGGGGTCGCTGTTGATCAACCATGAGATGCCGCACCGGCTGGCGATCACGGCGGGGCTGAACTGCGCGGTGGAAACGATCGGCTTCGCGCCGCAGGCGGACTGGCGGGTGGAGTTGGAGAGCGCGGCTGGTGCTGATGATGAGCGGTCGGGTGATGGGGTGACGGCGGACGCTTCGGTGACGCGTCTTTCGCATCGCGGGAAGCTGGTGGCGCAGTGGCGCAGTCCGGTGCCGGGCGAGCACATGGCGTACAACGCGTGTGCCGCGGCGATCACGGCGCATCGGCTGGGTGGGGCGTGGTCGGACATTGCTGAAGCGTTGGCGGACTTCCGCGGGCTGGACCGGCGGATGCAGCGCCTGGGCACGCGCGCGGTCGACGGCGGGCAGGTAACGGTGGTTGATGATTACGGTCACCACCCGACGGAGGTGGACACGACGCTGCGTGCGCTTCGCCGCCACTATCAGCCGCAGCGGTTGATTTGCGTGTTTCAGCCTCACCAGCACAGCCGGACACGGTTTTTGATGGAGCAGTTCGCCGCGAGCTTTTCGGAGGCGGACATTGTGATTGTGCCGCACATCTATTTCGTGCGTGACAGCGAGCAGGAGCGTCATGCTGTGCAGGCCGGGGATCTGGTCGACCGCATTCGCCAGAAGGGCAGGCAGGCGATGCACTTATATCCCTTTGAGGCGATCGTGGAGCAGTTGCAGGTGGTCACCCGCCCGGGCGACCTGGTGGTCACGATGGGCGCGGGGGATGTGTGGCGGATCGCACGCGATTTCCTTTCGGCCTCGGATGAGAGCGGGTTGTGAGTTGAGCCTCCGCAAGAAGTCGGAAGATGCTTGACGGGGAGGCGGCTCTCGTCTATTTTCTGACGTGACAGGTGAGTTGTGGATCGGGTTGGTGGTTCGCTTCGGGGCGCTCGCTTTTGTTCCTTTCGTATGTTTCGCCGAGCGGCGTCCGGGTTCAGTCGTTCAGCAATCTGAGTGATCATCTGAGTTGCGACGCGGTGCGCGATTGTGACCCTTTTGGTGGGCACGTCCGGACTTTTGAAGGAGGCGTAGGATGCAACTGGCGCGAAGCATGACGCGAGGATGGGTGCTGGCGGCGTTGATGGGCGGCGTCGCAGCGACGCCGGCATGGGGGGTGGATGTTCACACCACACACGCTGACGATGTCATCAACGTTGCCGGGATGGGGGAGCACAACATCGATGGTGTGTTCATGGCAGACGCGGGAATGACGGTGACCGCGCACTTCCAGAACGGCCCATCCGAAACCGTCGTCCTGACGCAACTGCTCGGCAGCGGTGTTGCGATGGGGAACGCGTGGACGCTTAGCACGACAGGCGACACGTTCCAGTCCGAATGGACGCTTGAGTTTCTGGGCGATGATGTCACGGGGCCTCTTGTGGGGTTCACGATCGATGGATTCGCGGGCGGCGGGAATATCGGAATCGTCTTTGACCGCATTCACCAACTGCAGCATGGCACCGTGGGGTCACATCACGGCTGGGATTATGAAACGCTTTCGGATGTGCCGTTCCACACCCACGTGCAATACCGCAATCCGATCTCGGTGAACGGTGCGGATCCGGTGGGCGATTTGTATGGCACGCTCGACGTGAGCTTCTTTGTCATCTTCGATGAGGAGAGCGGCGCGGCCGTCGGCGGGCTGGATGGAACGAACGTGACCCGGCTCGTGTTTCGCGTGGACACCGACAGCGTCATCGTGCCCGAGCCGGCATCCGTGATGCTGGTGGGCGCGGGCGCGGCGTTGCTGTTGCGTCGCCGCCGCGACTGATCCTCACGCGGTACCGTCGATTGTTGTCCTGCGTGGACGTTACTCGGTGAGGTCCAGCTTCGCGAACGTTTCTTCGATGTGCCTGGTCAGGTCCGGCCGAGCCGTCAGACGCAACATTTGCATGAAGTAACGCTGCATCGCTTCGGCCATTCGTTCGTCGCCCTCGATATCCGCGAAGTTGCCGTCGGCCATGGACTCTTCGAGCTTCTTCATGTTCGCCTTGAGCTTTTCAACGCGCGGCACGAGCTTTTCCAGTTTGGCGTTGGCGGCCTTGGCGGAGGCTTCATCCTGAATGGTCGCGAGGATGTTGCCCAGTTCGTCGATGACCGAGACGCTTTCGTTGACAACGGCCTGCGGGGAGTCGGCATCGCCGCCGCCACAACCGATCAACGCCAACGTCAACACCATCAGCAATGCGCCTGCACGTTTCATGATTTCACCTTTGGGCTGGAGTTGATGTTTCTGTAGCGACACGCGGCCGATTCTTCAGCATTGTTTGTATTCGAAGGAAAGGCTGGTGATGACATCGACTTAAGGCGTATTGTTCTTGAAAGAATCGGGCAGGAGGTCGGGGCGGCGCTCCCTGGTGCGCTGCCGGGCCTGTTCCCTGCGCCACGCTTCGATCTGCGCGTGGTTGCCACTGAGCAGGACATCGGGGACGGCGGCGTCCTGCCAGACGGGCGGGCGGGTGTAGTGGGGGTGGTCGAGCAGGCGCTCGCTTCCGGGGGAGAAGCTTTCGTGGTGGGCCGATTCATCGTGTCCCAGCGCGCCGGGGATGAGCCGAACGACCGCGTCGATCAGCACCATGGCGGGCAGTTCCCCGCCGGTGAGGACGTAGTCGCCGATGCTGATCTCGTCCATGGGCTGGAGCTTTTCGATGACGCGTTCATCGAAGCCTTCGTAATGTCCGGCGAGGATGATGAGCCGTGGCTCGGTTGCCAGCGACTCGAC
>CAZEFM010000033.1:35126-38431 GCA_964511575.1 uncultured Phycisphaeraceae bacterium | reverse complement strand
GCTTTCGGGGGCGGGGGCGGGGAACCCGGCGGACGGCAGCGGGACGCCTTCGTTGCCCCATTTTGCTCCCTTCATCGGCGGGGCTATGCTTTGCGCGGACGTCGATCGCCCTTGGAAAACTGCCCGCGGAGGACCGAATGGCTGATGTGCTCGCTGAGATTGTCGCCCACAAGCGTCAGGAGATCGAAGACGCCAGGCGACGGGTGCCGTTGGCGGAGGTGCAGCGCCGCGCCGCCGACAGCGACGAGCCGCGCAACTTCTTCTCAGCCGTGACCCGGCCCAAGGACACGCTGCGCGTCATCGCCGAGGTGAAAAAGGCCAGTCCCTCCGCCGGGCTCATCCGCGCTGATTTCGACCCTGTCGCCATCGCCCGCACCTACCACGAAAACGGTGCAGCCGCCATCAGTTGCCTCACCGATCAACGCTACTTCCAGGGCTCGCTCGACTACATCGCCCAGATCAAGCAGGCCGTGCCCCTGCCCGTGCTGCGCAAGGACTTCATCGTTGACCTTTATCAGGTGTATGAAGCCCGCGCCGCCGGTGCCGATGCCATCCTGCTCATCGCCGAGTGCATCCCCCACGAAGCCCAACTGCTGGACCTGCTCATCCTCGCCACCGAGTTGAAGATGACCACGCTCGTCGAGGTCCACGATGTGGAAAACCTCCTGCGCGTCAGGCCGCACATCGGCTTCCCCCATCCCAGCTACACGCTCCTGGGCATCAATAACCGTGACCTCAAGACCATGACCACCGACCTCAACCACACGCTCCGGCTCGTGGACATGGTCGAAAACCGCGAAATCCTCGTCAGCGAATCGGGCATCCGCACCCACGAGGATTGCCAGAAACTCATGCAGGCCGGCATCCACCGCGTGCTGGTGGGCGAACACCTCATGCGCCAACCCGACATCGGCGCAGCCCTCCGCGACCTCATCGGCCTCACCTCGGCCTGAGAAAACGCCCCCCCGGCTATCAACAATCCGCAACCCGAACGCCGCAATCCGCAATCAGACGACCACCTTCAGCCCGTCATACGCCAGCTTCACGCCCGGCGGCAGTCGCGGCTCAAGCTCAGCGTGACAGATCTCGTGGGCGATGTGCGTGAAGTACGCCTGTCCCGGCTCGATCCGGTCGATCTGCTCAAGCGCCTGGTCCACCGTCATGTGCGTGGGGTGATGCCGATACCGCAGCGCATCGATCACCAGCACATCCAGATCACGCAGCTTCGGATACGTTTCCGGCGGAATGCTCGACACATCCGTGCAGTACGCCAGCGATCGGCCCCGCCAGTCCACGCGGAAACCCAGCACAGGCAATCGCCCGTGCAGCAGCCGCAACGGCGTCCACGTCGCGCTGTACAACTCCAACGGCTCGCCCGCTTCAATCTCCCGCGCCAGCAACTGCGGAATGAACGATTTGTTCACGTTCACCGCAGGCTCAAAGATGTACCGGAACATCGACTGAAACTGATCCAGCACCGACCGCTCCGCGAACAGGTCCACCGGCGCCTTCATCACCGCGTTGAACCGGCGAAGATCATCCATCCCGAAGATGTGATCCGCATGGCTGTGCGTGAACAGCACACCATCAATCCGCTGAATCCGATGCCGCAGAATCTGAATCCGCATCTCCGGCGTCGTGTCGATGAGCAGCCGCCTCACAAAATCGCGCCCCGCCGTGGCAGACGTTCCTGCCTCCTCGGACGCATCCGCCTCCCCCTCGGGATAACTCACCACCACACTCGCCCGGGTCCGGTTATCGCGCGGATCGCTGGATGTGCACACGGCACAATCGCAGCCGATCATCGGCACCCCGGCGCTGGTGCCGGACCCAAGAAACAGCAGTTCCAGACTCATGCCCGGCGATTGTACGCCAACCCTTTACGATGCGCCGCACGGTCCCACCCGCCGCTCGGCCGAGCCAATGCCTCACCAGTCAAACATCGGCTTCGCGACGACATATGGCTGGGGTGAGACGCACGGTCCCACCGAGACCGGACATGTGAGCGTGCTCTGCCCCGTCCTGAACCAGCCATTCACGCCGTTGATTTTCGCAATATGATCGGGTAGAATAAAAGGTTCCGCCGCGCAGTCCCACGCCGCGCCATCCGCGCCCATCTGCGTGATCCGCGGTCAAAATCCCACCCCCACCCCAATCGACCGCTTTCCCGCACGAAAGACGCAAAATGTCGCCTCCTGTCACCACCCGGCAGCGTCGCGCCCAACCCTTCAGGCGACAGGAGGCATGTGGAGCGTGTGAGGCGAGGAGCGATTCCCAATGAGCAATCGGCCCTTGACAATCGACACTCCCCAGGCCCCAGGCCCTACCAAAAATGTCGTCTTTGTCGTGGGGGTGACATCGCCAAAAATCATCCTAAACACCTGACGGAGAAACGTTTGGGCCAGCACGACACAGTTGGCCCCCCGGGGGGGGGTGACATTCCCCCTCTCACCCCTTGGCGACTTGGCGCCTCTGCGCCTTGGCGTCACAAACATCCCCCCTGATCACCGGCAACCCCGGAAATCTCCCCCCGCACCGTTGCAGAACGCGCCGTGTGGCAGGGGGGGGCGAAGCAGGGTAAGATGGCGGCCCGAAAACAGGCTCCCCCTGCGCCATCGCAAGGAATGTGTTCATGCCCGCTACCGCGACATCCAGCCCTGCCGAGGGTTACTTCCGCAACATCTGGTTCTCGATCAAGAGCATCATCATCGGGATGCGGATCACGCTGAAGTACTGCTTTTCCAAAACGGTGACGATCAAGTACCCGTACGAGAAACTCGCCTTCGCCCCGCGGTTTCGCGGCATCCACGAGTTCGAAGCGGACAAGTGCATCGCCTGCGACATGTGCGCCAAGGCCTGCCCCGTCGACTGCATTTACATCGACAAGACCGGCCCGCGCAAGATCGACAAGAAGACGGGCAAGGTCGACCCCAAGGGTGGCGAGCTGGTGCGTTACGCCATCGACTACCAGAAGTGCATGTTCTGTGCCCTGTGCACCGAGCCCTGCCCGACCGAGTGCATCCACATGGGCAAGAACCACGACCTGTCCAGCTACAGCCGGCAGGACATGGTGGTGGAGTTCGCCGAGCTGGACAAAAAGGGTCTGCGGACGCCGATTCCCTTGTGGATGGAGCGGAACGCGGCGACAATTCCGTGGGTGGCGAAGGAAAAAGCGCGACTGGAGAAGGGCGAACTGGCGACACGCGCAGCGGATATCCCGCAGGTGTGACGCCTCGGCGACGCCGCGCAACGGCGGGCCATGCCATCGGTGGAGCGTACGCTCCACCATCGCAACAGGGGGATCT
>CAZEFM010000033.1:0-35026 GCA_964511575.1 uncultured Phycisphaeraceae bacterium | reverse complement strand
GACTGGTTCTTCGGCAATCCCGATCAACGTGCCAAGCACAACGAACTGGTGGGCAAGCCCGCGCCGGAGCTTAAGCTCGATCACTGGATCAACAGCGAAGCGTTGTCGGCTGACCAGATGAAGGGCAAAATCGTCGTGGTCGACTTCTGGGCGACGTGGTGCGGCCCGTGCATCCGAGCGATTCCCAAGAACAACGAACTGCACGCGAAGTACGCCGACAAGGGCGTGATCATTCTCGGCGTGTGTGGTTCGAACGGTCAGGAGAAGATGCCCGAAGTCGCGAACCAGCACGATGTGAAGTATCCCATGGCGCGCGACGTGACGCAGGAGTCCGCCAAGGCGTGGCGCGTGATGTGGTGGCCGACCTACGGCGTGATCGACCGCAAGGGCAACCTGCGGGCGCTGGGCCTCAAGCCGCAGCACGTTGAAGCGGTTGTCAACAAGATCATGGAAGAGGACGCGGACGCTGCGGCGGTGACGGCGGAGGAAGAGGCGACGACGGCGGTCGTGGCCGAGGTGATTCCCGCTGAGTGGCGCGAAGGCAGCGGTGACCGTCGCACGCAGCTCGATGCGATGGAAGGCAACGATGCGCCGGCGCTGGAGGTGAGCGGCTGGGTCAACGGTGAAACGGTGACGCTTGCGGACCTCAAGGGCAAGGTGGTGCTGGTCGACTTCTGGGCGACCTGGTGCGGCCCGTGCATCGCATCGATTCCCAAGAACAACGCGCTGGCGGAGAAGTACAAGGATCAGGGCCTGGTGGTGATCGGCGTGTGCCATCAGCGCGGCGGTGAGAAGATGCAGGCCGTGGTCCAGGACAAGGGCATCAAGTACGCGACCGCCGTCGACACCGAGGGCAAGACGGTGGCGACCTACAAGGTGGACAGCTTCCCCGACTACTACCTGATCGACCGGCAGGGCAAGCTGCGCATCGCCGACTGCAAGAACGGCAACGTCGAAGAGGCGGTGAAGCTGCTGCTGGCGGAGACGGATGTCGCCAGCCGCTGAGCGGTGATATGCATTCCGGGGTTGCATCAGCAAAGGAACAACGACGCCGAGCACCTGCGCAAGTGGGTGCTCGGCGGCACGTTGGCCGGCTGCTGAGGGAGGGATGACGGCTGGACGCGTCGTTACTGCGTCAGGCCCAGCACGTCGTTCATGGTGTATCGGCCGGGCATTCGCCCGGTGAGCCACTTGGCGGCATGCAGCGCGCCACGCGCGAAGATGTCGCGATTGGTGGCGGTATGGGTGAGGCTCAGTTCCTCGCCGAGCGTGCCGAAGCTGACGGTGTGTTTGCCGACGATGTCGCCGGACCGCAGCGCGTGCATGCCGATCTGTCCGGTTCGGCGGGTGACATCATCGCCGTGCCGACCGTGAACGACATCGTTGTTGATGTCTTTGCCGGTGGCGTCGCAGATGGCCTGGGCGATGCCCAGCGCGGTGCCGGACGGCGCATCCTTTTTGAAGCGATGATGCGTCTCGACGATTTCGATGTCGTAGTCATCGCCGAGCTGGGCAGCGACCCTGCCCGCCAATGCGAAGAGCAGGTTGACGCCCAGACTCATGTTGGGCGCCTGCAGGATCGCGATCTTCGCGGCGGCGGCATCGATGAGGGCATGGTCGTCGGTGGTCAGTCCCGTCGTGCCGATGACCAGGGCCACCTTCCGCTGGACGCACGCATCGAGGATGATGCGCGTGGCGGCGGGGATGGTGAAGTCGATGACCGCATCGACGTGTTGGTTGAGCTGGTCGGTGATGGGCACGTTGATCGGGCCGATGCCCGCCAGTTCGCCGGCATCCTGCCCGAGGAAGTTGCTGTTGGGTGCTTCGAGTGCTGCTGCGACGGTGAGTGAAGCGTCGGCGGCGAGCGCCACGAGGCGTCGGCCCATGCGGCCGGCCGCTCCGTTGATCGCGATCGTGGTCATCATCTGCTTTCCCGAGCGTCAGTTGCGCTCAAAATAGTCGTGGGTGGGGCGGCCGGCGAGGATCTGCTCCTTGCCCCAGTCCGCCACCTCGCGGAACTTGTCGGAGGAAATAAACGCCTCGAACGCGGCCTTGTCGGACCAGTCCGAGACGATCAGGTAGCGGTTGGCCTCGAACACATCGCGGTACAAGTGGGTCTGGCGATGGCCTTCGATCTGCCCCATGAGTTTGATGACGGCGGCGAAGACATCCTCAAAGGGTTTCTCTTTTCCGGGAAGTACGTGATAATTCATGCCAACGGTGACCATGCCAGCGAATCCTTTCCTGAGACCCCAACGATATTCGGACGGGTCGGGGGAAGCAACATGGCGGCCGGGGGCGGGATTTGACAACCTTGGCCTGTAAAATAGATTACAATGTCCCGGCGGCCTCGCGCGGTGTGGCCGGGCGGGCGAACCCCGAACCTATCAGGTGTTGCGTTGGCACTATTCAGCAGGAAAAAGACGGCTGCGGTGGAGACCGGCGACGCCGCCGGAGGGAGCGGTAATCCGGTGGAAACGTTCAAACGCGACGAGCGAAAGGCGCAGAAGTGGTTTAAACACGCCCGCGTCGCGTCGGACGGCCGCAATTACGACTACTCGATTGAGTGCTACATCCACGGTCTGCAACACGATCCGGACAACATGACCGCGCACGAAGAGCTGCGCGAGGTGTCGCTGAAGCGCAAGGTCGGCGGAGGCAAGCCGCCTGGTTTCAGCGACAAGATGAAGAAACACGGCAAGGACCCGATCGGCAAGTTTCTCGACCCGGTGCGTCTTTTGGCGCTGGACCCGCTGAATTTGCAGTACATGATCGCCGTGATGGAGCGCGCCACCGAGGCCGCCGAGGCGATCGAAGACCTGCACATGGAGGAGCTGGTCTACTGGGTGGTCGAGAAGATGGTGCTGCCTTTCAACCGCGAGAGCAAGAAGCCCGACCGCAAGGTGTATGTCAAGGCGATGGAGTGCTGCAAGCGTCTTCAGATCTGGCAGAAGGCGATTGAGGCGTGTCGTCTTGCGGTGCAGATGGATCCGACGGACAGCCTGATGCTTCAGGAGCTGAAGGATCTGGAAGCCGAAAACGTGATGCGGGAGGGCGGCTACGACCAGGCGGGTGAAGAGGGCGGCTTCAAGCGGTCGGTCCGCGACATGGAAAAGCAGCGGGCGCTGGAGGAGGACGACTCGCTCGCGAAGACGGGCGATGCGCTGGACGCGGCGATCGAGCGTCGCCGCCGCGAATACGAGGAAGACCCCAACGACCTGGATCGTTTGCTCAAATATGTGGGTGCGCTTCGCCAGAAGGACAACACCGAGAACGATCAGGAAGCGGTGCGTGTTCTGAAGGATGCGCTGGAAACGACGGGTCAGTACCGCTTCAAGGCGATGATCGGCGATCTGCGCATCCGCGCGATGAAGCGGCAACTGGTGCGGCTCAAGGCGGCCCACGATGCCCAGCCGGACGATGCCGAAGCGCGGCAGGCGTTCATCGAAGGTTCGCGCCAGCTTCTGGCGTTCGAACTGCAGGAGTTCGAGGAACGCGTCAAGAACTACCCGACGGACATGTCGCTGCGGTTCCAGTATGGTCGGCGACTGTTCCAGGCGAAGCGCTACGACGAAGCGATCAGCGCGCTGCAGCAGGCCAAGGCCGACCCGAAGGTGCGGGCCGCGTCGACGAGTCTGCTGGGGCAGGCGTACATGAAGCAGAGCTGGTTCGATGAGGCGATCGAAACGCTGGAGCAGGGCGTGCAGCAGCATCAGATCGCGGACGATCAGCTTGGCATGGATCTGCGTTACCACCTGATGGACGCTTACGAACAGAAGGCGCGTCAGGATGAATCGCTGGAGGTGGCGCAGAAGGCTCAGAAGATCGCATCGCAGATTCTGCAGACGAACATCAACTATCGCGACATCAAGGACCGGATCAACCGGGTGCGTGCGTTGATGGATGAGCTCAAGGGCAAGCAGTGACGCCCGTTCTTGCCGTTATTCCCGCTCGTTACGGATCGACGCGATTCCCGGGCAAGCCGTTGGCGGATCGCACCGGCAAGCCGTTGATTCAGCATGTCGTGGAGCGGGCCCGTGAGGCACGTTGCGTGAGCCGGGTGGTGGTGGCCACCGACGATGTCCGCATCTTCGAAGCGGTGCGCGGTTTCGGCGGGGAAGCGGTGATGACGCGCGACGATCACCCCAACGGCACCAGCCGCATCGCCGAGGCGGTGACGCTGCTGGAAGCGGAAGGGGCTTCGGATCCGCAGGCGCGCTCGATCATCGTCAATGTGCAGGGCGATGAGCCGGAGATCGAGCCTCGGGTGATCGAGGAGTTGGTTGCGGGTCTGGAAGCCGATGCCGATGCGCCGATGGCGACGCTTGCGAGCGACTTTGCCGCCGATGAAGACCCGACGAACCCGAACATCGTGAAGCTGGTGACGGCACGGGTGAACGGTCGATTGCGCGCGATGTACTTCAGCCGGAGCCTGATTCCGTATGTTCGCGATGGCGAGGCGTCGCCGGGGATGTATCTGAAGCATCCGGGGCTTTATGCGTATCGCCGCGACTTTCTGATGCACTACGTGACGCTGCCCGCCACGCCGCTGGAACAGGCGGAGCAACTGGAGCAGCTTCGCGCGCTGGAGCACGGCCATGCGATTGCGGTGGTGAAGACACAGGTGCGCCACCACGGCATCGATACGCCGGAACAATACGAAGCGTTTGTCGCACGACAGGCGCGGTGACTTCGCGGCGAATGCGTCGTGCCGTCGATCAAACTATTTCTTCGATGTCACCTTCTTGAATGTCACCGCGTCAGCAGTTGTTGTTCCATTTCGACGGCACGGGAGAAGAGTGCGAACTCCTCGAGGTGGGTGTGTCGCTGTGACTGGCGGTCGAGGTTCGCCAGTTCTTCGATGGCCGCCTGGTAAGCGGTGGAACTGTCGGGTGGTGCGGTGAAGTGGTTGGTGAGCGTTCGCAGTTGATCGAACGCTGCGCCGATGGCTTTGAACTCCTGCTGCATTTCGCGGACGGCCTGCCGGACGCCGCCTTCGTAGGGCAGGTGGTGTTCGACCGCCTGGGCGAGTTCCTGGATGCGCGGGAAGACGACGATCTCCTGCACGATCATGTGTCGTTCGAGCAGGTGGCGCAGCCGTTGAAACACATCGAGCACCTCGTGGAGGTTGGACTGATGCATGCCCTGGTCGTGCACCGCCTTGGCGAGCAGCAGGACGATGCGTGGCAGTTGGCGACGCACATATTCATGATGCTGCGCCACGATGTGGTCGAGCAGTTCCGTGAGCGGGGCATCGCTCCAGAGTCGGTCGCTTTCGTTGGGTTCGGCATCATCCCATGCGAGGATGACCTGCAACGTCATGACCGGATCGATACCGTGGTATCGGCCGAGCTCCCGCAGCGTCTGTTCGAGATGGCGGTGCGGATCGATGCCCAACTCCATCAGCAGCGGGGCGGCATGAGGTGAGGCGTCCAAGAGCGTCGACAACGGTGCATCGATGGTGAGGTCCTCGGCCATGGTTGTGTTCTCCCGGCGCGTTGCGTCTGGGGAACTCTAGGCTTGTTTTAAGAGGGTGTCGCGGCGGGAAACAAACCGTGCCGCCATGCATCATCGGTAAATCACCGATGCGTAGGATGCATCGAACGCTGCGAGAAGCGGTGGCTGATCGGGTGATCAACCGTGCCCGTCAGAACGGGCGGCGCGTCTGGTTCACCACGAGGTTGTCGTGGCCGGGGATGATGAAGTCGGCGATCTCGACCGCTTCGAGAAGGCTCTCCCGCGCCTGTTCGACGTCGTAGCAGTGCGGCAGGACGCGTCCCTGCTCCAGATGCTCGACGGTGGCCACCGCATCGCCCGCGATCAGCGTGGTGGTCTGAGATTGTGGCAGCAGCAAGCCGCACGTGCCGGGGGAGAACCCGGGCAGCGGGAAAAGGTCGACGTGCGGCGCCAGGCGATCCGGCGCGGGGGCGAAGCGCTTGAGCAGGGCGATTTCCTGTTGCAGCACGTCGCGTGTTTCATCGTCGTTGGCTTCGCGAAAACGCTCGATGAGCATGGCGCCGACCATGTCGCGTTCGCGTTCACTGATGAGCCAGCGTGCCTTGTCGAAGGCTGCCAGGCCGCGCCGGTGTGCGGGGCGGAAGTTGGTGAGGAACACATCGGTGATGTCGCTCGGCTCGATGCCGGCGCGTTCGGTCAGTCGGGCGGCGATGGCTTGTGCGGGCAGGCCGGGGTCGACGAGGATGACGCGGTCGCCGCTGCGAATCAGCGTGGTGGTGGCGTGGGCGGTGCGCGGCGATCCCTTATCCGGCCGCAGCTCGTGACGACTCAACGTTCCGATACTGATGATGCGATAGTCCATGGTTCGATTTCGGATTGTGTTGCGTCGGTGCTGGTTTACGAATCGATCCGCAATAATTTCAGTCCTTGAATCCGTCCACGTTGGCCCAGGGGAGGGTGCCGCCGTGTTGTTGTTTTTTGTCCTTGAGCTTTTCGATGACCAGCGGGGGCAGCAGGCGGTGCAGCCGATCGATGTCCGTGGCTGAGGCGATCTGTTTGATCAGCGTCGAGCTGGTGAAGCCATACGTTTCGCCGGTCATGACGAAGATGGTTTCGACGTCGGCGACGGCTCGGTTGGTGAGGGCGAGCTGAAACTCAAAGTTGAGGTCGGTGACGTTTCGCAGGCCTCGCAGAATGGCGACCGCGCCCACCTTCCGGGCGTAGTCGACGGTCAGGCCCTCATAGGTTTCCACCCTCACGTTGTCGCCGCAGTCGCGCACCAGTTCCTGGATCATGGCCAGCCGTTCGTTCAACGTGAACAGCTCGCTCTTGGCGGGGTTGCGACCGATCGCCACGATCAGTTGATCGAAGAAGATCGCCCCGCGGCGAATGACATCGATGTGACCGTTCGTGATCGGGTCGAACGTGCCGGGAAACAGCCCAATGCGCTTACCATCGCTCATGTGGGGCAGTATAGCGGCCATGAGGATGGTGGGTGGCCGCGCGTCACGCACCTTGGCCCCACAAATTGTGTTGTCGATGGGCCAAGCCTGCCGGCAGCCTGTGGGCTGGAAAATTTCTTCATTTCGGGTTGCCCGGGGCGGGGGTGAATTGGATATTTCATCGTCGACGTGACCTGCTGCGGTGGAGCGGTTTGGCGGGGAACGGCGACGGGTTGCGGCTGGGCGGGTGTAAGTCCGCTTTCCGCTGTTGTTGTCAGGTGACAACCCCCGGGCGGTTGGTGACGCTGACCCCCCAACGTGCCGCCGCCCACTCTTTTTTGCCCTGGATCGGGTCTCGCACCGGATTGCCTCCCCGGTGCAGACCTTTTTTATTGGAGGGGGTTCTGTTGTCGGGGGCGGGCTGCGCGACGGCTCGGCTCGCGGAGGGGAGAGATGATTCTTCGGTTGGCGGGGGATCGACATGCCTGATGTTGCCGCGACGCTAAACTTGTGGCGATGTCGGCCACGCCGTCCATGTCGATCACGCCCGCCACACGGGTCGACCAACTGCCGCTTGTCGGGCCGATACGCGCTCGGCAGTTCGCGCACCTGGGCATCTTCACCGTCAGCGATCTGCTGCGACATTTGCCGATGCGATACGAGCTTGAGGCGGCGGAGTCCTCCGTCGCGCAGCTACCGGCCAAGGGCATCGGTTCGGTGCGCGGCCTGATCGTGGGCAGCCGATGGGTGCGTTCACAGGGCGGTCGCACCAAGGGTCGTTTCGAAGCGACGCTCGACGGCGAGGGTGGGCGCATCCTGCTCACCTGGTTCAATGCCCGCTATCTGCAGGATAAGCTGCATCCCGGCACGACCATTCGCGTCTGGGGCAAGGTGGACACGTTCCGCGACTATCGACAGATGGTGAACCCCAAGTGGGAACTGCTCGACGAGCCGGACGTTGTCCCCACGCGCGATGAGCGGATCAAGCCGATCTACCCCGCATCGGAGGAACTCAACAGCGCGACGATCGCGCGAGTGGTGGAACAGGTGCTCGATGCGGTGTTACCGAACGTGCACGATCCGTTGCCTGCCGATTTGAGAGAGCGCAATGCGCTACCCGCGCTGGCGGATGCGTTTCGCATGGCGCATCGTCCCCAGGACATGGACGAAACGGGGGCGGCACGCCGTCGACTGGCATACAACGAGCTGTTGCTGCTGCAACTTGGCATCGCCCTCAAACGTCACTACAACGACCACGTGCTGCATGCTCCGGCGCTTCGTTGGAGCGATGCGATTGATGAGCATATCCGCGCGCGATTTCCCTTTGAGCTGACGGCTGCCCAGCGGGCGGTGTGTACGGAGATCGCCCGCGATCTGCAGCGGTCGCGACCGATGAATCGGCTGCTGCAGGGCGATGTGGGCGCGGGCAAGACGGTGGTGGCGCTGTATGCGCTGTTGCTTGCCGTGGCGGATCGCAAGCAGGGCGTGCTCATGGCGCCGACGGAGTTGCTCGCGGAGCAGCACATGGCGTCGCTGTCGAACATGCTTGCCGGTTCCAATGTGCGTATCGCACTGCTGACGGGCAGTCTGACGGCTGCGGCACGACAGGAACTGCTCGATGACATCGCCGCGGGTCGCATCGACATTGTCGTGGGCACGCAGGCGCTGTTGGGTGAGGCGGTGCGGTTCCATGAACTCGCGGTGGCGGTGATCGATGAACAGCACCGTTTCGGTGTGATGCAGCGAGCGTTTCTGCGGGGTGTGAATGTTGCGGGGAACGGCGGTGGGGGCGATGGCGATCGAGAAGGTGACGCCGGTAACCGTGTGCCGCACTGCCTGGTGATGACCGCCACGCCCATTCCGCGCACGCTCAGCCTGACGGTGTTCGGCGATCTGGATGTTTCAACGATCGTCGGCCTGCCGCCGGGGAGACAACCGATCATCACCCGTGTGGTCGGTCCGGAGAAAGCGGACGATGTTTATCGCTACCTCGTGCAGCGGCTGGAACGCGGTGAACAGGCATACATCGTCGTGCCCGCCATTGATGAAGAGAAATCGCCCAACGCGCGCAAGCAGCTCAAAAGCGTGCGCGCTCATGTGAAACTGCTCGAAGACAAGTATTGCGGCAAGCGGTTTCGCGTGGCGGCGGTGCACGGTCGACTCAAACGCGAGACGCGCGAAGCGATCATGCAGCGGTTTCGACAGGGGTATTACCACGTGTTGGTCGCCACCACGGTGATCGAGGTAGGCGTGGATGTGCCCAATGCATCGGTGATGGTGGTGGAACACGCCGAGCGATTCGGGCTGGCGCAGTTGCACCAGTTGCGTGGGCGCGTGGGGCGTGGCGCTCACGGGCAGCAGGCGCTGTGCGTTTTCATCGCCGAGCCGACGACGGAGGATGCCGAGCATCGCATGGCCGCGATCGCCGCAACGACAGATGGTTTCAAAATTGCGGAATGCGACCTTGAAATTCGCGGCATGGGCGATTTCTTCGGCACCCGCCAGCACGGTGCGCCGCCTTTGCGTGTGGCGGAAATCCCCCGCGACATGGAACTTTTGAATCTCGCCCGCCGTGATGCGCAAGCGATTGTCGATACGGATCCGCAACTCACGAATGACGCCAACGACAAACTCCGCGCGATCCTCCTGCGTCAGTACGGCGATGCGCTGGGGTTGATTGATGTGGGGTGAATAACAGCTCCCAGTGGTTGGGGGACCGCGGTTGCGTGGTTCGCTGAAGCGACCACGCCGAGGGGGGATGGGGGCGGGGTATAATCGGGGGTGATGTTGCATTTGATGAATGAAAATGATGTGAAGGCGGAGGTTTGCGGGGCGTCGGCGGCGATGGTGCTGCGCGATGTGGCGTTTGGGTATGACCGGGGGCGGCTGGTGGTGGATGGGGTGACGGGGGAGGTGGCGGCGGGGCGGGTGACGGTGCTGATGGGGCCGAATGGTGCGGGCAAGAGCACGCTGTTGAGACTGATGCTGGGGCAGTTGTCGCCGGTGCGGGGGCAATGCGTCATCGCGGGGACGGCGGTCGATGCGATGGATGCGGCGAAGCGGGCGGCACAGGTGAGCTACGTGCCGCAGCACAGCACCGCTGCGTTCGCGTTTACCGTGCGGCAGGTGGTGGCGATGGGGCGGTACGTCCTTCCGGCGAATCTGCAGGCGGTGGAGCATGCCCTGGCGGTGTGCGACCTGACAGAACTGGCGAATCGCGTGTACAGCGAGTTGTCCGCAGGGCAGCAGCAGCGCGTGTTGCTGGCACGGGCGGTGGCGCAGTCAGCGGGGGAGGGTCGGGTGATGCTGCTCGATGAGCCGGTGAGCAGCATGGACCTGCGACACATGGACGCGACGATGCGACTGTTGGTGTCGTTGTCGCGGCAGGGGTTGGCGGTGGTGGCGGTGATGCACGATCTGAATCTTGCGGCGCGTTGGGCGGATGAGGTGTGGGTGCTGCACGAAGGCAGGCTGCGGACCCGGGGATCGGTGGCGGAGGTGATGCGCCCTGAGGTGCTTGAGCCGGTGTATGGCGTGCCGCTTCGCGACGTGGCTGGGGGAGGCGAGCGCCCGATGCTGGTGGTGAGCGACGCCTAGCACGCGGCAGGCCACTGGATTCATTTTCGAGGGGTGGCAACAGAACTTCGGGTATGATGTCGGCATGATCGGTACGCTTGTTATCGCGGCGAATCTGGAAGACCTGATCACGCTGGGGATATTCCTCATCTTCGTGGTCGGGGGTTGGATCGCCAGCGCGCTGAAGAAAGCGGAAGAAACGCGACAGGCGCGGCGTGCTGCTGAACGACAGTCGGAAGGCGCAGCGCCGTTGCGACGTACCGGCGAGCGAACACGACTGGACGAGGTGGTGGAGCGTCGTCGTCGGCAGTTGGAGGAGATCGCGGCGCGACGTCGCGGCCGAACGCGCCCGGAGGGTGATGGCGTGGCGGCTCGCTCGGGGGCGGCCGGTCCGACAATGGAACCGGGCAACCTGACGGCGGCGGAACGGGCGGCACGGGAGCGGGCGAAGCAGCAGTATCAGGCGCGGGCGGAAATGCTGCGTCGGCAGCGTGAGGCGGCCGAACGCGAGGCAGCGCAGCGCATCGAACGCGAACAGCGACAGCGTGAAAGAGCGGCTGAACTGGCGCGGCAGGCGGAAGAGGTGAAGCGACAGCGCGAGCTGGCGCGTCAGCAACGGGCGCGTCAGGGGCAACGTTCCACGCGGCCGATATCGCGGCGGGGAAACGTTGCGACGGTGCGGCCGGCCGGTGCATCAACCGAAGGCGGCATCAGCGGCACGCGTGCACCGGTGGAAGCCGCAGCGATCAGCGCGCCGGGCGGAACGACCGCGAAGTCAGCGCACGCGGCAACGAAACCGATCAGGCTCGCCGGGATGCGTTTGGACCGGCAGGCGTTGCGGCAGGCGCTGGTGATGAAGGAAATTCTGGATCCGCCGGTGGCGCTCCGCGATCCCTATCAGGAGCCCTGGAGCCGATAGCCGGAGCGTGGCTTGGGACAGTTGGCATGGAACCATTGAACGGCCCGAGCGAGGCATCACGTCCCGGGTGTGTGAATCTGCCTTTCGATCGTATCGAAGTGGTGACGGGCGATATCACCGCGATGGCGGTGGATGCAATCGTGAACGCGGCGAACGAATCGCTGCTGGGGGGTGGGGGCGTGGATGGGGCGATTCATCGAGCGGCGGGGCCGGCGCTTCTGGAACACAACCGAACGCTTGGTGGATGTCCGACGGGGTTGGCGAAGCGAACGCCTGCGTTCGAACTGGAACGTCGGGGCATTCGGCACATCATCCACACCGTCGGGCCTGTGTGGCACGGCGATGAGACGCAGAAGCTGGGCAACACGCGCGAGGATGTGCTGCTGGCATCGTGTTATCACCAGTGCCTGACGCTCGCGGCGGAACACCAAGTGCGGTCGCTGGCGTTTCCGGCGATCAGTACCGGTGTGTACCGCTTCCCCAAGGAGCGGGCGGCGAAGATCGCGGTGGGACACGTGCTGGGCTGGCTGAGCAGCGCGGAACTCCCGCGACGGGTGGTCTTCTGCTGCTTCAGCGAAGCGGATGCGGGGGTGTATCGCCACGTGATGGCGACGACCGATGGCTGGATGTTCAACCGAAAGCGGGCTTAGCCGGGGGACCTGACGACGCACCCGACCGGCCGGTAATGGCGAAGACGACACCCCTCTGCCTCCTCCACGTCAGAAAGCCACCTCGTGTTTCCTCCTCCCCGGCCCCAGCCCAGGGTTGGGCACTACCGCCCGTGAACCTGGATAAACCAGCGAATCTGGGGAATGCAAAATTTTCAGATCTGCTTAAATTTCAGCAATTTACGTCTGGACATTTGCGGATTTGCCCTTATTTTTAAGAGATGTGCTGAACATCGTTCCGGTGGACGATGTCGTTGCATCCATTCTCATGAGGGAGGGTTCGACATTGAAGACGAAGAGTTTTGTGGCGGCAGGTCTGGCAATGCTGATCGGCGCTTCGGCGGCGTCGGCGGACGTGGTGATCAACTTCGGCGACCACGTGTTCGCAGGAGGGACATACGATAGCCACGAGACCGGCGCTTTGACGGGGACCCTGACGGGGTTTGAAGTGACCTTTGACGCAAACTCCTTTTCAGGAGCACTGGCGGAGAACTTCGCCGTCGTTCTCGGTTCTTCGCAGTGGAGCGGCGATCTGATCCAGGGCTCGTCACTCATTGCTGGTGCAACCACGTATGTGGGCGCTATCTCCGGACTTGCTGCCGACTTCAACCCCGGTGACAAAACCGGTACCGTCGATGCGCTCGGCCTCGAGTTGTTCAACACCATCTTCGCCGGGGAAACGCTTCTGGTGCATATCGGCAACGCGGGCGCGGGTTTCACCTCGATGGACTTGAGCGACATTGTGCTCACGCTGTTCGGGCTTGATGAAACCGTGACCAATCCGGGCGGCAACGTGGTTCCGCTGCCTGCGGCTGCGTGGGCGGGGCTGGTGCTGCTGGGCGGGATCGGCGCCAAGCGGATACGCCGCCGGGCCAGCGCCTGAGCAGGACTCTCGAATTCGACCCCTGACCGCCGCGTGTCGCTTGGCTTACCGGGCCAGGTGACGCGCGGCGTCTTTTTATAAACAGCGCGTAACCCAATGGGAGGAGGTCGCCGGGCGGGTCGCTATCATGTGGGCATGGCAACGATGCGCCCCCAGCACCTGGACCTCAAACGCGACAAGGGTCTGACGATTCAATGGCCGGACGGTCGCGTGAGCTTTTATTCGATTGCGTACCTGCGCAAGTGGTCGCCTTCCGCCGATGCCCGGCAACTGCGCGAGGAGCTGGCCAAAAACCCGCTGACGGTGCTGCCCGCCTCCAGTGGCAGCGAAGGGCCGCTCACCGCCGTCGATCTTGAGTTGGTAGGCAACTACGCGGTGCGGATCATCTTCTCCGATGGGCACGACACGGGGATTTACACGTGGGAATACCTGCGGGAGATCGACCCTTCGCGCAGTGGCGTGCCGCCGCAGGTGGAACCGGAAGGGCAGGGCTGAAATCTTTCTTTTCACTGTTGCGATGAATGCCGGGCGCGTGTCCGGCGTGTGGTGTGACTGAACCTCCTTGACCGTCAGATTCCATGAAAGTACTCATCTTTCGCCATGGGATTGCTGAGGATCGTGGGCCGGACGGGACGGATGCGTCGCGTCCCTTGAGCACGGTGGGGATCGAGCGAACGATGCTGGCTGCGCAGGGGTTGGCACGGATTGCGTCCCGACCGGAGGTGATCCTGACGAGCCCCAAGGTTCGGGCGATGCAGACGGCGGCGCTGTTGGCGGACGTGTTCGACCTGACGCCCCAACCGATCGATGTGCTGGCGCGGGAGGACGCCGCGGCCGTGGTGCGACACCTCCGGACGCGCAGGGAGGACACCGTATTGATTGTCGGCCACGAGCCGACGCTCAGCGATGTTGTGGAACGGCTGCTGGTGCGCGGCCGCAGCGGCGGGTTCATTCAACTCAAGAAAGCCGGCTGCGCATTTGTCGAGGCGTCGCTGCGTGCCGACGAGGCGGCGAGCACCCCGCGCCTGCACTGGCTCGCCAGCCCGCGCATGCTTCGCACACTCGCCCCCGGCGGCGCGATGCCGGACCGCGGCGAGTCTGTCGAGTAACGCAGTCGTTTCCTGCGCGCGATGGAACGCGACAAGTCGCGTCGCTTCATGAACGATCGTTCCGCGCTGGCAAGGCGACCTTACGGGTTCTCGTTGGCGTACGCCTGAATTTCCTCTTCGGTGACGCCGAGCCATTCGAGCATGTGCTGCTCGTAGACCTTCTGGTGGGTGTCGTTGGAGAAGTCCAGGCGCAGTTCGTTGATGACCTTGGTGCCCTGACCGATCCATTCGCGCCAGGTTTCCAGCGAGTAGTGGTCGTAGATGAACTTGCCCACCGGGCCTCGCATGGGGGGATCGGGCAGGCGGGTTCCGGGCCTGCCGGTGCGTCGGTCGATGATCTGGTTCTCACCTGCGGCTGGGGCGGCGGGTTGGGGTTGCTCCACCTGTGGCACGGGCTTGCCGAGCTTCTCCAGCAATGCGCCCATGGCACGCATCGGCATGGTGTCGCCTCGTGCGGCGGCGGATTTGTAACCATCGGTGAGCACGGCCGCGGCTTCCTCGGTGCGGTTGAGCTGAATGAGCACCTGGCCACGCAACTGCATGGCCCGCGACTGGGCGGGGTTCAGCTCGATGGCGCGCGCCAGAGCCTTGTCGGCCTCCTCGTAGCGTTCGGCGTCACGGTAGGCGCTGCCGAGGCTGAACCATGCCATGTCGTTGTCCGGGTCGGCCTCGGTCATGTTTTCCCATTGGGCGATACGTTGATTCAGTTCCATGCGGACAGGATAGGGGATGTTGGGGGGGAAGTGAAGAAGCGGGACGAATGCGGTGAGGGTGGGGAATGCCGAATGTCGAATGTCGTCATTCATCATTCCCCACCTCCTCTCTGTTATTCTGTGGGCATGGCGAAAGTCACGCGTCAGTTTGTTTGTCGGTCGTGTGGCCAGGTGCACGCCAAGTGGTTGGGGCGCTGCCCGGACTGCGGGGCGTGGGATGCGCTGGATGAGCATGTGACCGGCGGCGGGGCGCAGCGCGATGGTCAGCGCGGGGCGGCGGTGCTGGTGGGTGAAGCGGCGCCCAAAGCGTCGCCCATCACCGAGTTGGCGGCGGATCCGGCTCAGGATGAGCGGCTGATGCGGCGAATGCCCACGGGGATCGCGGAACTGGACCGCGTGCTGGGGGTGGGGGATGGGGGAGGAAGGCACGAAGGCATGGAGGCACGGAGGCACGAAGGGGGGAAACGTGACGAGCGTGGCGCGGCACGTGGCAGGAACGCGGGGTTCGTGCCGGGCAGTGCGATTCTGATTGGTGGCGATCCGGGGATCGGCAAATCGACGCTGATGCTGCAGGCGGCTCATGCGCTGGCGTCCGGGGCGGCGACGGGGGAGACGTACCGGGTGCTGTATGTGACCAGCGAGGAGTCGGCGAGCCAGTTGCGGCTGCGCGCGGACCGGTTGGGCGTGCTGGCGAACGATCCCGATGAACTTTACGTGCTGGCGGACACCAACGTCGCGCGGATCATCGAGCAGGTTCGTCTGACATCGCCCCGCGTGCTGGTGATCGATTCGATCCAGATGATCTACAAGGGCGACCTGCCCGCTGCGCCGGGAAGCGTGTCGCAGTTGCGGGCGTGCTGTCTGGAGCTGGTGTATCTCGCCAAGGCGACGGGTTGCACGGTGGTGTTCGTGGGGCATGTGACGAAGAAGGGGGAGCTGGCGGGGCCTCGCCTGATCGAGCACATGGTCGACACGGTGCTGTACTTCGAGGGCGATCGGTATCACAGCCATCGCATCATCCGAGCGACGAAGAATCGCTTCGGCACGACATTGGAAGTCGGGCTGTTCGAGATGACCGATGGCGGACTGGCGCAGGTGCTTGACGGCTCGGGGCTGCTGGCGGCGGAGTATCAGCCTCGCAGCGGGTCGGTGGTGTGTCCGGTGCTGCAGGGCTCGCGATGCATGCTGGTGGAGATCCAGGCGCTGACGGCCACGGGTTTTCTCGGCTCGGCGAAGCGCAAGGCCACGGGGCTGGACGCGAACCGGTTGGCGATGCTGATCGCGGTGCTGGAGAAGCGCGGGGAACTGCGGCTGGCGGATCAGGACATCTTCGCCAGCAGTGTTGGCGGGATGAAGATCGTCGAGCCCGCGGCTGATCTGGCGCTGGCACTGGCGATCGCCGGGGCGCACTACAACCGACAGCTCGGCACGGGTGTGTGCGCGGTGGGCGAGATCGGATTGGGCGGCGAGGTGCGACACGTGCAGCAGATGGGGCAGCGCATCAATGAGGCGGCACGGTTGGGGTTCACCCATGTGATCTGTCCGCCGGGACCGGTGAAGGCGCCCAAGGGATGCGAGTTGATCGCGACGCGGACGTTGGAGGATGCCCTGCGGGTGTTGGGGTGAGGGGGAGGAGGAGCGGTACGAAGGCACCTGGGCACGGAGGGGGAAGGCACAAAGGGTATTGATGAAGCGACGCGACTTGTCGCGTTCTTCGCGTGGAGATGCACGGATGCTTGCAAAGCGAATCGGCATAAACGCGTTGCTGGTGATCGGCGTGATGCTGGGAAGCGTTGCGTCCGCGCGGGGGCAGCTTCTCACCGGCGACTGGGTCGATGACACGCAGCGGGCGATTGAAACGCATCGCATGACCGATCTGCACGTGATTCTGCTCGATGAAGCGGGGCAGTACGTGCCCAACGCGCAGGTGCATGTGCAGATGGAACGGCACGCGTTTACGTGGGGTGTGCATCTGCCACACGAGGCGTTTACCGAAGACGGGGAAGCGTTGAAGTGGGATGGTGATGCGCCGGTGTGGCGGTGCTTCAACGCGGTGGCGCTCGATGCGGCGACGGCCTGGCCGGTCATGGAACCGCAACTCGGCGAGCACGCGGACCAGACGCTCAAGACGATGATCGACTGGTGCGCCTCGCACGGGTTGACGATGCGGTTCGGCGGCGTGCTCTCGGCCGATCCAGACCATCTGCCCACGTGGCTGGGACAACTCGATGATCCGAGCCTGCGCGCGGCGGTCGAAGGTCATGTCACACGCGTGTTGCGACAGTACGGCGACACGATGCGACAGTTCGATTTGTATCCGCATCTGGTGGATCATCAGTTCATCGAAGCGCGGCTGGGTTTGCCGATGGTGCGTCACCTGCACGAACTGGCGCACGCGGTGCGGCCTGAGGCGAAGATCGGCTTCCGGTTCGAGAATTGCCTGGTGAGCGGTCGGCTGCAGCAGATGCTCGCGAAGGTGACGGAGTTGAACGAAGCGTTCGTGCCGGGCGATGTGCTGGTGTTGGACGATGAGGTGACGGGGACGGTGCTGCCGGCGCCGCTGCTTCGTGCGATGGTGTGGCTTCGCGGGACGGAGTTGCCGGTGGTGATGGGGCGGCTGGAAGTGTCGGGCGGCAGTGCGACGGCGGCGGCGGTGAATCTGGAGATGCTGCTGCGCGTGTTATTCGCCGAGCCTGCGGTGGAGGGGATCTTTCTGAGCGGGGTAACGCCGGAACAGGTGAAGTCGGCGAACGCAGCGCTCGTGGATGAGGAAGGGCAGTTAACCGGGGCGGGCGAGGTGTTCGACGGGCTGGTGCGTAAGCTCTGGTGGACGGATGAGAAGGCGAAGACGGATGCGTTGGGCAACGTTCGCATGCGGGTGTTTGCCGGGACGTATCGCATCAATGCGGAACTTTCCGATGGACGGCAGGTGACGATGCGGGTGCATGTGCCGAAGGACGATCGGCCGCGACTGGTGGTGCTGCAGCCGATCGGGCCCAGGGGCTAGGGTCAGAATGAAATCCGTCACGCAACTCAGCATGGCCTTCCCCGGCCCTGGGCCCCGGATCCTGGGCCCTAACCCTCACCTCCCCGTTGTGGCGATGGCGGGTAGGGTGAGGTCGTCGATCTGTCCGGCTTTGAGTTGGTGGTGGGCAAGGCCGGCGACCATGGCGGCGTTGTCGAGGCAGTAAGCCATCGCGGGAATGTGCACGGCGAGATTGCGTTCCTCTCCGAAAGCGACGGCGCGGCTGCGCAGCAGGGAATTGGCGCTCACGCCGCCGCCGATGATGAGGCTCTTCGGTGCGCTGCCCTTTCGCGCCATGGCGTCGACGGCGCGATGCAGCTTGAGCATGATCGTGTCGATGGCGGCGGCCTGAAACGAGGCAGCAAGGTCGGCGCGCTGCTGATCGGTCAGGTCGTCCGCCGAACGCTGGAAAACCGCATCCGGGCCGCGCCCCTGCGGGTGGCCTCGCACGGCATAGAGCAGCGCGGTCTTCAGGCCGCTGAACGAGAAGTCGAGGCTGTCTTCGCCCAGCAGCGAGCGCGGGAGTTTGACTGCGGTGCTGTCGCCCTGTTGTGCGAGCTTGTCGAGCCTCGGCCCGCCGGGGTAGCCGAGCTGCAGGATCACGGCCGCCTTGTCGTACGCTTCGCCAACGGCGTCGTCGATGGTGCGGCCGAGCGGCTCAAGCTCCAGCGGCGAGGCGAGCGCGTAGAGGTTGGAGTGTCCACCCGAGACGACCAGCCCGAGCGCCGGGTAGGTGGGGGGGGCGGGGCGTTCGGCCTCGGCGGTGTTACGCTCACCGCGCGGTGCGCTGATGAGGCTCGCGGCATACAGGTGGGCGCGCACGTGGTCGACACCGATGAGCGGTTTGCCGGTCGACCATGCGATCGCCTTGGCGGCGCTGAGGCCGACCATGAGCGAACCGATCAGGCCCGGGCGATTGCCCACGGCCACGGCATCGAGGTCGGTGAAGGTGACGCCCGCTTCATCGAGCGCTTCCTGAATTACCGGCGCGATACGCTGCAGATGCGCCCGGCTGGCGATCTCCGGCACGACGCCCTGATACCGCTCGTGCAGGTCGTGCTGCGAGGCGATGACGTTGGAGCGAACAAGTCGACCACCTTCCACCACGGAAGCGGCAGTCTCGTCACAACTGGTCTCAATACCAAGGATCATGGACATGCGGGAAGTCTACATGATTGACCGCGGATTTCGCGGATGAGCGCGGATCAAGGCAGAGGAAATTGGACCACGGATGACACGGATCATTGTTGTTGAACGCGGATAACGCGGATTACGCGGATGAATGGAGTGGAAGCATGGAAAGAGGCGGACAAAATGTTGAGGGAAGCCGCTAATCCCACTCTCCTATCCGTGTCATCCGTGCTATCCGTGGTCAAAACATTCGCGTTGATTCGCGTCCATCCGCGGTTCCGCCTTTGCGGTTCATTCAACCGCTGCGGGTTCGGCGGCTTCCTCGTCGGCGGTGTCGCTGTCTTCGAGGGTGGCCGTGTCGACGCCGAGCTTCGCCAGTTCGGCTTCGACTTCGCGGAGGCTGTCGCGGATGAGGTCGCGCTGGCGGACGAGGTTTTCGCGGCGGGTGGATTCGACCTGTTGCTGCACGTTCGACTGACCGACGCGTGGCCAGTCGCCCTGATCGAGCTTGCCGATCAGTGCCTTGAGGCCTGCAGCGAGCTGCGGGTCGTGCAACTGTTCCTCGATCCACAGTGGCGTCACGGTGACCGCGCCGTTGTTGCCGTTGTCCGGACGAAGCACATCGCTTTCCCGGCGGGCTTCGATCATTTTGCGAATCTGCTCGGCGTTCATCGGCACGTAGAAACCTTCATCGGGATCCACGCCCCAGACATCCGCGCCTTCGACGCGGTGGATGTTGCGGCCGCTGGGCAGGTAGTAGTAAGCATTGGTCATCTTGAGGATGCCCAGGGGTTGACCGCTGTCGTTCTGGATCATCTTGACGGTCTGGACGGACCCCTTTCCGAAGGTGCGGGTGCCGATGAACTTGGCGCGGTTGTTGTCCGCAAGCGCGCCGGTGACGATCTCCGACGCCGAAGCGCTGAACTCGTTGGCGAGCACCACCATGGGCACATCCGTCAGCGTTGCCTCAGCGGTGGAGGTTTCAATGTGTTCGGGCACGTTGCGACCCTTCACCGACACGATGCGGTTGCCGGCCGGGAGGAACATGTCCGCCACCTGCACCGCAGCGGGGAGCAAGCCGCCGGGGTCGAAACGCAGATCAAGAATCAACCCGCGCACGTTCTCCTGCTTCAACTGCCGCAGCGCTGCACGCAGGTCGTCGACGGAACGCTGGGTGAACTGCGTGAGGCGGATGTAGCCGATTTTGTTGGCCGGATCGAGCATGAAGTCCCAGTGCCCATCCCCGCGACGGCGCACGCCTTTGATCACGGGAATCTCGATCCGCGCACGGGTGATGGCGATCTCGCTTTCCTCGCCCGATTCGTGTCGGACGCGGATCTTCACGACCGTGCCTTCCTCGCCGGTGAGATGCTTGATCGCTTCACGGGATTTCTCGGCATCGGTTTTGAGGTCGGCGAAGAGTTCGGAGACGGGTTTGCCGTCGATTTCGAGCACGATGTCGCCCGCCAGTACGCCGGACTTCCACGCGGGGGAGTCTTCCAGGGGCGAGGCGATGCGCAGGCGGTTGTCACGGATTTCGATTTCCGCGCCGATGCCGGAGAACGTGCCGCGGATCGACTTGTCGAACTCGTCGATGTCGTCCTGTTTGATGAACACGGTGTAGGGGTCTTCGAGCGACTCGACCATGCCGCGGACAGCCTCCTCGACCATCTTCTGTTCATCGACGGGTTCGACGAAGTTTTCGGCGAGTTCCTGTCGGATATCGACGAGGAGGTTGAGCTGGTCGATGGCACTGGTCCGAAACGCCATCGACTGCGCGGTGAGCAGCAGCAGACACATGATCGCGAAGCTCGTCGCCGCCATCGTCAGATAATTGCGTTGCATGGGGATCCCTTCGCCAATGGGAGCAGGCCGAGGCGCGGTTGAGATCGGCCGTCCCGCTCATCTTAGCAATGATACGCGGAGGAGAGGGGAGGTGAGAGGTGGTGAGGGGGTGAGGGGTGAGGGGGATTGCCAAATGCCAATTGCCGATTGCCAATTGATTCGCTGAGGGGCGGGATGCACGCTGGACTTTGAACAGCACCTTATAGAACGCGAAAATAAGGGCAGGGGTTGGTGAGTTAGCCGCGGATACACAGGATGGACATGGATGGTGTGTCAGGTGGGGGGTGTTCGGATCGCAATCCCGTGCATCCTGTGGATTTTGTCCAAACGATCTGGATCGCGAGGAACGGCGATTGCGGGTGGGTGTCGTCGGGGGACGGGTGTTATCGTGCGTCAATGCCTTGCGCAGCGTTGCGGCGGCATTGGACAGGGTTTATCGTGGGGCCGACTCGGCCCTTACGGTTGAAAGCGGAGCCACATGCCGACGATCAGCTACGATGGACAGAGTCTGAGCATCGATGGCCGGCGTGTCTGGCTGGTCAGCGGTTCCATTCATTACGCCCGGGTGCCGCACCAGTTGTGGCGTGACCGCATCCGCGCCGCCCGGCTTGCGGGGCTCAACTGCATCGAGACGCCGGTCTACTGGAACGTTCACGAGCCATCGCCCGGCGCGTTTCATTTCGAGGGTGATGCGAACCTGCGCGCGTTCATCCAGTGTATCGCTGAGGAGGGCATGTTCTGCATTCTTCGGCCGGGGCCGTTCATCGGCGCGGACTGGGACTTCGGCGGTTTGCCGGCCTGGCTGCACGGGGTGGAAGGCATCCAACTGCGTCAGGCGAACGGGCCGTTTCTTGAAGCGTGCGCGCGGTACCTGCATGCGGTGATGGAACAGGTGCGTGATCTGCAGGTGAGCACGAGCGCTCCGCCGAAGGTGGCGGCGAAGATGCCCGGCGGCGGGGGCGGGCCGATCCTGCTCATGCAGGCGGAGAACCAGTGGCTGTGCGACAACCCCGACGAGGCGGAACGCTACCTCGCGGAGATTCTGCGATACCTGCGTGAGAACGGGGCGAGCGTGCCCATCCTCGATGGGAACAATCTCTGGTCGCAGGTGGAAGGCACGATTGCGGCATGGTCGGGCAACCAGCGGTTGCCGGCGCATCTGCGACAGTTGCGGCAGGTGCAGCCGGAGGTGCCGCGCCTGGTGGGTGAATACTGGAGCGGGACGGGCGCGGATGTGTGGGGCGGTCCGCACCACGCGGAGATCGATGCGGAGCTTTATGCGTTTCGTCTGGCGGGGATTCTCGCGGCCGGGGCGCAGTTCAACATCGTGCCGTTCCACGGCGGGACGAACTTCGGTTTCCGTGCCGGGCGCCGCGCGGGCGATGTCGCGGCATACATCACCACGAGCTACGACAGCGATGCGCCGCTTTCGGAAGCGGGTGGATGCACGGAGAAGTATTTCGCGACCAAACGGATCGCCACGTTCGCCAGCCAGTTCAGTCATCTGTTTGCGCATCTGGAGCCGGATCATCTGCCGGCGACGTTGGCGCCTGATGAGCAGGAGCCGGGCATCAGCGTGCTGCATCAGCGCGGTTCGCAGGGGGAAGTGGTGTTCCTGTTGCGCGGCAGCAGTGATCGTCGCATGCATGCGCCGGTGCTTCTGCCGCAGGGACGCACGCTGGATGTGCCGTTGGGCAACGACCGGGTGGCGTGGATCGTGTTCAACACGCGGCTGGGGGGCATGGCGGAGCTGACGTACACGAACCTGCGACCCTGGGCGTTTGTAGATCGGCGCATGCTGGTGTTGTTCGGCCCGGCGGGTTCGCAGGGGGTGGTGGCGATCAACGACGCGGTGCTGCAGGTGAAGCCGCCCGCGGGGCACGAGCCGCTGGTGGTGCGGCATGAGGATCTGACCATCGTGGTGCTGAACCGCGAACAGGTGGACGCGGCGTGGCTGATGAACGATCGCGTGGTGGTGGGTGCGGCCATGCTGGACGGGCATGGTCAACCGTTGCCGTTGCGTGGCTGGTCGCAGGTAACGACGGTGCAGAGCGATGGCGAAGTGACGGTCGCGAAGTTGAAAGCGCCGCCTCGCATCACCGCGCCACGGCTGGGACGGTGGAAAGCGGCTGATGTGTCGGAACTGGTGACGGGGCAATCGGAACGGTTTGAGCCGATCGACGGGCCGACGGAGATGGCGACGTTGGGGGTGTCGCAGGGTTACGGTTGGTATCGCATCGATGCGAAGGGCGCGAAGGCGGGACAACTGTTGCTGCCGCGCGGCGGGGATCGTTTGCACGTTTACCAGCAGGGCAAGCCGGTTGCGATTCTGGGCAACGGGCCGGAGGCGACGCGGGAACCGGTGTCGCTGAAGCTGGACAGCGCCACGGTGGTGCTGGCGGACCATCTGGGGCGGTTCAGTACGGGGTGGCAACTCGGCGATCCCAAGGGTGTGGCGGATCATCTCTATGCGGTGAAGCCGGTGAAGCTTGGCAGGCCGGAGACGACGGTTGCACCATCGCCTGACCTGTTTGCATTGCGCGGGTACTTCGAACAGGCGCGGGTGCATGATCGGCCGAACGGCACGCGGCTGACGTGGTCGGTGAAACCGGTAGGGCGCAACCCGATCATCGTGGACATCAGTGTGCCGTGGCGGGCGATGCTGCTGGTCAACGGCGAGCCGGTGGGGGCGTACGACCCTTATTGGAGTGGTGGTTTTGCACGATTCATCCTGCACGTGGATGAGCAGATCACCAGCGGGCAGAACAGTCTCACGCTTGCCGCGTTTGAGGTGCTTGAAGGTCGCCGATCGGATGTGAGTAAGACGCTAATGGTGTATCAGGCGACGGCGAACGTGACGGCCAAGGCGAAGTGGGCGTTCGCGGCGTGGTCGCTGCCTTCGGAGGAAGCGTTCGAGTCGGTGGTGAGCGAGGGGCGAACCGGCGTGCCGATGTTTTACCGGTGTCGGTTCAACGTGTCGCGCGTGGATGTGCCGTTGTGGCTGGAGCCGCGCGGCATGAGCAAGGGACAGATTTACCTCAACGGCTACAACGTGGGGCGATACTTCAACGCGACGGCGAGCGGCAAAAGCGTCGGCCCGCAGAAGCGGTATTACCTGCCCGAGCCGTGGCTTCGCACGGACGAGGCGAACGACCTGATCCTGTTCGACGAGCACGGCAAATCGCCCGGCCAGGTGCGGCTGGTCTACCAGGCGACGGGGCCGTACGGGAAGTGATCGACCCCAGATGGGGAACAATTGGGATCGCCATGCGGGAAGGCGGGGGGGCAGACGGCGTTTGGAATCGTTCGCTACAATGGTCCGGATATGATTTCCCTGAGCGATCGCATTCTGGACAACGTCGGGCGGGACTACATCAAGCGCAAGAAGCCGCAGTGGCTTCGGGCGAAGCTGCCGGGGGGGCCCGGGTATGAGCGGCTGCGGTCGATCATCGACGAGCACAGCCTGCACACGGTCTGTGAGTCGGCCAAGTGCCCCAACATGGGCGAGTGCTGGTCGCGGGGTACGGCCACGATCATGATTCTGGGGGATGTGTGTACCCGGTCGTGCGGGTTCTGCCACATCGCGACGGGTCGCCCACCGGTGCTGGATCTGGATGAGCCGCGACGCGTGGGGGAGGCGGCGGCGCTGATGCGGTTGAAGCATTTGGTGATCACCAGTGTGAACCGCGACGAGCTGGACGATGGCGGGGCGGCGATCTGGGCGGAGACGATCCGCGAGGTGCGCAAGCAGTCGCCCGGCACCAGTGTCGAGGTGCTCATCCCCGACTTTGAGGGCAACTGGGATGCGCTCGATGTGGTGCTGGCGGAGCGGCCTGACATCCTCAACCACAACATGGAAACCGTTCGCCGGATGTACCGGGTGGTGCGTCCGCAGGCGAAGTATGAGCGATCGATCGAGCTGCTTCGCCGGGCGAAGGCCGCGGGCCTGGTCGCCAAGACGGGCATCATGGTGGGCATCGGTGAGGAGGAGCACGAGATCGAGCAGTTGATGCGCGATGTGCTGGAGGGAAGCCGGGTGGAGGAGACAGCCAGGCACGAAGGCGCGGAGGGGGAAACACCTCAAGCCTCGAACCCCAAACCTCAAGCCTCCAACGCCTGCGACATTCTGACGATCGGGCAGTATCTGCAGCCGACGCGGAACCATCTGCCGATCACGCGTTGGGTGACGCCTGCCCAGTTTGCCGCATACAAGGAACTGGGCGAATCGCTCGGGTTCCGCCACGTCGAATCAGGCCCGCTGGTGCGGTCGAGCTACCACGCCGAGGAACAGGTGCTGCATCTGTAACACAGATTTTGATTCAGACAGGCTGAACAGGATTGCCGGGATGGTTGAAGGCCTGATTTCGGTCTTCTTTTCTATCCAGTCGATTCTTCATCCCGTCTGAGTTTGTCTTTATCTGTGTCCATCTGTGGTTAGTGCGGCTATCCAAACAGGCCGAGTTGTTTCATGGGGCGGGTGCCGGGGGTGATGGGGATCCACGGGGTGCGGCGGCGTTGGTCGGTTTGAATGATGTAGGGGCCGATGCGCGGATCTTCGTTGAAGACCGACTGGACGAGGTTGGGGCAGTTGCACTGGCGTGAGCGGTGCAGCAGGACGATGCGCTGCGGCTGACCCGGGGGGCTGCGGTCGACGATTTCCTTCACGGCGTCGAACGCCTGTCGGTTGGACAGGTGGCCGGCCCGTCCCATGATGCGGCGTTTAAGGACCATGGGGCGTCCGCTTCGGCGTTGCATATCGGGGTCATAGTTGCATTCGATGGCGAGCAGGTCGACGCCGATGAACCGCTGGATGAGCGCGGGTGGGACGCAGCCCAGGTCGGTGGCGTAACCGATGGTGCCGAAGGGGCTGTCGAGGTGATATCCCGTGGTGCCTTTGTGGTCGTGGGGCAGCCGCACGCCGGTGGCGGTGATGCCGGGCAGGGGTGTGCAGCCTTCATCGCCGATGACGGTGACGAGATCGGCGTCGAGCAGCCGCGTTCCACCGGGCAGGCGGTAGAGCTCGTCGGCGTGCCACTGGTGGACGATGAGGCGGATACGCCGCTGGACCATGGTGCTGATCCAGGTGGGGCGGAAGTGGTCGCGGTCGAAGTGGGTGACGCAGATGGCTTCGACACAGTTGGGGTTGACGCGGGCGGAGAGCAGTCGCTGGCGGGTGGTGATTGGGCCGAAGCCTGCATCGAGGAGCATCGCACGTTCGCCGAGCATGACGACGGTGCAGTTGCCGCCGGACCCGCTGCCCAGGACGCACAGGCGCAGCGTCGACTGGTTGGTGGCGGCGACATTGCCATCGGGTGAGCCAATGTCGAGCTGTTTGGTGGAACTTGCTGTGTCGGAAAGCGACGCGTCGGTGTGATTCGGATTTGCCTGTCCGATAACGGAATCGTTTATTTCGGGTGAAGGCGGGACGGACATCCGTGTCTCCGAGGCTGCGGTGTGGCTGCGGGCGGGGTGTCGGCAGTATCGTCGGCGGCTGGTGGGGCGACGTCAACCGCGATGGCGACGAATTTCGCTCGCTATTATGGGAACTGGGGTATAATGCTCGCGTTCAGGGACAACGACACGCATTCATTCGATCGGCAGTGAACCGGCAACCGGGGTTGACCGATAAGGACAGGGTAGTCCTGCGGTGCAGGCCGTGGCATGTCGATGCCGATCGCAGAACTATGAAAGATTCAGCACGGAGGCGACTGCAGAGGCGATCACGAGGAACGCGTATGGCTCGCATTTGCCTGATCGGGGTGGTGATGATGACGTTGGGGCTGGTGGGCTGCACCGTGCGCCGTGCGACGGTTCGGCTGATCGAGCCGAGCTATTCGCACATGCGTGACCCGTTGGCATCGGGCGCGGGCAGCACGCCGGTCAACGTGACCGCGGGCGCGGAAGCCACCGCGCTGGTCGAAGTCGAGTGAGGGCGCGGCTGCGCCGATCGACGGTTTACTTGTCCTGTTGAGCGCGCTCGAGTTCGGCGACGCGTTCCTGCAGCTTCTTGAACTCGGCGAGCATGTCTCCGAGTTTCAGCGAAAGCAGATAATTGCGCTTGGCCTGCCGCAGTGGCATGGCGGGGGTTCCGCCGTACTGCCCCGGCTCCAAATCGTCCATGATGCCGCTCTTGGCGGCGATCTGTACGCCGTCGGCGATGTTGAGGTGGCCCGCCACGCCGACCTGTCCCCCCATGACAACGTAATCGCCCGTGGTGACGGAACCCGCGACGCCGACCTGCGCGACGAGCAGGTTGTTTCGGCCGATTCGCGTGCCGTGGCCGATGGTCACCGCATCGGAGAACTTCGACCCGCGGCCGATGACGGTTTCGCCCACGGTAGCGCGGTCGATGGCGCACAGCGCCCCCATTTCCACATCGTCCTCGACGATGGCGATGCCGATCTGCGGGATCTTTTCGTGGACGCCTTTGTGCGGTGCGTAGCCGAAACCGTCCTGCCCGATGACGCAGCCGGCATGCAGCGTCACACGGTTGCCCAGCACGCACTTGTCGTAGATGGTGACGCTGGGGAAGAGGATGCAGTCGTCGCCGACCTTCGCATCGGGGCCGATGTAGCAGTGCGGGTAGATGACGCAGCGTTTGCCGATCGTCGCGCCGGCCGCGATGTAGACGAACGGCTGAATGACACAGTCTTCACCAACCGTCGCGGTAGGGTCGACATACGCCTGATCGCTGATGCCCGGCTCGGGGTGCTTGCGAAAGCCGTGCAGCGTCACGATCGCCTGCCGGAAGGCGTAGTAGGGATCCTCCGCGACAAGGAGCGTTCGCCCGTTGAGGTTCTGCGCATCGCGCGCGTTGCAGATGATCGCTGCGGCTTTGGTTGTTTGGACGAAGCTGACGTACTTGCGGTTGACGAGGAAGCTCACATCGGTGGGGCCCGCCTGTTCAAGTCCGGCGCAGCCGTCCACCACGCGCGACCCATCGCCACGCAACTCAACACCGATTGTCTGGGCAAGCTCTTGTAGGGTTGTGCTCATGGCATCCAAAAGGGGGCGCGAAGTCAGTTATTACAGCTCGACCAGTTGCATGTCGGCTTCGCGGTGTGCTTCACGCACGGGATGATGGACCTGGGTGAGGAAGACATCGCCCATTTCGTTTCGCAGCGTGGCGGCATCGTAGATGGCGCGTTCCGCAACGCCGCACGCCGCCGCCAAATCCAGCGCGATCTGTCCCTCCGTCTTGGCGAGTTCGATGACGGGGATCGCCTGCTGGAACGACTGCAGCCGGTTGTTGGCGTTTTCGAACGTGCCGCTCTTTTCCGCCCACGTGGCACCGGGCAGGAGGATGTCCGCCTTGTCGGTCAGGTCGTTGGGCAGGGTGTCGATGAGGACGACGAACTTCTTCTTGAGCGCGTCGAGGAGCGGCTTGGTCGCCCAGGCGGTGGGGTAGTTGCCCGTGACGATGACGCCGTTCGCCGACTTGGCTGTGTCGACGAAGGCGTCGAAGGCGAGCACCTCGCCGCCGAGCAGTTCCAGGGCACGGCGAACGCCTCGGGCGTTGGGCGCTTTTTCGGCGTAGATGGTGTAGCCGCCGGGGAAGGTCTTGTTTTCGCCCTCGATCGGCACGGGGCCGACGCCGAGAATCGCCTGCGGATCGAGTGCCCGGGCGAGTTTGCCCAGCGCGAACGCTTCCTCGCAGGGGAGCATGGGGCTGACGAGCAGGGCGATGCGCCCGCCGTCCGCCGCGTCCTTCAATCCGGCAGCCGCCAGTTCATACGCCTTGTTCCAGTCACAGTCGACCGGCGCGCCGTACTGCTGACGGCGGGGCGTGCGCAGGCGGTCGTCGCTGTGCACGAACTTCCAGCCGTAGCGAATCTCATCGCTGATCCACCACTTGTTGACCTCGAGGTTGGTGCGCGGCTTGAGGCGGTAGATGCGTCCCTCGTTGTATTCGATGCTGATGTTGTCGCCCGACGCGGTGATGCCGTCGATCGACGGGGTCTTGCTCATGAACCAGACGCGCTGGGAGAAGAGGAAGTCCTTGTCGAGCAGGGCGCCGACGGGGCACAGGTCGACCACGTTGCCCGACAACTCGTTTTCGAGCGGGTTGCCGGGGAAGATGTCGATCTGTTCCATGCTGCCTCGGCCGAAGACGCCGATTTCGCTGGTGCCTGACACTTCCTTGGTGAATCGGACGCAGCGCGAACACATGATGCAGCGGTCGGCGTAGAGGTAGACGTGCGACCCCAGATCCTTTTTGGGCTGCTTGATCTTGTCTTCCTGGAAGCGCGATTCGCTGCGGCCGTACTCGTAGCTGTAGTCCTGCAGGTAGCATTCGCCGGCCTGGTCGCAGACGGGGCAGTCCAGCGGGTGGTTGATGAGCAGGTATTCCATCACCGCTTTCTGATTGGCAATGGATTTGGGGCTCTTGGTGTGGACGACCATGCCGTCGGCGGCGGCGGTCTGGCAGGTGGGGACCAGCTTGGGCAGCAGCTCCAGCTTGTTGTCGTTGCGGGGGTTGGGCTGGGCGACCTCGGCGAGGCAGATGCGGCAGCTCGCCACGATGGACAGCCCGGGGTGATAACAATAATGGGGGATGGCCAACCCGTGCTCCAGGGCGACCTGGAGGATCATGGGCTTGCCCTCGAATTCCACTTCACGACCGTCGATGGTAATCTTTGGCATCGTCAACTTCCGCTGGCGTCGCTGGATACGTCAGTGACGCGGCTTGGCGCTTTGAGCATCCTAGCACAAGTGGCGCATCAATCCAGTTGGATTGGGGGCGGTGATTTGGACGATGATACCGCCACGGGAGGCTTTGTGCGGCCTCGATGACCCGAAACGCCCCCTTGCGATCGCCGCGGCGTCGGCGTCGATCGCCCCTGGACCGATAACGGAGTAGCAATGCCCCGCGATATCCCTGTTGGTAATGGTCAGATGCTTGTGACGTTCGATCACCACTACCAGGTGCGCGACGTCTACTTCCCTCACGTGGGCCAGGAGAATCATGCCGGGGGCGGGCCGTGCCGGTTCGGTGTCTGGGGCGAACTGCCGGGCGGGCAGAACGACCGCCGGCGGCGGCGCCTCTATTGGTCGCATCAGGGCTGGGAGATCAGCCGCGCCTACCAGCGCGACACCATGGCGACCGATGTCCGCATGCAGCACGACCATCTGCAGGTGGAGCTGCGCTGTTGTGACGTGGTCGACTTTCATCGGCCGGTGCTGGTGCGACGCATCGAGGTGGTCAATCAGGCGGACTTCGACCGCGTTGTCCACCTGTTCCACCACAACGACTTCAACATGTACGGCACGAAGGTGGGGGACACGGCCTACTACGACCCGCAACTGCGCTGCCTCATCCACTATCGCCAGCAGCGCTACCTGATGACGTGCTTCTATGCCGACGGCGACCAGCAGTTGCACGAATACGCGACCGGCACCTCCGGGTTCCGCGGCGCGGAAGGCACGTGGCGCGATGCGGAGGACGGGCACCTGGGCAACAACCCGATCGCGCAGGGCGCGGTCGACTCCACGATGATGATTCAGGTGCACCTGCCCGCCAACGGGTCGCGCACGGTGTATCTGGTGATGGGGGCGGGGCACAACTACGCTGACATGGAGGAACTGCACCGGTTTCTTCACCGCGAGGGGCCGCAGGGCGTGATCGACCGCACGACGGCGTACTGGCGGTTGTGGCTGACGGCGTCGCACGTGGACATCGATCAGGCGACGGATGCCGGGCTGTCGCCCGAGGTGGTGGACCTTTTCAAGCGTTCGCTGCTCGTGGTGCGGTCGCAGATCGACAACGGTGGGGCGATCATCGCGGCGAACGATTCCGACATCATGCAGTACGCGCGCGACACGTACAGCTACATGTGGCCGCGCGACGGCGCACTCGTTGCCGATGCGATGGATGCAGCGGGTTTTCCGGACATCGGGCGGTCGTTCTTCTCGTTCTGTTCGCGGATCATCAGCGAACAGGGTTTCCTGCTGCACAAGTACAACCCCGAGGGTAGCCTGGCGTCGAGCTGGCACCCGTGGGTGAGCAACGGCCAGCCGCAACTGCCGATTCAGGAAGACGAGACGGCGCTGGTGATCTGGGCGTTGTGGCGGCATTATGAACGTTACCGCGACATCGAATTCGTGCGGCCGCTGTGGGTGGGGCTGATCCGCTCGGCGGGCGACTTCCTGCTGCGCTTCCGCGACCCGGACACGCTGTTGCCACTGCCCAGCTACGACCTGTGGGAGGAGCGGTGGGGCGTGCACGGCTTCACCGTGGCGACGGTGTACGGTGGACTGCAGGCGGCGTGCAACTTCGCGGAGTGCTTCGGCGATCATCGTCGGGCTGCGGCATACCGACAGGCGGCGGAGGAAACGCGACAGGCGTTCTGCCGGTACTTCTGGTCCGAGGAACACGGCCACTTCCTGCGACGTGTGGTGCCGCTCGATCACGATCGTACCGCGCGGTTGATGGCGGAAGTCATGGCTGGCCGAACGCCGCAAAGCGAAACCGCCCGCGCGATGAATCCCTCGGCGGCGCTGCGCAACGGCAATGGGCACGCTCATGCCAACGGCAACGGCCATGGTCACGCCAACGGTCATGTGCACACGAACGGCAACGGCCACGCGCCCGCGGCCTACGAACCGACGTTTGATCGCGATGCGATCATCGACAGCTCGCTCTATGCGATCTTCGCCATGGGCATGCTTGATGCGACGGACGAGCGCGTCGAGAAGACGATGCAGGCGATTCAGCAGCGCCTGTGGGTGAAGACCGAGGTGGGTGGCGTGGCGCGGTATGAGGATGACTATTACCACCGGGTGAGCGACGACATCGCCACCGTGCCGGGCAACCCGTGGTTCATCTGCACGCTGTGGCTGGCCGACTGGTTGATCGCCAAGGCGGAGGATGAAGCGCAACTGCGTGAGGCTGCGCCGATTCTGGATTGGGTGGTGGGGCATGCGCTGCCGTCGAATGTGCTGGCGGAGCAGGTGCATCCGATGACGAACGATCCGCTGTCGGTGTCGCCCTTGACGTGGAGCCATGCGACGGTGGTGAGCACGCTGGTGAGTTACGTGGAGAAACTCAGCGCGATGCGGGGCTGCGCGATGTGCGGTCAGCGCGCTGGGCGATCGCTGCGTGGTCAGCGGCGCGGGGCTTCGACGCCGCGGGCGACGGTTGCGCCGGCCTGACGGGTCAGCTCATCAGGATCCACGCCTGCAGCAACCATAACGCGGTGATGGCACCGGGCAACCACGCGGCGGCGATCAGCGCCGTGGTGCGGCCGATGTGATGTCGCCTTGCGAGCATGGTGCTGGCGTTCCACCACGCCCTCATTTGCCAGACGGGCAACAAAACGAGTCCGATGACAGGCACGACTGCCCAGAGCGTAGCGCCCTGGCTGTAAAGCGTGCATTGCAGGGTGATGGCGAAGGGGGCTCGGCCGCCGAATGCCCGAGCGATGAGGTGCGTGATCAGCGTGATGCACGTGACCGCCACGGCAACGATCATGGCGATATAGGCGAGCATGGCGATGACGACGGCCCCGAGAATGATCATCGCCGCAATCAGGTAGGCGGCCCCTTGTGGATCGCTTAATTGGACCGCGAAGAAGGCGGCCAGCACATGTGGCAGCAGGACAAGCCCGAACGTCGCCATGATGAAGCTGATGCTGGATTCGCTGTCGTTCTCGGAAAGGCGGTCGGCCATTTCGCGCGGGTCGACGATGCTCAAACGGCAGGTGCGCCACCAGGTGCGAAGGTAACCCAGTTCGAGCCGCACCTCCCACGGGATCACGTCGCCCGCATGGTACGCCGCAACCGTTTTGTCGTGCGGCGCAAGCAGCACCACCGGCATCTCCGGCACGCGTATCGTTGCGCCACAACCCTGGCAGGTCATCTGCTCGTCGCTGGCAGGCAGGTACTGTGGACCGCCGCCGCGGTGTTCATGTCTGCAATGCGGGCAGGCGAACGCCACGGTGTCCGGCGTGAAGCGGTAGTCGCGCAGGTCAAATCCTTCGCCACACTCCGGGCAGCGCGACGTCGAAAGACCCCACAACGCATAACCACACGAACGACATTGCACGGGCACATCGTACCAAGCAGGGTATGCCCCCGATGGTATCGACGTGGTGTTGCATGCGTGTGGCGAACGGCTCAGCGGTTGGCGGCGTCCACCTCAGCCGTCGGCTGAACCGCGGGCATTTCGGGCCGGCCCATGTACGAGAACAGCGGAACCACCAGAAACCACAGCGCGATGGTGACGATGCCGACCCAGACGCCGATGTTCGAGCCGGCGCGGTGTCCATGATCCTGCCGCATCGCGTAGCCACCGAGCGCCACGCCCAACACGCCCAGAGGCAGTGTCAGCCAGTACGGGTCGCCGGCACAAAGCATCACCGATGCGACGGCACTGAGGATCATGGCGAGGCGGCCGATCCAGACGATCGCGGCCGAGGGCGTGGTATTGGTAAAAGCGAGGTTTTGAGCGTTCATGTTCGATTTCCTGAAAACCGTCACGGCCGTGGCCGCGCGGTGAAAGCGTGACTTGTGTAAAAGGGGATGTGCCCGGGCGGCGGTGCACGGCGATCGAAGTGCTGCTCGCAGAAGCGGGCACGATCCGGCCGCGCCGTCACGTCAGGGCGCGTTCCACCGTGAATCAACGAATGGGAGAGTGGTCAGGCGAGAGGGGGATGCCGCCCGGCTGTCTGGAGCGATCGTCTGCTGACTTCATGGACGGTGTGATTGCGGTGCGCGTCCATCGCCCGGCGCTGCTGGGTGAGCGCTGCACGGGTCGAGGGGAGGCAGCCGGAGTCGTCCGGTCCGCCATCGACCAGTCGTTGGAGCGTCTGTTCAGCCCATGCGTGGACGATATGCCAGCCGGCGGTGTCGACGTGGCAGGGGGGCTTGTGTTCTCCGGGCCGCGCCAATGCCGCGCCATCGTTCACCGGAAGAGGGCGGTTGCCGTCCCATGCGACCACCACCGGGGCGGTGAGGCCCCAGAGGGCGATGAATGCCGGAATGAAAAGGCGTGCCAGAAGCATTGGAAAAGCCCACCTTCAGGAGCAGCAGCATCATAGCGAGGCGCGTTCAGTGGGGACAACGTCGCCGCATGTGAGAATCGTGTCGCCTTGTGCGAACCGCGTGATGCAATCTGCTATCCTGTCGGCCTTGCTCGATCGGCGGGCGTTCCAAAGAGCGGCCGCACCTGTAACGGATTAGGTTTATGTGGGATGTCCCCCTCATCATGTTGGTGGCCGGCGGGTTGGTGATGTTGAGCATCCTGACCAGCAAGTTTTCCGAGCGCTGGGGCGTGCCGGCGCTTTTGATGTTTCTGGTGGTGGGCATGCTGGCGGGGTCGGACGGTCCGGGCGGGATTCCCTTCGAGGATGCCTCACTGGCCAAAGCCATCGGCACCATCGCGCTGGCGTACATCCTCTTTTCCGGCGGGCTGGACACGAGCTGGAAAGCGATCCGCCCGGTGCTGGGACGCGGGTTGGTGCTCGCTACCGGCGGCGTCGCGGTCACGGCCGGGTGCCTGGGCGTCGTGCTCTGGTTCACCCTCGATTTCACGTTCCTTGAATGTCTGCTCATCGCGGCGATCGTGTCGTCGACCGATGCCGCCGCCGTGTTCGCCATCATGCGATCGCGCGGCGTCAGCCTCAAAGGGTTCCTGCGGCCGCTCCTCGAACTGGAGTCCGGCAGCAACGACCCGATGGCGATCTTCCTCACGATCGGCCTGCTGACGATGATCACCAGCGAGGACGCCTCGTGGGCTCAGTTGGTCCCGTCGCTGATCCTGCAGATGGGGCTGGGCGTGGTCGTCGGCGTCGGGTTGGGCAAAGGCGCCACCTTCATGCTCAACCGGCTGCGCCTCGATTATGAAGGCCTTTACCCCGTGCTGAGCCTCAGCGTCGTGCTGCTGACATTCGGCCTGGCGGAGTTCGTCAAAGGCAACGGCTTTCTGGCGGTCTACCTGTGCGGCATTGTGCTGATCTTCCAGCTTGCGGGCGACAGCCTTGTTATAAGCCGCGACCACATCATGGCGGCTGACCATGCCCACCAGCTTCCCGGTGCGTTCATCCGTCACGGGCAAACGGCCCACTTCGCGCAGGCCCATCATGCGAATCGCGCGCCACAGCACATCATTGGGATGCACCGTCACTACATCGCGCGTCGTAATGTCGCCCACCTTAAGTTGCCCCGACTCTTCGGGGCGTTCCTCATACGTGCGCTGCAAATCGGACAGCGTGACGATGCCGACCAGAGACTCGGCTGTCTGTTCGATGACCGGACCGATA
>CAZEFM010000032.1:18919-38554 GCA_964511575.1 uncultured Phycisphaeraceae bacterium | reverse complement strand
CAACGCCGTCGCCATCATGGCCCGGGCGCTGGGGCAGGTCGCATCGCTCAATCAGATCAGCGTCGACAAGCGAAGCTGGCGGCACGGCTCGATCCGCTGGCGACAGGACTACCTCGCAACGCTCGTCGGCCGCCCCATCGACCAGGTCCCCATCGACCGGCAGGTCGCGACGATCAAAATCGCCAGTGCCGCGGCATTGGTGGCGATCGGGCTGGCGGCGTGGCAGGGATCGATGTAGCGGCTTTGGGGGAATCGCACTATCCCGGCCGGGCAACCTTCCTGCTACGATAGCCGCGCGTGGATCGCTGAAGCGACCGCGATGATGATGCGTGAGGCATGCTGAGGACCGGCCGTGCAGAACAACCGCTTGACACTCGCTCATGTCACGCACGAAGCCGTGGAGCAACTCGGCGGGATCGGTACGGTTCTGGAAGGGTTGATGACCTCGCCGATTTACCAGGAGCACGTCGGCCGGTCGATTCTCGTCGGGCCGACGTCCACGCAGATCGCCATGGACCCGGAGGAACGTCTGGGTGAGCACGGCCGGGTGCTGTACAGCTCGATCGACAAGATCGACCGTGCCGGGCTCGCCAGCCGCTTCCGCCCGATCGAGTGGGCATTCAACGTCGCCATCGTCTACGGCACGCGCACCTACACCCACACCCACGACGACCGCCACGGCGACGCCGAGGTGCTGCTCATCGATGTCTTTCGCTACAACCCCGATCGGCTGAACATCTTCAAGCTCCGCCTGTGGGAAACATTCGGCATCGACTCGGCTCGCTACGAAAAGGAGTGGGACTTCGAGGAGTACGTGCGGCTGGCGGAACCGGCGTATTACGCGCTGTCCGCGCTGCTCGATGAGGAGCACCTGCCGTGCATCCTGTTCGCCCACGAATTCATGGGCGTGCCCGCGGCGCTGGCGGCCATCATGGAAGGGCAGGACCGCTTCCGCACCGTCTTCCACGCCCACGAATGTGCCACCGCACGGCGACTCGTCGAGGACCATCCCGGCCACGACACGATGTTCTACAACGTGCTCGACAAGGCACGGGAGAAAGGGCTGTTCGTCGAAACGGTGTTCGGCCCGCTTGACCGCGTCATGCGCCACGCCCTGATCAGCCGGGCGCACCTGTGCGACGGCGTCATCGCGGTGGGCGATCGCACGCGCGACGAGTTGCAGTTCCTCAACGAGCGTTTCGCCGAGCACCCGGTGGACCTGGTCTACAACGGCGTGCCGACGATGAAGGTGGACCTGGCGGCGCGGAAGCGAAGCCGCGCGATGCTCGCCGACTATGCCAAGGCGCTGCTCGGATATGAACCGGACGTGCTGATGACGCACGTCACCCGGCCGGTGATCAGCAAAGGGTTGTGGCGCGACCTGAAGGTGTGCCACCATCTGGACAAGCAACTGGCGGCGAAGCGTCAGCGGGGCGTGCTCTTCATCCTCACCAGTGCCGGTGGGGTGCGACGCCATCAGGACATCCTCCACATGGAGCAGCAGTACGGCTGGCCGCGACATCACCGCACCGGCTTCCCCGACCTCGTGGGCCCCGAAGTCGACATCTGGCGCGACATTGAAACCTTCAACGCCCACCACCAGCACGTGCAGGCGGTGCTGGTGAATCAGTTCGGCTGGACACGCTGGCGTATCGGCAAGCGACTGCCCGCCGACATGACGATGGCGGATCTGCGTCGGGCAACCGATGTGGAGTTCGGCATGGCGACATACGAGCCGTTCGGCATCAGCCCGCTCGAACCGCTCGCCGCCGGGGCGATCTGCGTCATCTCCAACGTGTGTGGCTGCGAAGGATTCGTGCGGCACGTCACCGGCGGCACACCGACGGACAACGTGCTCGTGGCCGACTTCACGCAACTGGACAGCGACCGCACCATCGAGCAACTGCTCGAAATGACGCGCAGCGAGCGCGACCGCATCGAAGAGAAGGTGGCCGCCCGCGTGGCGACCGAACTGCTCCGCCGCCTGCCGCGGGACGATGCGCAGCACGAAGCGTTGATCGCGTCCGGTCAGGCGCTTGCCAACAGCATGGGCTGGGACACCGTCATTGCCGAAGGCCTGCTGCCGCTGTTGCGGCGTATCACGGCCAACGGTCGCAGCGAAGGGTAAGAACGAGCGAGGCTCCCGCTTCCCTGCTTCGTCGCTCGCCTCACCTTCCCCCGCTATCATGCCCGCATGGCCAAGAAGGTTCGCGTCAGTCTGGCGAACAAGTGTCAGTTGCTGTTCGGCGCAGCCGTCGTGCTGATCCTCACCGCGGCACTGACAGTGGTCTGGGTGCGCATGCAGCGGCTGGTCATCGAGGGCCAGGAAAACGCCGCCCGTGAACTCGCCATGAGCTTCCTGCGCGAACTGGTCGTCCGTGCGGAACTCAGCGGCACGGGCCAAACGCTCGTCGTCGATGGCGACAACGGCACGCGCATCACGCTCATGACCGTCGAAGCCGCCCGCGAAGCGGCAGCGGACGATGACCAACTGCAGGACCTGCTTGCCGCCTTCGATGACAAACCCGCGCGACTCGACTTCGTGCAACCCTACGAACACGAGGGCAAACGCTTCCTGCGATACGCCCGGGCGGTGCGCGAAGCACAGGTGCAGCGCGTCATGCGCCAGTACCGCCAGTCCATCGATACTCCCGAAAGCAACGCCTCTGTCGACCGTAACGCCGCCGACACCGAAGCCGAGGACGCCATCGATGTGACCGACGCGATCGACGATGCCACACCCTCCGCCGCGCAACGTCGTCCCAACCCCACCCGGATGCTCCTGCTCGTGCGTCTGCCTTCCGCCCAGGCGGAAAAGCAGCTCATGCTCAACCGCATTTACATCGTCACCGCCGGCCTCATCGCGGGCCTGCTGGCAATCGCCGTCTTCTGGTTCATCACCCGGCGCATCATCCTCTCGCCGGTGCGCGTGCTGCGCAACTATGCCGAGCAGGTCTCTGAAGGCAACCTGCACATCCGGTCGGACATCAACACCGGCGACGAGTTCGAGCAGTTGTCCGATGTTTTCAACAACATGCTCGAAAACCTCAAGAAAAACGCCGACCAGCTTCGCATGACCAACAAGAGCCTGGACCTCAAGCTGGGCGAACTGGCGGAAACCAACGTCGCGCTTTACGAAGCGAACAAGATCAAAGGCGAGTTTCTCGCCAACGTGTCGCATGAGCTGCGCACGCCGCTGAACTCGATCGTCGGTTTCGCCGAGGTGCTGCAGGAAACGCTTGCCAACCAGACCGGCCCGATGGATGAAAAACGCAAGCGATACGTGGCGAACATCATCGGTTCCAGTCGACGCCTGCTCGACCTGATCAACGACCTGCTCGATCTGGCGAAGATTGAAGCCGGCCGCATGGAAGTCCACGTCACCGGCATGAGCGTGACCGACACCGCCGAAGGGCTGCTCAACCTCATTCGTCCCCAGGCGCAAAAGCATCAGATCGATCTGCGGCTGAAGGTGGATCCTTCCATCCCCGTCGTGCAGACCGATGCGGGCAAGGTGCAGCAGATCCTCTTCAACTTCCTCGCCAATGCCATCAAGTTCACACCTGAAGGCGGCACCGTCACGCTCTCGGCCTCGTTGATCCAGCCCACCAGCCCCAACGGCCCCGAACGCGTGCGCATCAGCGTCAGCGACACCGGCCCGGGCATCGCACCCGAGGATCACGAACGCATCTTCGAAAAGTTCACCCAGCTCGATCCCGGCGTCACCAAAGAACATGGCGGCACGGGGCTCGGCCTGACCATCAGCCGCGACCTCGCCCGCCTCCTGCAGGGGCGGATCGAACTCAACAGCGACACCGGCCGAGGCGCAACCTTCAGCCTCATCATCCCCCTCGTGCTCGAATCCCACACCGCCCCGCTGATGCCGGAATGAGAGCAGGTGGTGATGTGTGATGTGGTGATGTGTTCGCTGAACACCCGCTCACCAAATCGCCAAATCACCAAATCACCAAATGCCCTCACGGAATGCCGCGGATGATGCGCGGGCCCATGATCCGCGTCAGCCACACGGGCATCTTCTGCCACAACGCGATACGGCGGCGATACCGCGGATTGTCCGGGCGAACATCACCCACCACGCCGCGACGCACGTGATACTGCCACACCGTCGGCTGCGGCAACGCGCCCCACTGCTTCTTAAAGCGATATGGCCCCGAGTCCACGCTCGAACGCCCGAAGTCGAAGCTCGTGCTGCCGCGCTCGATCGCACGTTCGAGCAGGTGGTAATACATCCACATGTTGGCGTTGGTGCTGTTGAACCGCCGCAGGCAACTGGCGCTGGGCACCTGTGTCACGCGTTCGCCGCCCAGATCGCTGTGCACCAGCAGCGCCCCGGCGATCGCCTGCCCGTTCTGGCGAACGACGCCCAGTTCCGCATCGTCGCCGAATGCCTCGACGATTTTTTCGAACATCCGCTGCGGATACACCGGCGTGCCCAGATCGCGCATGTTCACCGCAAACACATCGTAAAACGCATCAACCAACTCCCCGCCGCCCCATTGCATCACCAGGTTCTGCTGCTCGCCCTTGCGCACCTGGTTGCGCACCTTGCTGCCGAGCGTCTTCCACAGAAACTCCCGGTCGGCAGGCAGCGGCATCACCATGCGCACCTTTTCATCCTTCGCCACCGGCAGTTTCTCGTGCGACATCGGCGGCTGATGATGCCGCAGCTCCAGATATTGCGCATCCACCTCCTGCGATAACTCAACAGCCTCGTCAATCAACTGCCGCGCCGTCGCCGCGTCGTCCGCAACGATCCCCGCACGATTGAGATAGGGAAGGCTCACCAGGAATCGGCCGAACAGCCGCGACGTCACCAGCGTCAACGGCAGATACCCGCAGATCGCGCGACCCCGTCGGGCAACAACCATATAAGGGCGATGCCCCAACCCATCGTGCAGCACATCGAGCCATCGCGGATCGTGCTCGCCGCACACACCCGTCTCGCTGTCGCACGATGCCAGATACCGCATCACCTCGCGGTTCAACACTTCGCCCGGCGAGGCAACCTGAACGCACACATCGCACGACATCGCGGTGGTCGGTAGCGCGATCAACTCAGCACCATTCACTGAAGCCACGACACTCATCGTGAAATCCCATGCGCTGTGCAGGGCGAAACCTATGCCGCGCGACGTGCTGTGGTGCGCGTCTTGCTGCCGCCCGCCTTCGCCGTAGTCCGCGTTGTCGATTTCGCCGCAGGTTCTTTCGTCGCCTTACCCCGCTTCTTGCTCGCGACAGGCGTTTTTCGCTTCCTTGTTGCTGCACCTTTGGGGGTGACGGGGGCAATGCTTATCGGCGAATCGCTGATGGGTTTTGCAGGAACGCCCGCCACCTTCGTCGCGGGTTCCACCGGAGCGGTCACCACCGCCCCCGCTCCCACAATTGCACCGGCGCCCACATCCGCCATGATCACCGCGCCCGCACCGATCCACGCGCCGCGACCGATGATCACCCGGGTGAACTCATGCGGATTGTCCTGCAGCGTCTGGCCCGGCGCGGCTTCACGACCGTGCTGATGGCGGCCGCTGAGCACCTGCACGCCGTCGCCGAGCATCGCTTCGTCTTCGATGGTCGCCCACCCGATCACGCAATGCCGACCGATATACACACGATTCCCCAACCGCGCCGCTGACTTGGACAGCAGCGTGTTGTACCCGATGTACACATCCTCGCCGCACCACGACAAGGTCCAGCGGGCAAACGCATATCGGGCGTAAACACCGAGCATGCCGGGCAATCGACCGATGCGCTCACCCGCGGCGCTGAACGCCTGCGGCTCACCCACCAGCCAACGGCCCAGCCGATAACCCGCCAGCGCAGGCAAGGCCCGAAGCGCTCCCAACCGCCGCGCCCAGGGCTTGACCGCTCGGCGAATCGATCCATCCATCCGTAACCTCCAAACCGTGCAATCGCCACAAACGTTGTGAACGTCATCGGCTGAAGAAGCGCGCCGGATAAGCAACGATCAAAGGAATGGGCGAAGCTTGCAAGAGGCGGACGTTCAGGTCCAGCCCAGGCGATAGAAGATCGCGGTGAAGAGCAGGTCGGTGAAGATGATCGAGACGATGGAGTGAACAACGGTGCTGGTGGTCGCCCGGCCGACACCCGCCGCCCCACCGCTGACCCGCAGCCCGTTGTAGCAGGCGATGCCCCCGATCAACGCGCCGAAGACGCCCGCCTTCCACACGCCGGTGAGAAAGTCATCCAGATCGAGTTGGTCGATCGTGTTCTGGATGTAAACACCCGAGGGAAGATCCAGAAGCGTCACACCCATCATCCAGCCTGCTGATACCGCCACGAGGTCGCCCACCACGCACAGCACCATCATGCACACAACCGTGGCGAGGATGCGCGGCACCACCAGAAACCGTACCGGATTGAGCGCATGCGCTTCCAGTGCCTCGATCTCTTCCCCCACCACCATGGTGCCCAACTCCGCGGCAATCGATGCGCCGGCAAAACCGGTGAGCACAATCGCCGTGATCAACGGCCCCAGTTCGCGAAACACCGCCACCGCCACGATGTTCGCCACATTTTCCGTTTGTCCGTATTCCCCCAGAGGCGGCGCCATCTGCAGCGCCAGAATCAACCCCATGCACGCACTGACCAGCGCGATCACCGGCAGCGACCGCACACCCACCCGCACCATCTGGGAATAAAGCGCATAACGACCGAACCGCACCTTCCGCAGCACCGCGCTGCGCCAGATCCAACCCACGCTTGCCGTCACCAGCAGCGTCAGCCCGCCGATGTACCGCACCCCGCTCGCCAGCGGAGCACCGATCATCGCCACCCGGCGACGCCACGCGGATACAGGTTGGGAAGTGGCAGTCGACATCAGTCGGTCAGCGCCGTTTCACGGTCAGCCGTGATGGTGAAAACCCTGTCCAGCCGAACAACCTGAAACATGCTCACGACCTTGGGCTGCAGGCTGCAGAGAATCAGTTTGGCGTCGCCCTTGCGTTGATGACTCAATGCTTCGATCAGGGCCGCCACGCCCGAGGAATCCATGTACTCCACTTCAGAGAGGTCGACCACCAGGCGTCGCGGCTTCTTTTCCTGCATCACCTGCATCAGTTCGGTGCGCAGCATGGGTGATCGGCTGAAATCGATATCGCCCCGCGGCACGACGACCAAGCCGTCCGCCAAAGGCTCAATGCTCGTAATCACGCTGTCCATGCCCATCCACGCGACCTCACTGCAGAAGCGCCCGATTGTACTTATCCCCGGCAGTCGCACCCGCGACCGAGCGAGAACCCGTACCGTCGGTCCATCGTCACGGCACAACCGGGGATGCGACGGCTTCGCCGCGCTGAACCTTTTTATACCAACCGTCCCGCGCGGCCCGCACCCAGGCATCCACCGCGGGCTTGCGCTGCGCTTCCGCGGCATAGGGGTTGTAGCCCAACCGTTGGCCCGTAAGCTGTTCCAGCGCATGGATCGCCATCATGCGAACCGCCGGGTCGTCGCTTTCCAGCTCCTCGACCAGGCGCGGCACATACCGCACATCACCCGATTGCCCCGCCTGCCGGATGGCGTAGAGCTTCGCCGCCGGGTTGTCCGAGTCGAAGCCCCCCTGGTTGGCGGCCGGGGCGCAGCCGCTCAACAGCCACCCCGACAGCACCAGCAGTACTACGACGGGCGGTTTCATAGTGACATCATCGTCCGAACGACACCGAAACTCGCGAATAACGGCCCCGGGACACGATTGCGGCGATTGTACACGCCCCAAGTCAATCCGCACCCCCTTTCCCGCCGTTTGGATCGGGTCGGGGGTTGACCTAGAATGATCGCAAATGAGTGAGACCAAACAAAGCAAGAAACTGGAAACAGTGGAGCCGATCGGCAAGCGGGTGCTCATTCGCAAGGATGAGGACAAGAAGCAGACCAAGAGCGGGATCCACCTGCCGGACAAGATCGAGATTCCAACGCTGACGGGGCGGATCGTCTCCGTCTCCGTCGAGGTGGAGAACGACTCCAACTACCCGATCAAGCAGTACGATCGCGTGCTGTTCAACCCCAAGGAAGCGATTCCGGTCGACTTCGAGGGCGACAACCGGCTGTTCGTGGTGCCCGTGGAGAACATCGTGGCGGTGTTCCGGGTGGCCCAGTAACCTCCCGCAACCACGCAGGTAACGGTGAACGCGTCCCGGCACGCGCCGCCCTCCCCCAATCCGATAATCCGCAATCGACACCACCGTGACACCCTCCCTCCCCATTGAACCGATCGGCGCGTTTCGAGCCGCGGTGCGACCGCCCGGATCCAAGAGCCTGACCAATCGGGCGCTGCTGCTCGCTGCCCTGGCACGCGGACGCTCCGTGCTGCGCGGCGTGCTGTTTTCCGATGACACCCGCGTGATGCTCGATGCGCTGGCCCGACTGGGCTTTGACCTCACCATCGATGAGGACGACCAGCGCGTCGAAGTCGTTGGCGGCAACGGCGCGATGCCCGCCAGACAGGCGGAGCTGTTTCTCGGCAACGCCGGTACGGCGTATCGGTTTCTCACGGCCGCGTGCTGTCTGGGCGAGGGAACGTACACGCTGGACGGCATCCCACGGATGCGGCAGCGGCCGATCGGCCAACTGGTGACACCCCTGCGCGAGCTGGGCGCGACCATCGACTATCTCGGCGAAGAAGGCTTCCCCCCGCTGCGCATCGAAGGCGGCATCCGGGGCGGGGAACTGGTCATGCCCGCCACGCTGTCGAGCCAGTACATCTCGGCACTCCTGCAGGTGGGGCCGCTGCTGCCCGAGGGGCTGTCGGTGCGTTTCGCCTCGAGCGTGATCAGCGCCCCTTATGTCTGGATGACGGTGCGGCTGATGGAAGCGTTCGGCGTGCAATGCGAGGCGGCGCCCGACCTGAGCAGCATCCTCGTACCGCCCGGTACATATGAAGCACGCGACTGGATGATCGAGCCGGACGCTTCCAACGCCAGCTACTTCCTGGCGGCGGCAGCGATCGTCCCCGGAAGCAGTTGCACCATCGAAGGACTCGGCAAGCAGAGCCTGCAGGGCGATGTCGGCTTCGCCGATGTGCTGCACCAGATGGGGGCGGGTCTGTTGTTCGGCCGGGACTTCATCACCGTGCAAGCCCCCCCGGCGGACGTGCCGCTGCGTGGCATCGACATCGACCTCAACCACATGCCCGACATGGCGCAGACGCTGGCCGTCGTCGCCCTCTTCGCCCGCGGCACCACCGTCATCCGCAACGTGGGCAACCTCCGCGTCAAGGAAACGGATCGGCTCGCCGCCCTGCGCAACGAACTGAGCAAACTCGGCGCGACCGTCACGATCGAAGGCGACGACCTGATCATCGACCCGCCCACCGACAACCAACTGACGCCCGCGGCGATCGACACCTACGATGACCACCGCATGGCGATGAGCTTCGCCGTGGCGGGGCTGCGATCGCCCGGCGTGACGATCAACGACCCCGCGTGCGTCAACAAGACGTTCCCCGACTATTTCGACTACCTGCAGGCGCTGCGTCAGCGGTCTGCTGAACGGAATAATGTTTGACGAATGGCCCGATGCGAACGTTGCGCTTCGGGGCAAACGCCCGATGATCGCCCCGGACCGCCGTTCGATCCGCGTTCGGAATCTCCACCACTATGTCACGACCCTTCTGGAAAACGTGCTCGGTTCTGCTGGAATACAAGCGGCCGCTGCTGATCGCGGTGGCGGGGGCGATGCTGTCGGCAGCGTGCTTCGGCGCGGGCATCGGCATGATGATGCCCATCCTCGGCCTGCTGCTGGGCCAGCGCACCCCCGTGCAGCAACTGGTGCACGACACGCTCGTGCGTGACACCTACCCGCAGGCGGTGCAGGACTTCGGCACGTGGCTGGCGGCGCAGATTCCCGCCGATGCCTTCTGGGCGTTCGTCATGATGGCCGTCGCCATCCTCGCGCTGACGGTGATCGGTTCCATCGGGCGGTACATCCATGAACTGCTGACGATCACGGTGTCCTTGCGGGCGTCGATGGCGTGGCGTGACCGGTTGTTTCGTCGATTGGTGAACCTGCCGCTGCTGACGACGCAAACAGGGCTCGGCGACAACATCTCGCGCATCGTGGTCGACACACGCATGCTCAGCCGGGGCTATCAGGCGGTGCTGGGCAAGGCGATTGCCGAGGTGCTCAAAGGCGGCGCGGCACTCGCCGTCGCCGTGGTCGTCGACTACAAACTCACGTTCATCGCACTGGTCGCGATGCCGCCGATCGCCATTCTGTTGAGCCGGTTCGGCCGCATCATCCGGCGTGCCTCCAAGCGGACGCTGCATCAGCAGGGTCAGATCATGGCGGCGTTGAACGAATCGCTCGCCGGGGCGCGGGTGGTGAAGGTGCACAACGCCGAGGGCTATGAGCGTCGCCGCTTCAGCCGCATGAATCGCAAGCTCTACAACGAAGAGATGGCGATGCGGCAGGCGCGTGCGATCGCCTCGCCGGTCGTCGAAACGCTGGCGATCATCGCCGTGCTGGCGGTGGCGATCATCGCCTCGTGGTACATCTTCCGGCAGGACGTCGCGCCCGAACGATTCATGACCGTGCTCTTTTCGCTGGGTGCGGCCGGGGCGGCGATCAAGCCGCTCACCGCTTTGCACATTCAGCTTCGTGAGTCCGACGCCGCCGCGCACCGCATCCTCGACATCCTCGACCTCACACCTGAACCGCTCGACGCCGCATCGCGCAAGCTCCCCGCCTTGCCGCGACACCATCGATCCATCGCATTCGAGAACATCACCTTCACCTATCCCAAAAAGGAAGAACCCGCGTTGCGCGGCGTGTCGCTCAGCGTCCCATTCGGACACACCGTGGCGATCGTCGGCTCGAACGGTTCGGGCAAAACGACGCTGCTGACCATGCTGCCGCGCCTCATCGAACCCGATGGCGGTCGCGTGCTCATCGACGGCATCGACATCAGCACCGTCAACCTGCGCAGCCTCCGGCAGCAGATCGGCGTGGTGACGCAGGACAGCGTGCTCTTCGAAGGCACGATCGCGGACAACATCGCTTACGGCCGACGCCACGAACCGCGCGAGAAGATCATCGCCGCGGCCAGGGCGGCCCATGCCCACGAGTTCGTCGTCAACCTGCCGCAGGGTTACGACACCGTCCTGGGCGAAGGCGGCACGGGACTCTCCGGCGGACAGCGACAGCGGCTGTGCATCGCGCGGGCGATTCTGCGCGACCCGGCGATACTCATTCTCGACGAAGCCACCAGCCAGATCGACGCCGACTCGGAAGCGAAGATCGCCGCGGCACTGCAGGAGCTGCGTCAGGGGCGCACCACCTTCATCATTGCGCACCGATTGAGCACGGTGGTCGATTCGGACCTGATCGTGGTGATGGACGACGGCCGCATCATCGATGCGGGCAGGCACGGGCCGCTGCTGGAGCGATGCGCGTTGTATCGTACGCTCAACCGCACGCAGTTGCAGGGCGTGCTGGACTGAACGGTTTGCATGGCTCGTTGACCCGATCACGTTGGCAAGGGGGCTGTGATGATGCTGGGACGCACGTGCTGGTTGCTGTTGGCGTCGATGTTGACACTTGGGGGTTGCGCGTTCGATCGTGAATACCGCAAGTTCGCCGATGCGCCGCCGTCGCACGACATTGCCGGACCATGGGAAGGCGAGTGGGTCAGCGAGGCGACGGGGCATCGCGGCGCGCTGCGATGTATCGTGACGCCACTGCCTGATGAGGACGGATCGCTGGCGGCACAGGGTAAACAACGGTACGAGGCATGGTTCCACGCGACCTGGGCCAAAGTGCTCAGCGGCACCTATCGCATCGAACTCGTCACGGAAACCAAACCCGATGCCGTCCACTTCGAGGGTGCGGCCGACCTCGGCTGGCTGGCGGGCGGCGTCTACCAGACCCAGGGCACCGCCACGGCGGATGTGTGGCAGTCGACCTATCGCTCCCAACACGACCACGGCCGCTTCGAGATGACCCGCCCCGCGCGCGACGAATGAAACCGCCGATGGGCGGCGACGCGCGTTCGGGGATATCATCTCGACGCTATGGCTCCTGAAAACTGTCAAGTCTTTCCGCTGATCGCCGACCCGCAGCGCTACGTCGCCAGCACGTGGAACCTGCGCCACGAACCCGCGCTGCGCGCTTACTGGGTCGCTCTCTTTCGCAGGCACTTCCCCACGCTGGCGCGGGAAGCCGTGCTCGAAGCGGGTGGCGGCGACGCCATCGAAGCGAAAGTGGATGCCGCCACGCGCGAATTCTTCGCCTACCTCGATGCCGCCGCCGACAACGCCGACGATCGCGACGAACTGACCATTCTCGAAATCTGCAAGGTGCGCGAGGAAGTCCTGCGCAGACAGGGCATCGCCGACCCCTACCGCATCGCCAAGCAGCGTGAGAACGATAAAGCGCTTGCCGTCCTGCCGCGCCTGCTCCAAGAACTCGACCAGCTCGACCGCACCGAACGAACCATTGCGATCACGCAAGGCATCTTCGCGGGCAATATCTTCGACCTCGGCGCCACCGACACCGAACGCCTCTTCCGCGAAGCCAAAGGCGTGGACTTCCACCACGTGCGGCAACAACTCAAACCGCGCCCCTGGCTCATCGACGACTTCGACACGTGGGCGGCCCACTTCAACCGCGAGCCGGGCTACCGCTGCGCCCTGCTGTTCGTCGACAACGCCGGCAGCGATGTCGTGCTGGGCATGATCCCCTTCGCGCGGGAACTGCTGCTGCGCGGCTCGATGGTGATTCTCACCGCCAACAGCAAACCATCCCTCAACGACGTCACCTACGACGAGCTGTTGGTGCTGATGGACCGCGTGGCGGCGATCGACCCTACGCTGCGCGATGCCCTCGTTGACGGTCGCCTGAAGCTGACACCCAGCGGCAACTGGCTGCCCCTGATCGATCTGCGCTGCGTGAGCAAAGAGCTGGCTGATCTTGTGCGTGCCCATCCCGTTGATCTGCTCGTGCTCGAAGGCATGGGTCGCGCGGTCGAGAGCAACCTCCATGCATCGTTCACCTGCGACACGCTGAAGATCGCGATGATCAAGGATGAGGGTGTTGCCGATTCGCTGGGGGGGACGTTGTACGATCTGGTGTTGCGGTTTGAGCCGCGTAACACGGACGCGTGAATCGCATCGCGTTTCAATGGATTGAACGCGACAACACGTTAGGATCATTGGGCATGAACCCTTTACGCAATGCACCGCTGTCCAACTCGGCACAGGCATGGCACGCGCTGGCAGCGCGGGATGTACTGCAACAGCTCGGCTCGACGGAGCACGGCCTGTCCAACGGAGAAGCGGCGGAACGGCTGAAGATATACGGGCCCAATCGCCTGCCACCACCCAAACGCACCGCACCGTGGGTGCGATTCCTGCTTCAGTTTCACAACGTTTTGATCTACGTCCTGATCGCCGCCGCCGCCATTACCGGCGCCATGGCGTTCTTCGGCGATGGTGAACACTGGATCGACACCGGCGTCATCATTGCCGTGGTCGTCATCAACGCGATCATCGGCTACATCCAGGAGGGCAAAGCCGAACGCGCGCTCGAAGCGGTGCGACAGATGTTGTCGCACGAAGCCACCGTGGTGCGCGACGGCAATCGACTGACCGTGCCAGCGGAAAACGTTGTGCCGGGCGATGTGGTCGTGCTGCATTCCGGTGACAAAGTGCCCGCCGACCTGCGGCTGTTCCAAACGCGGGATCTGCGCATCGACGAGGCCGTGCTCACCGGCGAATCCGTACCGGTCGATAAGGACATCCGTACCGTCGACAAAACAGCAAGCCTCGGCGATCGCGTCGGCATGGCGTTCTCCGGAACGCTCGTCACCTACGGACAGGCCATGGGCGTGGTGACCGCAACCGGCGAACGCACCGAGATCGGCCGCATCAGCGCCATGCTGCAGGGGGTCGAGGAACTCACCACACCGCTGCTGCGCAAGATCAGCACGTTCGGCCGCGTCCTGTCGGCGGTGGTGATCGCGCTGGCGTTTTTCACGTTTCTTATTGGTTACGTCGTTCACGACACCTACACGCCGGGCGACCTCTTCATGGTGGCCGTGGCGGTGGCGGTCTCGGCCATCCCCGAGGGGCTGCCCGCCATCATGACCATCACGCTCGCGCTCGGCGTGCAGCGCATGGCACGACGGCATGCCATCATCCGCCGACTGCCCGCGGTCGACACGCTCGGCTCCGTTACCGTGATCTGCTCCGACAAGACCGGCACGCTCACACGCAACGAGATGACCGTCACCAGCGTGATCACGTCTCAGGGACACTATCAGGTGAGCGGCGTCGGTTACGCCCCCAACGGCGGGTTCACGCGCGATGGCCAACCCGTCGAGCCGCATCATGCGACCGATCTGCTTGAAACACTTCGCGGGGCGATGCTGTGCAGCGAGGCACAGATCACGCAGGACGACACCGGCCGATGGACCCTGGTGGGCGAACCGACCGAAGGCGCATTGATGGCGGCGGCGATGAAGGCCGACCTGCAGCGCGACCTGGAACAGCGTCACTGGCCCCGCAACGATGCCATCCCCTTCGAATCCGAACACAAGTACATGGCCACGCTGCACCACAACCACGAGAACAGCGGGCTTCGTGTCGTGTACGTCAAAGGCGCGCCCGAACGCGTCATCGCGATGTGCTCTCACCAGGGCCCCATCCACGCGCAGCACGACATCGATCGGGCGCACTGGGAAGCACAAGCAAGCGAACTGGCGCGCCAGGGCAAGCGCGTGCTGGCGGTGGCGATGAAAACCGTCGAGCCCGGCAAGGTGGAACTGGTGCGCGAAGAGGCGACCTGCGGCCTGTCGCTGCTGGGGTTGTTCGGCCTGATCGATCCGCCGCGCGACGAAGCCATCACCGCCATCCGCGAATGTCAGGAAGCGGGCATTCGCGTCAAGATGATCACCGGCGACCACGCCCTCACCGCCACCGTCATCGGCAAACAACTGAACATCGGCGACGGCTCCCATGCGATCACCGGCCCCGAGGTGCAGGCGATGCCGCCCGACGAACTCAACGTCGCCGTCCGCAACACCGATGTGTTTGCCCGCGTCAATCCCGAGCACAAGCTGCGACTTGTCGCCGCCATTCAGGCCAACAACGAAGTGGTGGCGATGACGGGCGACGGTGTGAACGACGCCCCCGCGCTCAAGCGCGCCGATGTGGGCATCGCCATGGGAAGGAAAGGCACCGAGGTCGCCAAGGAATCCAGCGACATGGTGCTTACCGATGATAACTTCGCCTCCATCGCCCATGCCGTCGAGGAAGGCCGCGCCGTCTACGACAACCTGCGCAAGTCGATTCTTTTCATCCTGCCGACCAACGGCGGCGAAGCGGTCGTCATCATCGCCGCGATCATGCTGGGCATGCAACTGCCCATCACCCCGGTGCAGATTCTCTGGGTCAACATGATCACCACGGTGACGCTGGCGCTGGCGCTTGGCTTTGAGCGCCCCGAATCGGGTGTGATGAAACGCCCGCCCCGCGATCCCGATGCGCCGCTGCTGTCGCCCTTTTTCATGTGGCGCATCAGCTTCGTTTCGGTGCTGCTGTTTCTGGGAACGTTCGGCGCGTATCTGGCAATCCGCCTGACGCAAGGCGATGCCGTCGGCGAGGAAGCAGCGGAACATCTCGCCTATGCCCGCACCGTCGCCGTCAACACGCTGGTGCTGCTGGAAACGGTGTACCTCTTCAACACCCGCTTCATCACCGCCCCCGCCCTGACGCGTGCCGGCCTCTTCGGCAGCGGTTACGCCGTGGCGGCCGCGGTGCTCGCGGTCATCTTCCAACTCCTTTTCACCTACCTCCCCGCCGCGCAGAAGCTCTTTCACACACGCGCCATCGCCCCCCACCACTGGCTGGGCATCGTTGTCATCGCAATCGGCGTCTTTTTCATCATCGAGCTGGAAAAGGCCATCGTCCGCCGTCGCAACATGACATCGTGACGCCCACGGCCTGACCGCCGCCGCACGCCCCAACGCGTCCGCCAGTTCCTTCACCCCCGCCTCACCACACAACGCTGGCAGCGATCCCGCCACCGCATCCGCGGCCTGCTCGACACCTTCGAGAAGAACTGAAGCCGACCGGCGACATGGCCCCACCTCTGATTTGCCGCCGATGAGCCCCCACCCTCGCCGCAATGCGAGACCAAAGCGATTCATTCGGGTACCATTCCCCTCGATCACTCTGTTATCGATGCACCGGCTTTCCAGGACCCGATCATGAGTACCGCCGACGCCAAGCCTTCCGCGACCGACTTCATCCGCGCCATCGTCGCCGACGACCTGCGCAGCGGTCGGCATCAGTCCATCGTCACCCGATTTCCCCCCGAACCCAACGGCTTCCTCCACATCGGCCACGCCAAGTCCATCTGCCTCAACTTCGGCCTGGCGCGCGAGCACAACGGCCGATGCCACCTGCGCTTCGATGACACCAACCCCAGCAAGGAAGAACAGAAGTACATCGACGCCATCAAGGAAGATGTCCGCTGGCTCGGCTTCGACTGGGGCGAGCATGAGTACCACGCCTCGGACTACTTCGATCAGCTCTACGACTGGGCCGTCCTGCTTATCAAACACGGCTACGCCTTCGTCTGCGACCTGACGCCCGAGCAGATGCGCGAATACCGCGGCACCCTCACCAGCCCCGGCAGGGAAAGCCCCTACCGCAACCGGTCCGTCGAAGAGAACCTCGACCTCTTCGCCCGCATGAAAGCAGGCGAGTTCCCCGACGGCTCGCGCGTGCTCCGCGCCAAGATCGACATGGCGTCCAAGAACCTCAACCTGCGCGACCCGGTCATGTACCGCATCATGCACGCCACCCACCCGCGCACCGGCGACAAGTGGTGCATCTACCCCATGTACGACTGGGCACACGGTCAAAGCGACTGGATCGAAGGCATCACCCACTCGGTGTGTACCCTTGAGTTCGAAGACCATCGGCCACTGTACGACTGGTACATCGACACCCTCACGAAACTCGGGGCAACGCCCACCAACGTGGCGCATCGCCCCCGTCAGTACGAGTTCGCCCGCCTCAACCTCACCTACACCATGATGAGCAAGCGCAAGCTGCTCGACCTGGTCAAGGAGGGGCACGTCACCGGCTGGGACGACCCGCGCATGCCCACCCTCAGCGGAATGCGACGGCGCGGCTACCCCGCGGCCGCCATCCGCAAGCTGTGCGAGACCGTCGGCGTCACCAAATACAACAGCGTCACCGACTTCGCCCTCCTGGAACACTGCGTCCGCGAAGACCTCAACCGCAACGCCCCGCGCGCCATGGGCGTCATCCGACCGCTCAAACTCGTCATCGAGAACTACCCGGAGGATCAGGTTGACGAGCTGGAAGCGATCAACAACCCGGAGGATCCATCCGCCGGGACGCGCACGGTGCCGTTTTCGCGCGAGCTCTACATTGAGCGCGACGACTTCATGGAAGATCCGCCGCGCAAGTTCTTCCGCATGGCACCGGGCCGCGAGGTGCGCCTGCGCTATGCGTACCTCGTAACCTGCACCGGCGTCGTCAAGGACGAAGCGGGCAACATCACCGAGCTGCGTTGCACCTACGATCCGGCAACACGGGGCGGCAACGCGCCGGACGGCCGCAAGGTCAAGGCGACCATCCACTGGGTCAGCGCCCGCCACGCCGTGAACGCCGAGCTTCGGCTGTACAACCATCTTTTCAAAACCGAGGACGCCAACGCGACGCCCCCGGGGGATGAGGCCGCCGACTGGCGCGACAACCTCAATCCCGAGTCGGTCGAAGTCGTAACCGACGCCAAGCTTGAGCCGTCGCTCGCCGACGCTCCCGCCGGAACGATCTACCAGTTCGAACGGCAGGGCTATTTCTGCGTCGACCCGGACAGCACCGATGGCAAACGCGTCTTCAACCGCACCGCCACGCTGAAGGACACGTGGGCGAAGATCGCGAATAAGGAGTGAGGCTCGAGGCGTAAGGGGTGAGGCGCGGAAACGCGACAAGTCGCGTCGCTTCATCCGATCCCTCCGTCCCTGCCTCCCTTTCCGCTACACTACGGCGACGATGCAGCAGGATGTCGCCAAGGTGTTGTTCGATCGCCACGCCATTGCCCGGCGGGTGGAAGCGCTGGCGCGGCAGATCACCGCGGACCTCACCGACGAGGCCCGGCAATCGGGACGCGGCGGCGATGCTGCGCTGGAAATCACCCTGGTGCCCATCCTCTCGGGCAGCTTCATGTTCACGGCCGACCTCATCCGCCATCTGCCCATGCGGCTGCAGATCCACATGCTGGCGATCAGTTCGTACCCCGGCACGGCCACGCAAAGCCGCGGGGCGCGCCTGCAGCGCGACCTCACGAACCTGCCCGAAACCCTCGCCGGCCGACACGTCCTGCTCATCGACGACATCCTCGATTCGGGCGGCACGCTCCGCATGGCCATCGATTTGCTCCAGTCGCGTCAGCCCACCAGCCTTCGCACCTGCGTGTTGCTGCGGAAGGACCGGCCCGAGGCAAGGAGCATCGCCATCGACTACGTCGCCTTCGAATCGCCGGACGCGTTCGTCGTCGGCTACGGGCTGGATTACGACGGCTACTACCGTAACCTGCCCGAGATCGTGACCTTGCGCCCGGAGGTGTACGGTGGCGCGTGAGTCGCAGGTCACTCGAACCATGAGCGAGGCCGAGCCCGAAGGCGCGCCGCTGGACCAGCCTCGGGCGGCGGCGCTCATCCCCGAGCAACTCCTCCAGCCCGGCGAAATCATCATCCTCCTGCTCAAACCCAGCCCCTGGTACATCCTCCTGTCCTCCCTTCGGGCGCTGGCGATCATCTTCGTCATCTACCTGCTCCTGGCGCGATCGCTGCAGGCGCCGCTCTACGACTGGTTCGGCTTCACCCCCCGTGACATGATGCTGCTCGCCCTCGCGGCCGGGGCGGCACGGCTGTTCTGGGGATTCCTCGAATGGCTCAGCCGCGTCTACGTCCTCACCGACCGACGCGTCGTCCGCATCAAGGGCGTCGTCCGCGTCTACGTCTTCGAAGCACCCCTCAAACAAATCCAGCACACCACCATCTACGTCAGTCTCCGCGAACGACTGTTCGGCCTGGGCACCATCGGCTTCACCACCGCAGGCACCGCCGTTACCGAAGCCTACTGGCTCATGCTCCCCCGCCCGCTGGAGGTCCATCAGAAAGTGGTGCAGACGTTGCATCGGTATCGGTAAGAGAGGGCCAGAGGCCGAGGGCCGAGCGAGGGTGACTGGTGGACGGGTGCGTGGTGAGGGGTGAAATGTCACCCCCCCACCCCCCTCAATCCTCCACGCGTTGCGGTAATCAACTGAAAAGACTTGGTTTACAGAAAAAATCCGGCGTGTCGTGGGGGTGACAAACACGACATTCGCGCCCGGGGCATCAGCCCGCACGTTTCGACATAAACAATTGATTTCAACGAACATAGGTCAACTTTTCGGACGGCGATGGATCGACAGGGGGTGACATGGGACGACACGGCGGGGCGACACGGTGGCGAACGATTCGCGGGCGGCCGTCGATGGACGAACGGCACCAACAATAAAACCTAACAGAACCCTGTTTTATTTCAGTCTGAATCGAACGACAGCAACGTGGCCATCCTCACG